>CBESOE010000162.1:0-9016 GCA_965531145.1 uncultured bacterium | reverse complement strand
GAATTGAAAAACCCCTCTTGCGATCCCGGACAATGGGGCCGCAAGAGGGGTTTTTTCGTCGAATCCTGTCCGGTCGCCGGGTCAGGCGCCCCCGGTTGAGCGCGGTACGGGAAAACGGAGGCAGAAGGTTGCGCCCTCGGTCACCGTCCCGTCGAGGAAGGCCGAGCCGCCATGGCCGGCCATGACCCTCGCCGTCACCGCCAGCCCCAATCCGGTCCCCATACTGTGGGTGGAGTAAAAAGGCTCGAATACCCGGCGGTGCAGCGGCTGGGGAATGCCGTGGCCCGTGTCGGTCACCCGCACCTCCACCTCGCCGTCCACCAGGCAGGTGGAGACGGTGATGGTGCCGCCGCGGGGCATGGCCTGCTTGGCGTTGGAGCAGACGTTTTCCAGCACCTGGTGCACCTGGCCGCGGTCCAGCAGCAGTTCGGGCAACCCGTCCGCAAGATCCATCCGCACCTCGATCTTCGACTCCCGGCAGGCGGGCTCGAGAACCCTGGCGGTCTCCTGTACCAGGCGATTGATCGGGTAGAGCGCCAGCTGCAACCGCTCGGGGTTGGCGAACCCCATGACGTTGTCGATCAAATGCTCCAGCCGGGACACCTCGTTGACGATGATGCCCAGCGGCTCCCTGTTGGAGACCGGCACCGTGTGATTCTTCAGCATCGACCGGGCAAATTCGCCGATGGCGTTGAGCGGGGCCTTGATCTCGTGCACCAGCGTGGTGGCCATCTCACCGATGGCGGTGAGCCGTTCCCGCTGGCGCAGCTGCTCGGCCGCCGTCAGCGGACCGCACCCGCGCGGCGGCGGCGACAGCGGTTTCAGTTCGTCGGTCCGGATGGAACTGACCATGCCGGACCGGTCCTCGGCATTCTGTTCCCGGTCTGTTGTGGCTTTCATCGGAGACACCTTCCGCTTTACTGGATCGTAAAACAGATCAGAATTAATTCGCTTGCTGTTCGAATTCGTCGGACACTGCACCGGGACACCGTGTCTTCACACATCTTGATGGAGAAGTCACTACGCCCTTGCCACTCCTATCGGAATGGCAGGTGCCTGGCTTAACCGTTAATTATGTCAACTTGAAGAATTTCAGTTGGAACCTGGAGCCGGGCAGGTGGATCAGCATCAGAAGGCGGACAGGGCTCATCCGGCTGGCAGAACCTGGAATTGATCGGTCACTTTTTGAGCTGGTTGTGCTGACAATTTCTAATATTGGTCCGCGGCCGGCAGAAGTCAAGGGGTTTCTTCGTCTCCCCTGCAGCAGGCAATCTTGACACTCCGACGGCCCCCATTTAAGATAGCGCGGCCTGAAGAGCGGCCGGCAACCGGGTTGGAGGAAGGGGGATCCGTTGAGCTTTCAATTTCTGTCCGACAGCAGCTTTCAGAAGCTGGGATTCCGCTGCGGCCTGGAAGTCCACCAGCAGCTCCTGACCCGGAAAAAACTGTTCTGCCGCTGCCCGGCCCGCCTCTACAGCACGCACTTCGATGCCGAGGTGCTCCGCCACATGCGCCCCACCCTCTCCGAAATGGGTGAATACGACGGCACGGCGCTGATGGAGTTCAAAACCCGCAAGGACGTGATCTATCGGCTGAACAGCCAGTCGGTCTGCACCTACGAGATGGACGATGCCCCGCCCTTCGAGCTCAATGAGCAGGCCCTGGACGTCGCCCTGGAACTGGCGCTGATGCTCGGTTGCAGCCTGGTGGGCGAGATCCACATCATCCGCAAGCAATATCTCGACGGCAGCATTCCCGCCGGGTTCCAGCGCACGGCCATCATCGGTGTGGACGGCGGAATCCCCTTCCGCGGCCGGACCATCGGCATCCGCCAGCTGGCGGTGGAGGAGGACGCCTGCCGCGAGGTGAGCGACAACGGCCACGTGATGACCTACCGCACCGATCGCCTGAGCATACCGCTGAGCGAGACGGTGACCGAGCCGCAGATGTACACCCCGGAAGAGGCGGCGGCGGTGGGCTGGGAGATTGCCCGGCTGGCCCGGGTCACCGGCAAGGTGCGGCGCGGCGCCGGGGCAGCACGCCAGGACGTGAACGTGAGCATCGAGGGCTCAACCCGGGTGGAGATCAAGGGGGTCTCGCGAATCCCGCTGATCGAGGAGCTGGTGCTGGTGGAGGCGCACCGCCACAAGGCGCTGCTGGACATCAGGGACGAACTGCAGGGCCGCGGCATCACCCCCGACTCGGTACATGGTGACGGCCACAGTGTCACCGATGTCACCGACCTGTTCCGCCGCCCGGACAGGGACAACCGGATCACCACCGAGCTGACCGAAAACGTCCGTGCCGGGATGAACGTCAGAGCCATCCGCCTGCAGGGGTTCAGGGGGATCCTTCCCTGGCCCACCCAGCCGGACTTCTGCTTTGCCGACGAGCTGGGTGGCCGGGTGCGGGTGATCGCCTGCCTCGACCGGATGCCCAACCTCTACCACGCCGAGCTGGCCGACGGGTCCGTGACCGGGGCACCGAACCGCCGGACCTGGGACGAACTCCGCCAGGAATGCTCCGCCTCGGACGACGATGCACTGGTTCTGGTCTGGGGCCCGGAGAGAGACACCGCCACCGCCGCCGAGGAGGTGGTGATCCGTGCAGCCGAAGCGGCCGAGGGGGTGCCCAGTGAGACCCGGCAGCCCATACCCGGTGGGCGGACCGATTTCGAGCGGATCCTCCCCGGTCCGGACCGGATGTACCCCGACACCGACATGCCGCCCAAGGCCATCGATGATGACCGGATCGCCCGCATCGCCTCCGGCCTCGCCTCAAAGCCCTGGGACCGCGAAAAGACCTTTGTGGAACAGGGGCTGGCCGCCCCGGCCGCCCGGGCCCTGGCCGTCTCAACCCGGGGTGCCCTGGCCGAACGGGTGCTGTCCCAGCTGGAGCTGGATCCGCAACTGGTGGCCACCACGCTGCTGGAAGAACTGAAGCACGCAGCCCGCCTCACCGGCCGGACCGACAGCATCAGCGATGACGATCTTTTCGAACTCTTCAGCCGGCTGGCCCACCAACGGCTCTTCCCCGAAGCCCTGCGGGCATTGCT
Source organism: uncultured bacterium (assembly GCA_965531145.1). Classification (GTDB taxonomy): domain Bacteria; phylum Acidobacteriota; class JAQAZP01; order JAQAZP01; family JAQAZP01; genus JAQAZP01. The sequence continues at coordinate 5,961 of CBESOE010000162.1, read as the reverse complement.
GCCGCTGCTGGCCGAAACCGCCGCCGGCGGTGAGGGGGACGGAGCGCTGGACCGGACCCTCAAGGGCCTGGGAATGGATCCCGAACAGCCGCTTCCCGACCTGGAAACCGAGGTCCGGAAGGCGCTCTCGCTCACCGAGGGGATCACCTTTGCCAGCCCGGCCACGCGGCAACGCCACACCATGGGCCTGCTGATGGCCCGGGCGGGCGGACGAGTCCCCGGACGCGAGGCCGCGGAGCTGTTGTCCGCCGCACTCGGCTGCTAGACAGTCCTGCCGTCTACTTGCGATGACTGAGGATATACTCTTCCACTTCGGGGATACCGCCCTGCAGGATCAGGTAGCCGTTGGGCGGTTCGCGTTCGGTGATCTCGTGGGACACCGGGGTGAGCATCAACCGCCGGACCTCATCAAGGTCGTCGGTCTGGCCCAGAACCCAGCCCAGTTTGACATAGGCCACCTCGGGCAGCATGTTGGCCGCCGGGATCACCCCCAGTTCCATGATGTCCCGCCCGGTGTCGTAGACATACATCTGCACGTAGCCCCAGAGGGTCTGGACGGTCATGTAGATGGCCACGCCCTCGTCCCTGGCCCGCTGCAGCACGGGATAGACGATCTTGTTCACGTGGCCCAGTCCGGTGCCGGCGATGACGATGCCCCGGTAGCCGTTGTCGATCAGGCCATTGAGCACGTCGGGCTGCATGTTGGGGTAGTAGTTGACCAGGGCCACCTTTTCCTCGAAGCTGGTATTCAGCTTCACCGTGCGGTCGTCCCGCCGCCGCTTGACCTCACTGTGCAGGATGCGGTACTTGCCGGGGGAGATCATGGCCAGGGGGATGTCGCCGATGGTGCGGAAGGTGCTGCGGTAGCTGGAGTGCATCTTCCTGACCCGGGTGCCGCGGTGCAGCAGGTCGTACTGGTCGCTGGTGGGACCGAACATGCAGACCATCACCTCGGCGATGTCGCCGTAGGCGGCGGCGTGGGCGGCGTTGATCAGGTTGAGGGCGGCATCCGAGGAGGGGCGGTCGCTGGACCGCTGGGACCCCACCATCACCACCGGCACCGGCGGATCCTGGAGCATGAAGGAGAGGGCCGCCGCTGTGTAGTGCATGGTGTCGGTGCCGTGGCCGATGACGATGCCCTCGGCGCCGGCCTCGATCTCCCGGGCCACCGCCTCGGCGGTCCCCTTCCAGTGCTCGGGCCCGATGTTCTCGCTGAACTCACCGTAGAGCTTGATCGTCTTCAGGTTGCAGATGTCGGCCAGCTCGGGGACCGCACCGTACAGCTCGCCGGGGGAGAAGGCCGGAATCACCGCGCCGGTGCGGTAGTCCAGACGGCTGGCGATGGTACCGCCGGTGCCAAAGAGGGTCACGTTGGGCAGGTCGGGGTTGTGGGGCACGTCCTTGGCCGGGATCTTGTAGGTTATCTTGCGGTAACCCTTTTCTTCCATTGCCTGGATGGATTCCACGGCCAATCCCACGTTGTACCCGGTGTCCAGTTTGATCACGATGTGACGGTCGTCGGCAGTCTCGGAGCGTGGCAGCACAATGCCCCGGAACCCGCCCCTGGTGGTGTCGGCGGTCACTTCGCTCCAGACCCGCACCTCGCAGGCCTGCAACTTTTCCCTGGCCGCTCCCCGGTACCCGCGATAGGGATCGTCAGCGGCATCACCGACTTTGTTCGTCATCGCATCATCCACCAAGGTCCGGCGAAAAAAAGGTCCGGGCAAAAAAAAGAACCGGTCACGAAAGCCCAGGGCGTCGTTACCGGTTCTTCTCCGTCAGGATCAATAGCGGCCGGTGCGAGCCGCTTTCTTGCGGCGCTTGGCTGCTTCCATCCTCTTGCGCTTGCGACGCTCGCTGGGCTTCTCGTAGAACCGTCTTTTCTTCAGCTCCTTGAGAATTCCGTTGCGGGCAATCTTCCGTTTCAGCACCCGGATGGCCTTTTCCAGGTCATCCTGAACTTTTACTTCCAGCGGGTTCTCCATTCAGAAATCAGCCCCTTCCAAGTTTTGAGAGCCCCATGTGTGAAAATATTACCTCAAGGCAAATATATCCATAAGGCATACTTGCCGAAAAAACAGCCAACTTTAAGAGGCGGAGTCTATCATCGGGGCCCCGGGAAAGCAAATATTTCCAAAAAATATTCGCTCCCGGGACGGACCGGGCCCACAAGGGTGCGAAATCAGCCCACCCGGTCGAGAAGTTTCATCCGCTCCTCGTACATCCGGCGTGCTTCGAGGAGGATACGGAGGGCGGTGGAGAAATTGCGGTCCTCGTCCTGGAACAGGGCCTCGACCGCCTCCCAGGCCTCACCCTGCTCGCCCAGCAGTTCCCGGTGGGCCTCGTGGTCGATCCTCATCCGGCCCTGCATCTGGCGCACCAGGCTCACCGTCTTTTCCTGGTAGAGGTCGTTGACCATCCGCTCCATCCGCAGCAGGCGGTGTTCCTGGATCCGCATGTGCTCGTTGAACCGCCTGAGCAGAAAATAGACCAGGCCCAGACACGCCGCGGAGAGGACTATCAGCAATAGGAGGAGATAGATCACGGTTCTTCTTTTCCTTCACTCGGGTTGGGGAAACAGGTATCATTGTTGCAGGAGTGCACCACGTAGTCAATATTTTTGCCCGATCGACCGAAAAGGTTCCTGAGCGTACGAAGGGATACCCCGGCACCTCAGAACAGGCGGACGGATGAGCGATCAGCAGAGCAGCCAGACCCACACCATCCTGGTGATCGGAGAGCAGAGCGGGTTCGTGGACCAGCTGGCGGCAGCCCTGGAAGAAGACGGGTTCCGCTTCTGTGCCCCGCAGACCAGTGACGCCCTGCTGGATGAGATCCGCCGTCTCGGTCCGGACTGCGTCATCCTCAGTGAACGGCTGACCACCCGCCAGGCGCTGGACCTCTGCTCCACCATCCGCACCGCCTTTGACGGCAGCGGCCTCTCCTACGTGCCCCTGCTCTACCTCCACGGCGGCCGGGGGGTCAAGCCACGGCTGGAAGCGGTTCGCTCCGGCGCCGATGCCGTACAGCAAAAACCCTTTGACCGGCAGGAAGTGATGTTGCGCCTCCAGTATCTCTGCGGGCTCAAACGGAGGATGGAACAGGCCACCGAGCCACTCCCCGAGGACAAGCGTTTCCTCGATGATCAGACCGGCTTCTACAACCGGAACTACCTGGTGCGCCGGCTCCAGGAGGAGTTCAAGCGGGTGGAGCGGTTCAAGGAGCCGCTCTCCTGCATCGTGGCCGAGGTGGACGGGCTGCAGGCCATCGAACGCAAGACGGGGCTCTTCGAGCGGGATGCGGCCATCGAGAGCGTCTCCCGGGTGCTGGCCAAGACCTCCCGGGGCAACAACATCCTGGCCCACGTGGCCGAGGGCCGCTTCGGCATCCTGCTGCCCAACAGCGAGGTTTCCGGGGCAATCGCCTTTGCTGAACGGGTCCGGGAGAGCATCCAGACCCACTTTGCCGGCCGGGAGCGATTCACCCCGCCGCTGACCATCACCCTGGGCATCTCCTGCTACCCGCACAACCACCTGGAGCGCCCGGAGCAACTGCTGGCCCTGGCCGAGAGCGCCCTGGTCTCGGTGCAGAAGATGGGGCGCAACCGCTATTTCCTCTGCAGCCAGAAAAACAACCTGGAATTCATCACCAGCAGTATGCGCTGGAAACCGAAGAGCCACGACAAGCCGTCCCGCCGACGGACCAGCGCTTCCCAGCTGGTGCCCCAGGTCAAGCAGCATCAGCTGGCCGGCGCGGTATTGGCGCTGCTGCGGGCCCTGGGCCTGCACGACCCGGCCAGCCGCACCCGCTGCCGCCATACCGCGCTCTATGCAGTGGAACTGGGACGCCGCCTGCTCTCCAAACCGCAGAGCATCAGGGTGCTCAAATACTCCGCCCTGCTCCACGACCTGGGGGCCATCGGCGGTCAGGAAGAGAAAAATACCGATGGCCCGAGCATGGACCGCATCGACCGGGCGGTGGAGATCCTCCGGCCGCTGGGCCTGCCCGAGGAAACCCTGCGTATCATCCGCCACCAGGGTGAACGGTTCGACGGCTCCGGCCCCCCGCACCGCCTCCGCGGGCGGGAGATTCCGCTGGGATCAAGGATCCTCGCCCTCTGCCGGACCTTTGACCTGCTCACCGGGACACCCCTTCGGCCGGGATCGGAAGTCCTCGAAGCGGCCACCGCCGAACTGGAGCAACAGTCCGGAAGCCGGCTGGACCCCGAACTGGTAAAAGTGCTGCTGGCCAATCTCGATTCCATCATCGCACAGGCCGCCGAACAGGGCGCCGGCGACCCGGACAGTGTGGAAGAGCTGCTGCTGCGCAAGACCGACTACCCCTACCCCAAGCCCATCGCCCGCCGCCGCAACTACCGCCTGCTGAAGAACAACGGCGATTGAGTGTTGCGACCCGGGCCTCCCGAAATCATCCGCTTCAGGGCGTGTACCAGATCGGCGAAGTATAGGCCCGCTCCTGGCCCGTAGTGGTGGCATCCTTGGGAATCTCGATACCGTAGCGCAGGGCGTCGTAGCAGACCCAGCGCGGTGTGGGGATCTCGAGGACCCGGGCATAGTAGAACGCACTCTGCTTCGAATCGAAGTCCGGGTCGGTCCAGACCGTGCCCAGTTCCGGTGCGCCAATGGTGTTGGACCAGTTGGCCGCCGCCACGTCAACCGTGTTCCCCACCGCCGGCACCTTGCCGTCGGCCCCCGGCTTGCGGTCGCCGGACCAGGCCACGTCAAACACCTTTTCGTGGGTCTCTCCGTCGGCGTCCAGCCAGCCCTTGACGATCTGGATCCGGTCGAGGTTGGCGCCGATGGGGTCGCGCAGGGCATAGACCATGAAGGTCGGGGCTGCTCCGTCCTTTGCAGCGTTCAAATCACCGCCCATGGGCACACCCTTCTCATATCCGCGGAAGGCCGGCTGGCGGCTGTTCAGGTCGTCGTCGGTGTAGTCCCAGCCGCCGAAAAAGCGAACCATCAAACGCGTTCCGGTGGTGGCATAAACCTCCTTGCGCTCCATGGCGTCAAAGATCGATTCCCGGGTATTCTCCTTGGCCCACACCGCGGCCAGGCCAGAGGAAACCGTCTGCCATCCCTCGAAAACCCCGTTTTCAGTCTTGGTGAACGGGTGCTGTATGCGGTCGGGTGAGGGCTCGCTGCCAGTGTGTTTGCCGAAGAAGTTTTCCTCCTCCGAGGTGGTGAGGGAGGTGTGGCTGTCGGTGGAACCCACCAGGCCGAACTTGTAGGGGTTGGTGCCGTGGCGGGCCTCCAGCAGCAGCCCGATCTTCAGTGCCTCGCGGGCATACTCGTACTTCAGCATCTCCGGGGTCTTGGTCTGGCTGAGATCGAGGTTGCCCGAGTCCCAGGTCTCGTAGTCGGCGAACTCGTCTTCCGGTGAGAGCAGGGGGTGGGCCTCCCCGTCCCCCTTGATCTGGGTGGCCTCATACATCCGCTCCCACTTGGCTCTCTGTTCCACATAGGCCTTATCGAGCTTGCGGCCGGTGTACTGCTCGTCCACCGGGAACATGAACCCGTTGGACAGGTTGCCGTTGTGGGCCAGGGTCAGTGCCGAGCCGCCGGTCTTCGCCTCGTAGTTTTCGAGCCACTGGTAAAGGTCCATCGGGTCGGTGCTGCCCCCGGGCGGCTGGGTGGTAAAAGGCACTACCTGGCCCGCCTTTTCCGCGCCCTCGCGGAAGATCACGTTGCGGTGCAGGTTGTTGCCCTTGACCAGCGAGGTCCACTCGAAGCCGATCAGCGCGGTGAAATGGCCGGGATCATTGTAGGTCTCCGAGGTCTTGACCATGTGCTCCCAGATATTGGCGTATTTTTTCGAGCCGGGGGAATAGTCGGCGAGAAGAGCCGGCGGGATATTCCCCTGGGAGAAGTTGGTGATCAGGTCGAGGGTGGCGTCGACGGCGTCCTGGCCGCCGGCCTGCAGCCCTTCGTACCAGCGCTG
>CBESOE010000161.1:0-9028 GCA_965531145.1 uncultured bacterium | reverse complement strand
AGCAGAGCAGCTGGTTCCAGCCGGCGGTGACCCGGTCGGGGATCACCGGGGCCAGGGCGCGCATGATGGCGTCGGCGTTGGGCGGGCAGAGGTGGTTGCCAAAGGTGGTGGCCGCGGGGTAGGCGGCGTTCAATATCGTTCCCTCGGGAATGAGGTCCTATCTGGGGCGGCTTCCCTATTCCTGGGGTTCAGAAAGGGCCCTTTTGAGATCATCGAAATTCTCGACCACCTTTCGAAGATCCCGAGTTTGTTGTTTTCTGGTGGGTTGATCAATCTGAATTGGCTCAACATTCAAAAACCGACATACATGCTCAAGCGTCGAACCAAACTGGTGGGCAAGCTCATCGTACTCGACGTGAAGCGTGGGATGCTTGGCAAACATCTGACCGTATTTTCGCTCCAAGATATCACCGCGCTCACACCACTGGCCAAACTCGAGTGGGTCAATTCGGATTTGACCAGATCCATAGGGCCTTTCAAGCCAGTCGTCCTCACGTAACGCCAGTTGCAGGGAAACAAACGCAGCCAATTTGTCCTTTCTGTGCACGTGCAATACGCGCAGTTCATGGTCCTCACCCAAGGATTTCCAAACATGCGCCAGATGCACCATATACCTGTCCCGCTGTGCCTCGATATATCCATTGATTCTGGCAATGTCACTGCGAATGCGTGCCGGCAGCATGGGCCCCCAGTTGGCCGGATTCAGCTCGTCTTCACTCGCCAGCTCGTACATCAGCTTGAAACCCACGGCCTTCACTTAGGATCGATACTGCCCATGGAAAATGCGCGAGGCCAACTTGGTTGGATGGTCCAGTGCTGGCAGTTCTCCGGCAAGCGCACTCACATTGTAGATCTCAGGTCCGACTAAAACGTCGGGATGCAAATTCAAGGCTCTGCTGATCAAATTCGACCCGGATCGATATCGCGCGAGCACGACAAACCTTGTCCGGCCCCGGATTGATAACTTATTGACGAAGTCGCTAAAAACAGAGTGCACGTTCATTACCTGATCTGTTCGATTTCACGTCGATTTCTGAACCCACCGAAGTCAATCAGCTCAACCATTTTTCCGTAGGGAAGAACGACCACAGTAAAGGTTCAGCGTACCGGCCAGAGTGTTTTGCTGCGCGAAGCGATCATGGCCCCGAGGGTGTGTCAGGTGTCGCTCCGAGCCTGGCCAGCTCCGGGGCTAGAAGTTCCGCGGCCGCTTCGCCGAAGAGCCGGTTTCCCAGCTCGTTGAAGTGCCCGTCGTTGGACCAGTAGAGTTCTTCGTGGGCCGCCAGACCGGCCTCGGCTTCTCGTCGCTTGAGCACGGGGGCGGTGTTCAGGACAGCAAGTTCCGAGCGGATCCCGGGCGGCACGTGGTTGTCAAAGGCCTCGATGCTGCTGCTGACCGATGCCTTGGTAGGCACTGGCAGCACCAGGAAACGGAAGCCATGCTCCCGGCTCAGCCGGTGGAAACCCCGGAAGGCCCGCTTGAGGGCCGCTCCCGGCCGCCGCCCCTTCCCCCCCGAGCCGCTGCCCGGAATCCCCAGCCGGGAGAGATTGAGATTGTTGCACTGCAGCAGAACCCCATGCCTGCCTAACAGTGAGACCGCCCGAAATATGAAACTCCGCTGGTAGAGCCAGCTGGAGAGCGGTCCGGGCCAGTTGTGGTCCAGGTACTCCCGGGAGAGCCGGCGCTGCTCCTCGCTGACGTAGGTCAGCACATAGCCGCGGTAGCACTCCTTGTATACCTTTGGACTGGTCACGTCCTTGATATCATTGCGGTAGAAAGCAAGCAGCACCAGGTCGGGACGCAGGTACGGCAAATAACGCTTGAGCAGGGCCAGCTGTATGTTGGTCCCAGTGCCGTTGAGCCCGAAATTGTAGACCGCGGCCCGCTGGTGTCCCCGACGGCGCAACTCACGCTCCATGACCTGGGTCCAGCCCCGAGACACGTCCACTTCCAGGGCGGCGGTAAATGAATCACCGAATACGGCCACAACGGGAAAGGGGTTGTCCTCACGGTTCTCCGGCTCAACGTCGTGGAATCCCCAGGCGTTGATCCGCACCACGTTCTCAATCTCGAAATCCCGGGTTTTTAATCCGCTGGCCCCGGGCTGGTGCAGGTATCCGATGGTTTCATCGCGCACGTAGATGCAGGGTTGCAAAGTGATGCCCAGCTGCGGCGGGCGGATCAGCCGGAGCAGCGCCTCAGAAAGAATAATTCCGACAAGGCTGCCCACCAGCAGGAGCAACAGCCGGGCTCGCGTTTCGCTCATCGTTCGTGTCTCCATTGTGGAGTATAGGCATCGCCTTTTTCGGCGTCAAAGAGTAGTGGTTTCCTTTAGGGGTGTCAATTTTTCCAGGCCGTTTCAAGGCCCGATCTCACCCACTGCCATGGGAAATGCCTTCGTATCGATGCTGGGGAGTTCGACTGCGGCCTCCGGTCCATGAATGAGCGGTGCAGGTGCGGGTTGACCCGGTCGCCGAAGCGCTGGGGCACAACCACCATCCCCACACGAAGGTCATCCCGGCCCAGACCGACACGATAGAACGTGTGGGTCACCTCGGCGCCGAGCCGCTTCCAGACCGAACCCAGTTCGAGGCCGATGGCCCCACCGCCCACCACCACCATCCGGCCCGGAACCGCGGTCAGTTCCAGGGCTTCGGTGGAGGAGATGATCTTCTTTCCGCCGGCCAGGACGCCCCGCCCGTTGATCACCTTGATCTTGTTCTTCTTCATCAAGAGGCCCAGGCCGTCGGTGACCTCGGTGACGATGCGTGCCTTGCGTTCCATCATCCCGGCCACGTCCATCTCCACACCGGCCGCGGTGATGCCGTGCTCGCCCAGACGGTCCCTGGTGACCTTGAACAGCTCACTCGATTCCAGCAGCGCTTTCGATGGCACACAGCCAACATTGAGGCAGGTACCGCCAAGGGTGGCCCGCTCCTCGATGAGGGCCACTTTCATCCCCAGCTGAGCGGCACGGATGGCCGCAACATATCCCCCGGGGCCGGCGCCAATGACGGCAGCCTTCTTTACGTCTTGCTGCAGTCCTTTACGCAAAATTTTTCCAGCAAAACCTCTTAGGTCGAGAAGTGAGGATGCCGCTGGAGAGTGTCTGGTGATAACGGTTGAAAAAATTCTTCCGCCTCATGGGGACGGAGGATTTATGCTGTGGAACAGGACTGATCCAGGTCACACGTCAGGTGCTCACGATGGCAGGGGATTGTCGGATTGTGCGTACACCTGGTGTTTCTGTTCATACTGCTGTGGAGGCTTGCGCCACAGGCAGTCTCCACCGCACATGTCCCTTCAACAAAAAGAGTGTTGCAGTGACAGCGGTCACTACGGGTATGACATCTGAACCGGGGCTCGCTGCCTGGCTTTTGCATCCGACGGCCGGCGCCGCTACTGGGAAAGTCTCCCCAGCTTCATCTGCAGGGCCGCCAGCTCCAGCAGTGTGTGCTGGTCCTGACGAAACCGTGACCGGAGGGCCAGACGGCTGTCCAGGGTCAGCGTCGACTCCAGGGTGTCCGGCCAGTTGATGGTGAATCCCTCTGTTTCCATGCTGTGAACTTTGCGGCGGGCATAGTACAGGGCCAGGTTGCGGAACATCATGGTGTTCTTCCGGCGGGACCAATTGTGCTCGAGATGCTGCAGGACCTCTACGGTAAAGCCCAGCGTCGATTGGGGGGCAAGATCAAGAAGGACCCGTTCGCCATCCACGGCGGCGAAAAGCCCGTCCAGCTCCTTTCGCCAGCCGGGCCGGGACGCGATGTCGAACGACCAGTACGTGGGTACGGCCGCGCGGGCCCCGTTGTGATGAGAGCGGGTCCGAGCGTAGCGCCAGGGGACGACGCCGAAGATTTCGATGGGCCGGGCGGTTCGGCAGAAGTCGAACATCACCTCCCGGGTCGTGATGGCCTGCTTGATCCGCAGCGCCAGCGACTCGGTCAGGGGGCGGGCGGTTTCCAGTACGATCGTCCAGAGCATGAAGGGATTGCTCTCGGCGATCGGCCGGAAAAATGCCGCCATGAGCTCCGTGGTGTTGTCCGGGTCGCCGGTTTTGAACCAGACGGTCAGAGGCTGGATCAGCCGCCGGCTCAGATGCCGGCCCAGCCGCTCCAGCAGGGCCGGCTCCTGGACCGCGGCGTCCAGCTCGAGGTTCACCCTGCTGATGTTCCGGTCCAGCGACCGGCAGGCGAAAATATCCTCCCCGCGCTTTTCGGCACGGCCCGGGAATCCGGTGGAGCAGGAATCCACCAGCAAGGTGGGGGATACCAGGGGGTGCGGCATGCCCTTGACCAGCCTGACGGCCTCCTCGATCTCCCGGCGCGAGATATACGGCGCTTCGATGGTGAGATACGGCGGGAGCGTCTGGTACGTGATCCCGTGCTTCGCCGCATCCCGGCGAAGCACGGTACCGGGCAGGATGAAGAGGACGAACGGTTCGACGTTGAACAACTGGTGCTCCCTGAGGAACTTCAGCGTCTTTTTGAAACCGTCCAGGGTCTCTTCAGGCAGGCCGATGATGACGTCGATCTTGATGTCGAAACGGCGTTCCTTGAGCAGTCGGATGCCGGTGAGGAAACGATCCAGATGGGCCTTTCGGTTGACCGTTTCCAGCGTGGCGGGGTTTGCGCTTTGCAGGCCGATCTCCAGCGCATAGAAGTTGCACTGCTTGAGCCGATCGGCGATCTGCTCGGTGACGTGTTCGGCATAGGCGAAGCCGAAGAACCGGAGGCGCCGGTCACTGTTCAACTCGATGACCTTGTCCGTGATCGCCTTGAAGTTCGGTGAGGAGATGAACGTGCCGTTTACGAACCGGACGCGCCTTACGCCGCTCTTCCGGATGACGCGGAGCTCCTCGACGATGCGCTCGGCGGAGAAATTGCCCATCGGCCTGGTCCCGTGAGCGCAATAGGTGCACTTGAACGGACAGCCACGCATGTTTTCCAGCCAGGCCTCCCCGTACTCTTCGGGATCGAGAATGCCCAGCAGGTAGGGCGAGGGAATATCGTCCAGTCTCTCGATCATCGCCTGCGGGGGTGTGGCGATGACCCGGCCGTCTTCCCGGTAGAAGATGCCGCGGATGGCGCTGAAGTCGCGACGGCTCTCCAGCCGGTTCCTGAGGATCTGGACAAAGGTTCGTTCGCCTTCGCCGAGACAGCCGATATCCACCGTCGGGTCGTCGAGGAGATAGTCGGTCTCCATGGTGACCTCGGGCCCGCCGGCCATGATCAGCACGCCGGGGAGCTTCATCTTTACCTCCCGGGCGATCTGCAGGCTGCGCAGCGCATTCCAGCTGTAGAGCGAAAAGCCCAGCACATCCGGTCTCCGCTCGACGATCAGGTCCACCAGGCGGGCGTCGCCGGAGCGATTGGTATCCTTCTCTCCGAGAATCTCGATCTGCACGTTTCGGTGCAGCCCCTCCTTGTGGGCCATCGCCTTGAGATACCCGGCGGCCAGCGGAATGTTGCCCCAGTGCTTCTTGAAGTCGTAGTAGGGGAACGGCAGTTGGATCAGGAGGACTTTGAGCGATACGTGTGATGGCATTGGCACTTCTCCAGTGAGAAGGGCAATTCCGCACCAACGTCTGTGCCGGAATTGAGGGCGACACGGCTCCCGACGCATGAGTGCTTTGCTCGCGCGTTCGGGGGACAGGAGAAGGCTCAACCATGGCCCATTTCCCGTGCCGCCAGCTCAGCAGCGATAGATTTTCTAAATCGTCCGAGACAGTATCGAGCCGAACCCGATGGGAAAAATTACGGTAAACGCCTGATTCAATGTGCCTTCCATGATGCTTCTTGTAGTGGTCAGCCGGCATCATTCCGAGGCGGTTGAATCAAAATTCTGAATCCATTTAATCCGCTCGGGTTCGTTGTGTCAAGTTATTGCGAGAGAGCTATTGCGGGGTGGGGGGTGCTTCATCCGGGAACTGTTGCTACGCCGCTAGACGAAGCCGATCCCCGGCCCTACCTCGGCTAAACACAACCACCATTCCAACGACAACGAAATATCTCACGATCTCCACGGCCGTAAAGATCTCTCGGAACGACAGCCGCCGGCTCGCCAACCCAGCTTGCATCGCCGGCGTCCTCATCTCCAGACCAAATCTCAACGCTCGGTGAGGCCGTATAAAGTTGTAATAACACTGAAGAAGATCCAGATGGTGCTCGAGATTTTCTGCCACTCGTGCGTGGCATGCGCTCCTTCGATAAAGATAGGCCGACCTCAAGCAGTCCGAGGAAGACCTGGCCAAGGCCGAACTGCCCCTAAGGAGGTGGACGCGGCCCTCGATCTGGCCAAGACGGCTGAAACGCCTATCGGTCTGCTGGGCAAGTAGCCCTGCGGTAAACTTATCCAGACCATGTCTGGAAGGCAATAGAAGGGGTGCCGGTGGTATTACACCACTGCCGGCGCCCCGTTTTTATTCCATTGCGATTCCGCACCGTTTCCACTAGAATGTCAGCAAGCGAAGAGGCTTGAATGCCATTGATTCTACAGGAGATGGCTGCAACACATGGTCTATGGCGGCTCAGTTTCGCACGATTTCCGTGAAGAGTCCGGGGAAGCAAAGGCGCGCTGGTTCTCGGGGCTGACGCTTGCTGAGCGGATGGATCTCCTTGTCGCCTTCACCGACTTGATTCTGGAGAACAATCCCGGAATAGTGGATAAGACAGATGCTCAACCGGTTGAAGGACGTGTTCGCGTCCTTACAAAAGCATAAGGTGAAATACGTCACTATCGGCGGCATCGCTGCCGTGCTGCACGGTGTTCCCCGAGCGACTTTCGACCTCGATATCCTGATCGAAGCCTCTCCTGAAAATGCCCGGCGCCTGCTTGATGCGCTGCTGGAAGCAAACCTGGACACGGCGTCGCTCACCACGGCCGAAGATCTTCTGGCCAATGAAATTACCGTGTTCAAGGATCGGATAAGGATCGACGTTCAGACATCTACACCCGGTCTGCTGTTTGACCAAGCCTGGTCGAACAGACGTACCATGGGCTATCAGGGGCAGGAGTTCTTCGTGGCCTCGCGTTCAGACATCATCGCTTCCAAACGGGCTGCCGGCCGGGACATCGACCTTGAAGACGTCAAGCTTTTGGAGTTGTCGAACGGAGCGAACGATTCCGAATGAGGATCGGGAGGGAATGGCACACCAGCAAGACAAGCTCGACAGGATAGCGTTGAAAGAGTGATCTTCTGTTCCCAGTCAATCTGTAAACCGCAGTGTCCATCAGCATCCATTCATAGGCCGGCTTTACCGGGACATCATCGACGGCAAGCACGACGACCTGCCGGAGCAGGCTTTCTACCTCGTGGGCACCATCGAAGAAGCCCAGGAGAAGGCCAAGCAGCTCGCGGCCGCCGAGAAGATCGACGGGGAGAAGACCCGGGCCGACCTCAAGCAGTCCGAGGAAGACCTGGCCAGGGCCGAGCTGCCCCTAAGGAGGTGGACGCGGCCCTCGACCTGGCCAAGACGGCTGAAACGCGTATCGGTCTGCTGGGCAGTTAGCCCTGCAGTGTTCAAATCCAGACCCCGTCTGCTTGGGCAGATAGAAGGGGCGCCGGCGGTCTACACCGCTGCCGGCGCCCCGTTATTAATGTACATGTGATGTATGACTTTGAGGATCTGGCGGATCACCACGGCCCAGGTGCTTTCCATCGGCCCTCGAAGGCTCGATCCTCATGAAGCGCCTTGGCAACCGGGCCGAGGAAGGCGGCAATTGTCGCCACGAGTTCAGCCAGCTCGGTCGGCACGCCTTCCAGTCGGCTCTTCCGAAGGAATCCTCGCCACTGGGCTGCCTTCGCGGCGTCCGCCGCGAACTCTTCCGTCAGGGCCACGGGGTGTGGATCGACCTTAAGGCCTCTCCGCGCGAACGTCTCCCGGACTGCCGCCGCCAGGACCCTGCCATCGAAGTCGAACTGCCGCGAGAGAACCCACACGTCGAAGAAGTCCCGCACCCGGCTTACCGCTCAGGTCTTGGCCGGGATGACCTCCGGGTGGGGATGGTGGTGCTGCCCCAGCGCTTCGGGGACCGGGTCAACCCGCATCTCCACCTCCATACCCTGGCCAGCGACGGCGCCTTCGACTCCGTTGGTGTCTTCCATCCGATGCCTTTCGACATGCAGGGGGATATCGAGGTGCTGACCCGCTTGTTCGCCAAGCGGGTGCTCGACCTGATGGTGCGGCGCAAGCGCCTGAGCCAACGCCTCCATGACGAGATGCTGGGCTGGGAGCACAGCGGATTTTCCGCGGACGGCTCGGTCAAGGTCGCTGTGGGCGATTATGGCCGTCTCAAGCGGCTGGTGCGCTACCTGGCCCGTCCGGCGGTGTCGGCCGAGCGGGTGGCATATGACCGGACAACAGGCACGGTCACTGTGCGCAGCTCAAAGAAGGTGCATGGTGTCCGCCCGGTGGTGGCCCAGTATGATGCACTGACCTTCCTGTCATTACTGGCCCTGCAAGTGCCGCCGCCCGGGATGCATATGGTGCGGTATTACGGGTACTACTCGGTAAGGAGTCGGGCCGAGCGGAGGCGCAGGACTGGGGCGGGGCAGGGGGATATTCACAGCGAGGCGCCACCGCCGGCCACGATTCGGAGGCGCAACTGGGCACAGCTCCTGCGCCAGGTGTTCGAGGTTGATGTTTTGCGCTGTGACAAGTGTGCTGGTGTGATGAAGATCATCTCGTTCATCACGACCACCCAGGACCAGGTGATCCGCCGCATCCTCGAGCACCTGGGCGTGAGCACCGTCGTCCCCCGGGCCCCCGGGCCGCCGGAGTGGATGGCAAGACGCGAGCTAGACGAACCGGCAGCCCTGGCCCAGGAGGAGGAAGATTTCTCGCAAGCGCCGCCTGATTGGGACAAGTGGGAGCCGGCGTGAGCATCCTGATATGAGCCGGGGCTGGTTCTTGAGGGAGCGGTACGCCCGGATGAAGAAATCCCCTGCATCGTTTCGAAGACATTATCCATGGTATTGGGTGAGGGTAAGGGCTGGAAAGACCGGAGAAATATTGACGCCGGCTAAGG
>CBESOE010000160.1:0-9049 GCA_965531145.1 uncultured bacterium | reverse complement strand
GACGCCTGGACCTGGCGCGACAACTGGACCTTCAACCTCGGCCTGCGCTGGGAGAGTCAGACCCAGACCCACATGAACGAATCGGGCGGGCAGAGCCCCGCCTACGACCTGGACAACCTGCTGGCGCCGCGGGCCGGCGTGAGCTGGGACATCAGGGGTGACGGCCGCTCCAAGGCCTACTTCAACTACGCCCGCTACTTCGACGCCGTGGGCACCTGGCTGGGGTCGTATCTCAACCGTTCAACGTCCACGACATACCGCTACGAAGGGACATACGATCCCAATGACCCCTTCAATCCAGACAACTGGGATCTGCTCTCCTCCAGCGGCGGTGATTCCAGCAGCACCCAGATCGACCCCGACCTGACCCCCAACTTCAAGGATGAGGTGATCCTGGGCTACGAATTCGAGTTCGCTACCGATTTCTCCGCCGGGGCCAAACTGATCTACAACTGGCAGGACACCATGATCGAGGACCGGGTGGGCAACTACGACGAGATCCTGGCCGGTGAGACCAACGACTACTGGTACTACTTCACCAACTTCAAGAACGCCGAGAGGGACTACAAGGGCCTGGAGTTGCAGCTGAAGAAGCGGTTGTCCAGCAACTACCAGTTCCTCCTGGTCTACACGCTTTCCGAGGCCAAGGGCTCGGTGGCCGGTGCAGGGCAGGCCGAAGGATACAGCTATTACGGCGACATCCCGGAGACGATCCACAACCGCTACGGCTACCTCCCCTGGGATGACCGGCACTACGTCAAGTTGAACGGCTCCTATCACCTGCCGTGGGGCATCGTAGCCGGCACGTCATTCGGCTGGCGCAGCGGCAGGCCGTACACCCGGGCGGGGCTGGTCGAGGATTACGCTCCCATCGACGACTACCCCTTCAACGGTTACAACTACCAGTACTTTGTCGAACCCCGGGGATCCTATCGTCTGGGCAGTGTCTGGTGGCTCGACCTCCGGGTGTCCAAGGATTTCAATATCAAGGACACCGAGCTGAGCGTGCTGGTGGATTTTTTCAACGTGACCAACAACCAGTACGTGACCGGACGCCGGGAGCGGGACACCTCTTCGTTTGGCGTCGCCACCGACTGGCAGAACGCGGGCAGCATCGTTTTCGGGGTCAAATACTCCTTCTAGGAAAAAGGGGAAAAAGAGGGACAGGAACTATTTTAAAAAGGGGACAGGTTACTATTTAACCGCGCTTTCCCCGCTGATTCAGCGATGAAGAAAAAGGGGGACAGGACACCAATTATTTGGAACGACAGCCGCGACATGGGCTTCGACGACGTGCGCGATAGCCGT
This sequence comes from uncultured bacterium, assembly GCA_965531145.1. Classification (GTDB taxonomy): domain Bacteria; phylum Acidobacteriota; class JAQAZP01; order JAQAZP01; family JAQAZP01; genus JAQAZP01. The sequence continues at coordinate 7,741 of CBESOE010000160.1, read as the reverse complement.
TTAAAAAGGGGACAGGTAACTAATTAAATGCACATTTAATTAGTTACCTGTCCCCTTTTTAAACCATGCCCCGCCGATGTGCTAAAATCGCGCAAAACAGTCGTGTTGTCAGGCGGACAGAGAGAGAACCACCGCGATGGCGAAAGCCGATACCGAATCGGAGCACAATAGTCTGATCAGGCGCATCACCGGCTCCTTCAAACAGACGGAGCGCCAGCGCAGGCAGTCGAGGCGGGGCAGCCTGGTCTTTCACCTCCACCCGCCCACCCTGCCCGAACGGACACTGCGCCTGAGCCTCACCTGGGGCCTGGGGGGGATGGGCCTGGTGCTGGTGCTGCTGCTGGCCCTCACCGGGACACTGCTGCTCTTCGTCTATGAGCCGTTCCCCGGCAATGCTTACGTCTCGATCCACACCCTGCAGGACGAGGTGCTGTTCGGCCAGCTGGTGCGCAACATCCACCACTGGAGCGCCAACCTGCTGGTGGTGGTCTCCCTGCTCCACCTGTTGCGGGTCTTCTTCACCGGCGGCTTTCACTCCCCGCGGCAGTTCAACTGGATCATCGGCCTTGGCCTGCTGGGCCTGGTGCTGGCCGCCAACTTCACCGGCTACCTGCTGCCCTGGGACCAGCTCTCCTACTGGGCCATCACCATCTGCACCGGGATGATCGAGTATCTGCCCTGGCTCGGGCCGGGGTTGCAGGAGTGGGTCCGCGGCGGGGCGGAGATCGGCCCGCGCACCCTGCTGATTTTCTTCACCATGCACACGGCGTTGATCCCGGTGCTGCTGGTGACGGCCATGCCCTTCCACTTCTGGCGGGTGCGCAAGGCCGGTGGGGTGGTTCTTCCCCCGCCGCCCGAGGGCCATGATGAGGAACGCCCGGCCCGTGTCCCCTCGGTGCCCGACCTGGTACTTCGCGAGCTGGTGATGGGCCTGGCGCTGATCGCCTTTGTCCTGGTGCTGGCGGTGCTCTTCAACGCGCCGCTGGCCGGCGAGGCCAACCCGGGGATGAGCCCCGACCCGGCCAAAGCCCCCTGGTATTTTCTGGGGATCCAGGAGCTGCTGTTCCACTTCCACCCGCTCTTCGCGGTGCTGGTGATCCCCCTGGCCCTGGCCCTGGGACTGCTGCTTCTCCCCTACCTGCGCTACGAATCCACCACGCCGGGCACCTGGTTCCAGACGGAGACCGGCCGGCGCACGGGGCTCATAGCCGCCATCACTGCCCTCATCGCCACACCCCTGGCGGTGGTCATCGACGACCGCCTGCTCCGCTTCGCCGACTGGCTGCCGGGGATCCACCCGGCGCTCAGCGAGGGGCTGCTGCCGCTGGTCATCGTCCTGGCGGCCCTCTTCGGCTTCCGCTTCTGGCTCAATAAACGCCACCAGCCCACCCGCGCCGAACTGGTGCAGGCGCTGTTCATCCTGCTGCTGGTGGCTTTCGTGGTGCTCACCGTCACCGGTATCTGGTTTCGCGGCTCCGGCATGGCCCTCTGCTGGCCCTGGGACCGCGGTTCGGTGGCCGGGCTGTCCATATTCGCGGGAGGGCCGTGATGGCAGGCGCAAAGAGAAAACCACGGGTGGACGCGAAATCCGCCGCACCGGAACAACCGGCCCGGCGCAGTTTCCTGAACAAGCTCTGGATCGGCCTCGGAATCGTTGCCGCCGCCGAAGTAGTGGGTCTGGCCATGGCTTTTCTCCGACCCTGGAAACCGAAGCCGGGGGCGGACGCCTTTGGCGGCGTGATCAACGCCGGCACGGTGGACCAGTTCGAAGCCGGTTCGGTGACCGCCTTCCGCCGCGGGCAGTTCTACCTCGTGCGCCTGGAGGACGGCGGCTTCCTCGCCCTCTCGCGCAAATGCACCCACCTCGGCTGCACGGTGAACTGGCAGTCCGAAGAACAGCGTTTTGTCTGTCCCTGCCACGCCTCGGTTTTTGACGATACGGGCAGCGTGCTCACCGCGCCGGCTCCCCGGCCGCTGGATCTCTACGAGATCCGCATCGAAAACCGGACCATCAAGGTGGATACGGAAAAGCCGGTCCGCCGCAATGTCAGTGACGCGTCCCAGGTCACCCGGGCCTGAGGAGAGGCGATGAACGAGACCGCAACAACCAACGCGCAGTCGGAGGGGTGGCCGGCCCTGTCCCGCCGCCGCTGGAAGCTTGTGGGCCTGGCTGCCACGCTGGTGATCGTCCTCGCCTTTCCCCTCTATCTCGTCAAACAGCAGAACTGGCCGGCCGCGGGCCGTGGGACGGAGCAGTTCGCCTCGGCCGGGTTTGTGGGCCGGGAGAGCTGCCGCCCCTGCCACAAGGCCCAGTGTGACGCTTGGGACGGCTCGCACCACGACCTGGCCATGGACCGCGCCACCGACGAAACCGTGCTGGCCGACTTCAACGACACCGAGTTCACCAAAGACGGCGCCACCTCCCGCTTCTACCGTCGCGATGGCAGGTTCTTCATCGAGACCACCGGCCCCGATGGGCAGCCGGGCGAGTTCGAGGTGACCCACACCTTTGGCGCCTACCCGTTGCAGCAATACCTGGTACCCTTCCCCGGCGGCCGGTTGCAGTGCCTGACCATCGCCTGGGACTCGAAGGATGGCCAGTGGTTCCACCTCTACCCGGATGCCGACCACCAGCCGGGGGACTGGCTGCACTGGACCGGATACGGCATGAACTGGAACCTGATGTGCTCCGAGTGCCACTCCACCAACCTGAAGAAGGGCTTCGACCCGGAGACCAACAGCTACAACACCACCTGGTCCGAGATCGATGTCAGCTGCGAGGCCTGTCACGGCCCCGGCTCGCTACACCTGCGCTGGGCCGAGCTGCCGGCCATGGCCCGCCCGCCCAGCGAGAACTACGAGCTGGTGGTGCGCACCGGCGGTATCGGCCCGAAGGAGCAGGTGGAACTGTGCGCCCCCTGCCACTCACGGCGGGCCTTTATCGACGACTACGCCCATGCCCGGGAAAGCCTGTTGGACAGCCAGGTCCCCCAGCTGCTCTCCGAGGGGATGTATTTCCCGGACGGCCAGATCCTCGAGGAGGTCTACGTTTACGGCTCCTTCATTCAGAGCAAGATGTATGACAGCGACGTCCGCTGCGGCGACTGCCATGACGTCCACAGCCTGAAGCTGCACAAGGAGGGCAACGGGGTCTGCCTGCAGTGCCACCGGGCCGAGGTCTACGACACCGGGACCCACCACTTCCACAAGAAGATCCACGAGGGGAAGGAGAGTGAAGGCGCCCTCTGCGCCCGTTGCCACATGCCCGGCCGCATATACATGGGCAACGACTACCGCCTGGACCACAGCCTGCGGGTTCCCCGGCCCGACCTCAGTGTGGCCCTGGGCGTGCCCAATGCCTGCAACCAGGTGGGCTGCCACACCGACAAGGACGCCAACTGGTCCGAGCGCTACATGACCGAGTGGTATGGCACCTCGCGCAAGCCGCACTACGGCACGGCCATAGCCGCCGGGCGGGATCGTCTCCCCGAGGCCGAGGCCGGTCTGATCGGATTGCTGGGGGATGCCCTCAGCCCGGTGATGGTGCGGGCCACCGCCGCTTCGCTGCTCGGTTCGTATTACGGCAGCGCCAGCGGCCAGGCCCTGGAGCAGGCACTGGACGATGAGGAGGCACTGATCCGCCACTCGGCGATCATCGCCCTTGAGCGCCGGGACCTGCAACAGAACGTCCGCCTGATCACCCCGCTGCTCTACGACCCGGTGCGGGCGGTACGCATGGAAGCGGCCCGCACCCTGGCCGGTGTCCCGCCGGCCCAGCTGCAGCCGCCCGCGATCATGCCGGTGTTCGAGGGTGCCCTCGAGGAGTATATCGCCGCCGGCCTGTATGCTGCCGACTTCCCCGAAGGCCGCTACAACCTGGGCAATCTCTACGCCAACATGGACCGGGCCACCGAGGCCGAATCACAGTATCTCGACGCCATCCGCATCGACAGCACCTTCTACCCGGCCCAGGTCAACCTGGCCATGCTCTACAACCAGTTGGGTCGCAACGACGAGGCGGCAGACCTGCTGCGCCAGGCCCTGGTCACCGAACCCGACGCCCCGCTGGTGGACTACAACCTCGGCCTGCTCCTTGCCGAGATGGAGCAGTTCACCGAAGCCGCCGGTCATCTGGAGCGGGCCGCCGACGGCATGCCCGGCCACACCCGGGTGCTCTACAACCTCGGCCTGGTGGAGCAGCGGCTGGGCCGCATGGAGCGGGCCGCCGCGGCCATCGACCGGGCTCTGGCCCTGGAGCCGGAGAACGGGGAATTCCTCTATACCGCGGCCTGGTTGGCGTCCCTCCAGCAGGACTACGACAAGGCGGAAGGGTTTGCCCGTCGGATGACGGCCCAGCCGGCGACCCGGGCCCAGGGGCAGCAGTTGCTGGAGGCCATCGCCCAGGCCCGGCAGCAGCGTGGTCCGGGTCCGAGTCGTTAGCATGAGCCAACAGTTGGCTTGCGCTTGCCTGGAGTTTGGCCCACAATCTCTATCGACTAATTGAATGTACATCAGGCCGGTCCCACCCGGAAGCCCTGATTCAAACTATTGATGGAATCCCTGCCAGGAGTCACATGCCAAGGAGACACAACATGCGCAATCCATTCACATATATTCTGTTGCTGCTGGTCCTCACTGTTCCGGCGGTGGCGACGGAGGATACCGGGGCACTGACAGAGACCGGTCCGCTTGACTGGCCCCGGATCATGACGCTGGACAGCGCAACTTTTGTCATCCACCAGCCGCAGATCGAATCCTGGGACCAGTACCACCTGGAGGCCCAGTCGGCGGTGGCCATCACCGAGGCCGGGAAAGAGAACCCGGTGTACGGCGTGTTGTCCTACGAAGCACGAACCCGGGTGGACAAGGAAGAGCGGCAGGTGACCTTCGATCAAATGGAGATCACCAATGCTTCATTTCCTTCCGCCCCTGATCAGGCCGAGCGCTACCTTGAGCTCCTCCAGGGTCGGGTGGAGGACCGTGTCCGGATAATCTCCCTCGACCACTTCGAGGCCAGCCTGGAGGTGGTGGAGGCGGCAAGCAAGGGCCGGCAGACGCCGGTGATAAACCAGCCGCCGCGGATCATCTTCTCCGAAACACCGGCAATGCTGATCCCGGTGGACGGGGAGGCGGTATACCGTCCGATCGACGGCTCGAAATACCAGCGGCTGACCAATACCAGCGTCCTGATCCTGCGGGCTGAAGACGGCACACACTACCTTCATCTCTTTGACGGCTGGATGTCCGCGTCGACCCTCGACGGGCTCTGGTCGGTGGCCGAGAAGACACCCTGGAAGCTGAAGAAGGCAAAGAAAAAGGCCCTCAAGCAGCACCCGGCCGACCTGATGGAAGGGGAAGAGGAGGACGAGGAGGGCAACAAGATCGAACAGCCCTCGCTGAAGAAGGGTCCGGTTCCCGCGGTGGTGGTATCCACCGTCCCCGCGGAGCTGATCGTCTTCGACGGCACTCCGGAGTACTACCCCGTCCCGGGCACGAGTCTCCGCTACGTGGACAACACCACCGGCAATGTCTTCCAGCACCTGGGCGATCAGAAGAGTTACCTGCTGATCTCGGGACGCTGGTTCAGCGCCGCCTCCCTCGATGGCCCCTGGAGTCACGTGCCCCAGGCCAACCTGCCCCGGGACTTCGGGGAGATCTCGGATGACAGCCCCAAGGAAAACGTCAAGGCCTCGGTGGCCGGCACGGCCCAGGCCATGGAAGCGATGATCGCCAACAGCATTCCCCAGACAGCCGACGTGGACCGCAGCAAGGCCAGCTTCGAGGCCGAGTATGACGGCGAGCCGCAACTGGAACCGATCGAGGGGACCCCCCTCTCTTACGTGGTGAACTCTCCCGTGGCGGTGATCCAGGTGGATGCCGGGACATACTGCGCCCTCAAGGACGGGGTCTGGTTCCTCGGCCGTTCACTGAACGGCCCCTGGGTGGTGGCCACCGTCGTGCCGGCGGTGATCTATTCCATCCCGGCCAGCTCTCCGCTGCACAACGTGACCTACGTCAAGATCTACGAGACGACACCGGAAGTCGTCGTGGTCGGCTACACCCCGGGATACTACGGCACGGTGGTGGCGGACAACGTGGTGGTCTACGGCACCGGTTATGTCTACTCCCCCTGGGTGGGCAGGCACTGGTATGGCTACCCCTGCACCTACGGCTACGGCAGCGCCGTGACCTACACCCCCTGGGGCGGCTGGGCCTTCGCCTATGGCATCGGCTGGGGCTGGGGGCACTGGGGCTCCCCCTGGTGGGGTCCATACCCCTATCCTTACTGGGGCCCGTACTACGGTTACGGCCGCGGCGTGGCCTATGGCGCCTATGGTGGAGCAGTGGCCTGGGGCCCGGGCGGCTGGGCCGGGACAACCGGCAATGTTTACCACCGCTGGGGTTCCACCGGGGCGGTGACCCGCACCTCCGGCGGCTACAACGCCTGGACCGGCACGGGCTGGCGCAACCAGGTGGGCGCGTCCTACAACTCGCGCACCGGCACCCTGGCGGCGGGCCAGCGCGCCGCGGTGGGCAACGTCTACACCGGTGACTACGCTTACGGCAAACGCGGTGTTGCCGGAAACCGGGAGGCCGGCATCGTCGCCGCCGGAAAAAAGGGTACCGTCGGAAACGTCGGCACCGGAAACGAAGTTACCGCCGGCCGGGGCGCGGTATACAACCGCAACACCGGTGAGGCCACCCGGGTGGGAGGGATCAGCGGTGAAAAGGGAACCGCGGTCCGCGTCGGGGACAGTGTGTACGGCAGCAAGGACGGCGATGTTTACCGCCGTGGCGACGGCGGCTGGGAGAAAATGTCAGGCTCGGGCCAGTGGAAGGGCGTCAGCGATAAGTCCCGCACCCAGAGGCTCGACCGCCAGCAGAAGTCCCGGTCCACCGGATCCCAGCGCTACCAGGGCTACCAGCGCAGCCAGTCGTACAGGTCCTCCCCGTCGCGAGGCTCATATGGCGGATCCCGTGGCGGGGGCGGCAGGCGGGGGGGTGGAGGCGGTCGCCGGAAGTAAGGCGCGTTTCGTTGAGTTTCAACCTGCTTTGCCTGCGAGCCGATACACTGCTCTAATCTCCAGGTCATCGAGCATCGGCGTTTTTCTCTGTTTGACAATTTCTGCCCACTGTGGCATCGCCTCATCCAAACACCAAATTTGGTTTCAAGACCATATTTGGTGTTTTTGTCATACCCTTCCTTCGATTTCCACTCATCATACAATGATCGTTAATTGTTGAATTAAATAGTGATTAATGCGATTTCTTTACTCATCTTTCCAAATGGCATGGTCTTTGCGTTAGGATTGAATCGATTTAAGACAATTTCTGTTTTTCCATTATCCTTTTTTGGCTAGGGAGGTGGATGCCTGATCGAAGACTTTGACCTCGGTGGAGGGACGGTGGAAATCCATAGTAACTGGTGAGAGAAAGTGTTGTGGGACCCGGCCTTGTGGCCGGACGATGCAGTGAAATGAATAATCAGGAGAATTGTAAGATGAAAAAGTTTAGTTATCTGATGGTTGCGGCTCTGATGTGTGCCTGTGTGACCCTCCCCGCTTCGGCCGAATCGAACTACGCGTTGTTTCTCCAGTATTACGACGGCTCTGGTTCTGAGAGTTCATTTGGCGGCGGCCTCAAGGCCGATTGGCTGCTTGGTGAATCGCCCTGGGGCGTTGAGACTCGTCTCACCTACATGGGTGATCTTGGGTTCGACACGGCACCTTTAGAGGAAATC
>CBESOE010000159.1:0-9368 GCA_965531145.1 uncultured bacterium | reverse complement strand
CTCAGGTCAGCAGATCGCCCACGGTGCTCATCTCTTCAGCAGACAACTGAAAATCGAATATCCCCATATCCTCGTTCATGTGCTGCGTCGAACAGGTTCCGCTGAGTGGGACAATTCCCGTGTGACTGAGATACCGGAAAAAGATCTGCGGTTCGGTCTTGCCGTGTTTCCGCGCGATGGTACGAACCGCTTCGGCGGCCAATACGTGGGGGTTGGCCGTGAGGGTCCAGAAGCTCTGGAAGACAATGCCATTGTCCGAGCACCAGTGGCGCAGATCCCTGTCGTATGCCGTTGCCGGGTAAAACCGGTTCTGGACGATCGCCGGTTTGACCCGCGCGTCGGCGTGGAGCGCCTTCATCACGCCGGGGTCATAACAGTTGCTGATTCCCAGCTGACGGGCACCGCCCGCTTCGTGAATCGCCTCCATGGCCTTCCAGGCGTCCATCAACAGCACGTGGGGCTCCAGGGGTGAATGCAGCACCAGGGAATCGACATAATTCGTCCGCAGGTTTTCCTGAGAGACCGCGAATGACTGGGCGACCTGCACCTCCACCGGGGCATTGCCGTCATAGGGTACGTTGCGGGGATCCTGTCCGGGAAGCGGCGTGAATTTGGTCTGCAGGAAGAGGGATTCACGACCGACTCCCTGGTCCGCCAGCCGGTGAAGCGCCTCTCCCACCAGTGATTCTTCATAGTGTTTCGGCTGGCAGGCGGTGTCGATCCCCCTGAAGCCCGCCCGGACGGCATTTTCCACCAGGTCAGCCGTGTGCTCCTTCTTCCATGCCGTACCGTAGATGATCCCCGGCATCCTTACGCCGGCGGAAGTTGTGATCCAGGTTTGATCCGTCATCGTTCGCATCCTTCCCGTTGGATTTTCAGACCGGCTTTAAAGAGCATATCGGGATCCCCTGCCGCCGTCCACAAAATCCCGGACGCTTCCGGGCCATGGCGATAGACCTTGATCCGCTGTCGCCGGCGTTGCCAAGGAACCAGGCATTGCCGCCGGCGTACCAACACCCTATAATTTGTCCCGGATTTCCCGTGACACCAGAGGAGACGGAATGGCATCGATTACCATCAAAAACCGCCAGGAAGAACCGCTCACCATCGAGCTGAACAGTGAGCGGGTGAGTATCGGCCGTTCTGCGGACAACGATATCGTCATCAACCACCGTTCCGTGTCCCGGAATCACGCCGTTCTGATGGCCGTATCCAGCGGTACCTACCAGGTGCGGGACCTGGGCAGCAAGAACGGCGTGTTGCTCAATGGCAGCCGGATCAAGGAGCGGGCAATGCTCGCCGACGGGGACAGGCTGGGACTCGGTGACCGGGAGCTGATTTTCTCTCTCGCCGGTGGGACCCGGTCGGCAGCCCCGGGGGTGGCAAAGGGGACTCCGGAGAGCCTCCCCCCAGCCGCCGGTTGTGGAGTGGCCGAGCTGGGGACGATAATGGTTCCGGTGGAGGAGATCCTCACCACCCTGGGCGATACCGGCGGGGTGGCTCTCCCGCGGTCCGAGGACGTGTGGCCGGGAACGGCAGACGATCTGTCGTCACAATCGAAACGGCTGACCCGCCTGTCGGCGGTGATCAATCAAACAGCCCTGGCGCTGATCTCCAACCGGCCCCTGCCCGATATTTTCGAACTGGTTCTGGACCTGGTTTTTGATTTCCTGCCGGTGCAAAGGGCTTGCCTGATGCTCCTGGGAGCCCGGGATGAGGCCGAGGACGAATCTCCCGTCTTCCAGGAGGTGATCTCCCGCCGGCGGGGCAGCACGAACGGCGACTCGCAGTTCAGCCCCAGCAACACGATCCTGCAGCAGGTCATCGACCAGACAGTGTCATTGCTCACCCGGGATGCCATGGTCGATGGTCGTTTCGATGCAGCTCAGAGTGTGATGACCCAGGGGATCCGCTCCGCCATGTGCGTCCCGCTGTGGAGCCGCACCGGGGTGATCGGTGCCGTCTACGTGGACAGCCTCAACCCGCTCCACCGCTTTGGCCGCGAGGAACTGGAGTTGTTGACCTTTATCGCCAACCTGGCCGCGGTGAAAATCGAAAACTCCCGCCTGCTGGAACAGTCTCTGGAAAAGCAGCGTCTGGAAGAACAGATGGCCCTGGCCGCCGTCATCCAGGGCCAGTTGCTGCCGGCAGCGGACCCGGTGCTGCCGGGGTACGAAATCTGCGGTTTCAATCGCCAGTGCCACGAGGTTGGCGGAGATTACTTCGACTACATGGAACGGTCCGGGGGGAAGTTGGGGATCAGCGTTGGCGATGTGTCCGGCAAGGGAATCGGGGCTTCGTTGCTGATGGCCGGCCTGCACGCCTGCCTCCATGTCCTCAATGCCGCGGGGCTGGACCTCTCCAGCATCATGGGCCGCTTGAACGAGCATTTTTGCGAACACTCGGCTCAAAACAAGTTTGTCACGTTCTTCAACGCCGAGCTCGATCCCGCCGGCCACCGGTTCCATTTCTGCAATGCCGGGCACAATCCGCCGCTGTTTCTCCACGAGGCCAGCGGTGCGGTGGAGCAATTGAGTGAAGGCGGTCCGGTTCTGGGTGTGATCCCTGGTGCTGACTACCAGACGGCCGAGAGGGGTCTGGAGCCGGGGGACCTGGTTCTGCTGTATACCGACGGGGTCACGGAAACCAAGGATCAGGACGGGGAAGAATTCGGCAGCGGGAGACTGGCTGAGTTTCTCCTCTCCGTTCATGGCGCTGAGCCACCACGGATCCTCGAATCCCTGGTGCAGGAATTGACCCGCTTTCGCGGCCCGGATGAGCCCCGGGAGGACGACATGACCCTGGTGCTGATCAGGCGTTGCACCAGCTGATGTCCTCGCCGATTTCGTGTTCCGGGCACACTCCCGCTCCTGTTTCCTCCAGCACCGCACTGTTGGCATTCCGCGCCTGCCCATGCCCCGCACCGTCTGCACCGGCCAGGACCAGGGAAATGGTGCCCCATCTCCGCCAGGCCCTGCCTGCCTGACTGTACTGTGGATTCGCGGCCAGGGGAGAGGGCCGATCCCGTCCGCCGGGCTCGCCGGAAAACCGGAGCGATTTGACTTTGGTAAGAGCAGATTCCGGATAATGGAAATGCGGCCGGGAATGGTCCTGAGCCACACCTTAGTAAGGATCGTCCAATGAAACCTGAGGATCAGGGCCCGGAAACCCGGCCGTCGGCACCGGATGAGCTGGATACCCTGCCGGCCGGGGCCGAATCATTGCCCCGCCCACCGGAAGCCTCCGCACAGGTGCCCGAACAGATCGGTGGGTACCGTGTTCTCGGCTTGCTCGGCGAGGGGGCCATGGGCATGGTCTACGAAGCGGAGCAGCAGCACCCCAGGCGTCTGGTGGCGATAAAGGTGATGCACCGTTTCCACCTGGTGGACGATGTGCACGCCCGTATGTTTCAGCGTGAGGTGGAGACGCTTGGACGGCTGAAACACCCCAATATCGCCGCCATCTATGAATCGGGCCATACCGAGGACGGACGCGACTTCTTCGCCATGGAGCTGGTGCGGGGCGTCACCCTGGACCGCTGGCTGGCGGAGCGGCCGTCACCGGTGACGTCGGATGAGTTGAAGCTCAGGCTGCGGCTCTTTGCCGCACTCTGCCAGGCGGTGCACTACGCTCACCAGCGGGGTGTGATCCACCGGGATCTGAAACCGGCCAATATCCTGGTGGCCGAGGACCAGACCTCGTCATCGGGCAGCGGGCAACAGACACCCATGCCCACGGTGAAGATTCTCGACTTCGGCCTGGCCCGGTTCACCGACCAGGACGTGCTGGCCACCCTGGCCACCGAGGTGGGAATGATCAAGGGCACGCTGCCCTACATGAGCCCGGAACAGGCGCGGGGCGAAGCTGACGCGGTGGATGTCCGCACCGACATCTACGCCCTGGGCGTCATTCTCTACGAACTGGTGGCCGGACAGCGACCCTATGAAACCGTACGCGCCGCCCTGGCCGAAGCGATACGGGTGATCTGCGAGGAACCGCCGAAACCGCTTCGTCAAAGCTGGAGCGGGATTGGCCGGCTTGACGCCGACGTGGAAAACATCGTCGGCAAGGCGCTGGAAAAGGAACCGGCGCGACGCTACGAATCCGCCGCCGCACTGGCGGAGGACATCGATCGCTACCTCTCTTCCCAGCCGATCAATGCCCGCCCGCCCAATGCCCTGTACCAAATCCGCAAGTTCGCCCGGCGCAACCGGGCGCTGGTGGGTGGTGCTCTGACCGCACTGCTGGTGCTGGTTGTGTTCACCGCCACCATGGCGGTGCAGACGGGCCGCATCCGCCAGGAGCGGGACCGGGCCAACCGGGAGGCCGCCACGGCCCGCGAGGTCTCCGAGTTTCTCGTGGGGCTGTTCCGCGGCACGGACCCCGGAGAGACGAGAGGCGAGGAGATCACGGCCCGCCAGTTGCTGGACCGGGGCAGCGAACGGATCAAGGATCTGGTCAACCAGCCCCAGACCCAGGCCTCGATGATGGAGACCATCGGCCGGGTCTACTACGTGATGGGAGCCTATGAAGAGGCGGCCCCGCTGGTTGAGCAGGCGGTGGCCATCCGCGAAGAGTATGGGGAGGACGACGAACTGGCCCTGGCCGCCAGTCTGCACAGCCAGGCCATTCTCTTTGACCTGCGCGGCGAACCCGGGCTGAGCGAAGAGCCGATCCTCCGGGCAGTGGAAATCCGCCGCCGGTTGCTGGGCGAGAGTGAGGAGTTGGCGGAGAGTCTCAACACCATGGGCACCATGCTGTGGCATACCAACCGGATGTCCGAGGCCGAAGTGGTCCACCGCCAGGCGCTGGCCATCCGCGAACGGATACACCCGCCGATGAACACCTCCATTGCCCAGAGCCTGCACAACGTCGGAGCCCTGCGCTACTTTGATGATGATCCGGCCGAAGCCGAGCGGCTGTGGCGCCGTTCGGCGGAGATCGAAGAAGCACTGGACGGGCCGGACAGCTGGAACCTGGCCACCAGCCTGCACTGTGTGGCCATTGTCTGCACTGACCAGGAGCGGTATGACGAAGCTCTGCGGTTCGAAGAACGCTCCCTGGCCATCCGCGAGAAGGTGCTGGGACCCGACCATCCCTACGTGGCGCTGAGCCTGACCACCATGGGCGACATCTACTGTGGAATCGGGCGGGCCGCCGAAGCGGAAGTGATGCTCCGCCGGGCAGTGGCCATCGCCGAAGCCGCCTGGGGGCCGGAACACGGCGAACTGTGGTGGATGAAACGCAGCCTGGCCGAAGCGCTGATCCAGCTGCAGCAGCTCAACGATGCGGAAGAAGTGCTGCTGGAGATGCTGGGCGCCATCGCTACCGCGGCCGAGCACCCGGAACGGACCGTGGCCCTGGAGGAGATGGTCCCGCTGCTCCAACAGGTCGGCCGTGAAGACGAAGCAGCCAAAGTGCAGCTGCTTGTGGACCAGGGTTCACCGTCCGACGCCAGCGCCTGATCCGCGGGACACTCCGCCTGGGTGGTCGCATCACTTCGTGCAGTAGTAGATGAGCCCGCTGGCCTCCGACAACCCCATCTCCACCGCTTCGTCGCGCTCCACCAGGTCTGACACACCGGTAACGTCCACCGTGAACCCCGCCTCGCGAAGCCGGTCAACGTAGTCTGCGCCGTACCGCCGAACGTGGTCCTCCTGGCCGAAGGCTATTCGCCGCTCGGACGGCTCGGTGATGGCCGGATCCTCGAAGGTCTTCTCACCGGTGACCGGGACCAGCAGAATCGCCCAGCCATGGTCGGCGAGCACTCGCCGGAACTCCCGCATCGCCTTCCGGTCATCCGGAACATGTTCCAGCACATGGCTGCAGTAGATCACGTCAAAGGACCGATCGGGATACCCGATACTGGTGATATCCATCTGCACCATGGCCAGGGGATCCACAAGATCAGCGGTCAGATAGCCATCACCCAGCAGTTTCCGGAGACGTGGTTCAAAGCAGAGTTCCGGCGCCACGTGCAGCATCCTTTTTGCTGAACCGTCAAAGAGGTCTGTCTTGCGTTGGAGAAAGAGCCAGAGAAAGCGGTGGCGCTCCACAGAGCTGCAGTGCGCGCAGAGGGCATCTTTTCGCGGGTCGACACCATAGGGGCGAAAGCGGCTGGATGATTTCCCGCACACCGGGCAGAATCGTCCCCATCCGTAACAGGAAGCCCGCAGCATAAAATGGCGCAGACGCCGCAGCGGTGACTTCAGCCCTTCCGGCAGTCTCGATAAAGGTGTACCCATGCCCCCGATCCGTTGACAAAAGGAGCCAGCGCCTGACGACGGTGTATCGAGTGCCATTTATAACATATTACCGATCTTGCACCGGCGCCGTGGTGGCGTTGGTCTTGACCGAGGACGACCAGCCGGGCCCGCGTCGTATCACGGCCTGAGCCGATACCAGCCCGAGGCGGTCCTTCTCATCCATCCCTGCCAGACGCTCTCCGGTTTCGTTGATCACCCGCCCGATGGGGTCCAGCAGGGCGGTCCCATCGCCGCTGATTATCATGACGGGTGGGGAGGGTGTTTTCTGACACCCGGGACGGGAAAGGACTGAATCGGGCAGTGGGGGTGGGATGATGCCTGTTTCAGCGCCTCCTTCTTCGACGCGCGAAGCGGCCGCAGCAGGTACAATGGCGTGAAGTGGAGACCAGGTCCCTGAACCCTCTGGACTGCATGTTCAAGAGGAGATTGGAATTAAAAGTGCCCGGCCACCGCGTTGGCGCCCCGGGTCAGGCCCAGGTCTCCGAAGGTCTCGAGAGAGAACCACTCGACGGCCTGAGATCCGTCGAACTGATAGACCTTGACCCAGGTTCCGGCTTCGGGGTCGGGCCCCTGCCCCACCACGATCTCGTCCCGGCCGTCACCGTCGAGGTCGGCGCCGGCAAAGACTTCGGCCCCGTAACGGATCTCTGAGGACGGCCAGGCGAACAGGTTCAGGTTGGCCAGGGCCGTGGCCGTCCCGCCATCCACGTTCCAGCCCCGCACGTGGGAACCGAACACCGCACCGGGACCGGCCCCGGTGACGATCTCGTCGATCCCGTCACCGTCGATATCGCCGCAGGCCACGTTGACGCCGAACTTGTTGGTGCCGTATGCCAGGAAGCTCACGCCGCCCATGGCCGCGGCCGCGCCGCCATCCACGTTCCAGCCCCGCACGTGCGGCCCGTAGATCGCGCCGGGGCCGGCACCGGTGACGATCTCGTCATAGCCGTCGCCGTCCAGGTCACCGGCGGCCACGTTCACGCCCCACTTGGGGGTACCGTAGGCGAAGAAACTGACGCCGGCCAGGGATGTCACCGCCCCGGTTCCATCGTAGTTCCAGCCGCGCACGTGTGGGCCGAATACCGCTCCGGGGCCGGCGCCGGTGATGATCTCGTCAAAACCGTCGTTGTCGAGATCACCGGCAGCCACGTTCACACCGTACTTGTTGGTGCCGTAGGCCAGGAAATTCAAGCCGGTAAGCGGTTCGGCATCGTTCCCGTGGTATTTGAAACCCCGCACGTGCGGTCCGTAGATTTCCCCGGGGCCGGCGCCGGTGAGGATCTCATCCCTCAGGTCACCATCGACGTCTCCGCAACTGACATTGACCCCGTAACTGGAAGCGCCGTACGCCGGGAACTCGTATTCGGACACGGCCATGGACTCCAACGGGAACAGACGGACCAGGGGCGGGTTATCCCCAGCCGGGCCAGGACCAGCCAGCAGACGCGGCAGTTCTGTTAACCCGTTGATGTCGTAACTGGAGAGGAAGCTCCAGATTTCTTCCGACGCATCGATATCGTAATTCGTGCCTGCACCGCCGTATGCGCTGCCAGGCCAGGTGTGATCGCCGCCGACTACCATGAAATGCTCCACCGCAACCCCGTTGTCGCCGTCGGAATAGACAACATGCTCCACCGTGCTCCCATCCGTGGGATCGATGTCGGGCAGGGCCGTAATCGTCGGAATTGGATTGCAATTGTCGTAGTCGACCCAATATTGGATCACCGTATCGATCGACTCGGACCAGATGGTGCCCTCATAAGGAACCACACTGTCTGATGTGCCATGTATCTGCAGAATCGGCGTGGGATGCTGCGGGTTACTTTCGTCGTATGTTTCCGGTGTCATCGACCCGGTCACCGAGGCGATGGCGGCAAACCGTTCACTCAACTGGCAGGCCAGCAGGAAACTCATGAAGCCGCCGTTGGACATGCCCGTGCTGTAGATCCTCTCGGCGTCGATGTTGTATTCGGATGAAAGCGCATCGATCAGCGCCTCGGTGAACCCCACATCATCCACGGTGCTTCCCGCGGTCCAGCCGCCGACATTCCAGTGCGTGATACCTTGAAATAATGTTCCCTGGGGGTGGACAACCAGGAATCCCGCGCGATCGGCAATGGGTCGAAAATCCCCGTAAAACATCTGTTCACTGGCAGTACTGCCGAATCCATGAAAATTGAAGAGCAGTGGGGCGGGTGTCGCACCGTCATAGCTGTCCGGTATATAGAGGATGTATTCCCGTTCCAGATCATCATGCGTTATCGAACCGGAGACGGTTTCCTGTGCGAAGCATGAGACGACTCCGCCGGCAAACAGAGCCATCACCGCCACGATCAGCATTGTCTTTCGCATGACTCTCCCCTTCCGTGTCCCCGGGAAACCTGTATCTCATTGATCCGTTCGTCACCTACCATCCCATATATGCCCCTGAAAATGCAAAAGGCGAGGCTTGATGAAGAACCTCGGCCTGATTACAGCACTGACCCGGGCCTCACCGGCCCTCTCCCCCATCAAGAATCTGCCGCAGCTTATATATCTCGGCGCGGGAAATCGGCACGATCAGAACGAGATATCCCACTGCAGGCGGATGCGGTTCTCCTCGCGCTTCCCGACCTCAGCGGTCTCATCACGGAGCCGGCTGAAATCGAGGCTGAGCTTGTTACGGTGGCCCGAGAAAAACCAGTTGAAGACCAGGGTGGCCTCCTGTATATCATCTTCCACCGCCAGGTTGGGATCCACCTCGGCCAGCCGGAAAGCTATTTCAAGTGGTTTGGGAAATTTCGGAAAGACGGAGTGGAAGAAATAGCCGGCCTGGGCGTACCAGCCCTGGAGGTCGGTCACGGATCCAGTGACCGTGTCGTCGATGGTTTTCCAGTGGTATTCCTGCTGCCAGGAGAACCCACGGTACTGGTAAGCGGTTTCCACCATGGCCTGACGAACTTTGTATGTCCCCGATTCCCCCACCGGGAGCCCCGGCAGCTCACCGCCACCGTCGGTGGAGAACGCCGTGAAGGGGCCCTGCCAACTGGCGGCGGCAACCGCGATGGATGCGGCGGGACGCTTCCGGTAGCCGATATCGCACTGGGAGAATTTGAGGTCTCT
>CBESOE010000158.1:0-9491 GCA_965531145.1 uncultured bacterium | reverse complement strand
TACCATTTCAAGCACCTGCCGGTCGGGATGGAAGCACTTGACCAGCTTCTCGGTGATATCCACCACTTCTACCGTCTCTCCCAGCCAGGCCACATTCCACTTGGGAACGATGATAGCCACCCCGGCCTTTTCGGCGATACGGGGGAGTTTTCCCTCGATACGCTTAATCACGTCAGTGACGCTGCCGGTGCTGAACACCTGCTGGTGCATCCGCACCTGCAGGCCGGGCCCCTCGATCTCCAGTTCCTTGATCCGTTCCTCGTCACCGTCCTCCTGTGCCCGGGCCATCTCTTCGTGGAGGTCCCTGAGCGATTTCATCCCCTCCTCCGAACGCCAGAAAGACAGCGCCACGGCACGGGAATCGAAGGTCCCCACCTTGAGGACCGCTGTGCTCTCCTCGCACCACGCCACCCCGGCGGCAGCAGTGGAGAGCGTGACGACGATCATGATGATCAGAGCGATGTGTCTTTTCATTTTCTACCCCCCTTTTCAATAAAATATGCGCTCTTCGGAAACATCCAGAGGCCGGATGTCCGATTCGCCGGCCGGCCTCCCTTCTCTGCCGACCATCACCGTCACCCCCATGAGCAGCAGCAACGACATGCCGGAAACAGCCAGGATCATGAACAGTTTGAGATACATGTCCCTACCCTCGCCCCGTCAGCCCTATTGGAAGAGCTGCATCAACATCCGGCACGCCTCGAGATCACTTCGCGGGCATCCGACGAGCTGACTGTATTTTCCAGCCAATCGTTCCCCGTGCGCCTCGTCGGTTTGCATAGTGACCGTGCGGTCCATGTCGGCCCGCACCATCGAACCACCAAGCTGCAGGATGGCGATGAAGAGGACGGCCAGGATCAGCACTCGTTCAAGCAGATGTTTGGCGTCCATTTTCATCCACCTTTCCTTTCACTGCCGAACCAGGCGTTGACCACCGCAAAGATGGCGGACCCGAGGGTGATCACACCGAACGTGGATATGGGCGCCTGCTCCAGCCCCTTGATCTTTTCCATGGTATTCATTGTCCGTCCCCCTCGTATTTAGTTAAGATATTAACTATATACTTCCTAAACGTCAAGAAGTCAATGATAATTTGATTTATTTTCCACTTATTTTTGATCTGCCGTCGCCGCCACATCCTGAATGGAGTCAACCCGTTGTATTCCAATCACTTGAGAATTGAACATCCATCGAAAGCCCGAGGGGCAGAGTGGGGGGGGGAGAGAGTTGCGGGGAAAACTTCAGGAAAGATTCAGGGATTCAGGCATCGGTTCAGGGAAATGTTCGATTGGTCCGGCTTCGCCGAAGGGATCCCGGCCGGCAGCGGCGGAAAGGGCGGCGTGGACGTAGTCCTTGGCCCCCTGGACGGCAGCACGAAGGTCCAGGCCCCGGGCCAGCAGGGCGGCCGCGGCCGAGGCAAAGGTGCAACCGGTGCCCCGGTGATTGCGGGTGATGATTCGCGGCGCGGCAAACTCAACCACGTCACTGCCGTCATAGAGGAGGTCGAGGCAGGTATCCATGTCCTTGCCATGACCGCCCTTGAGCACCACCGCCCGCGGCCCCAGGGCCTGCAGTTCACGCACCGCCAGGGAAAGCTCCCCGGCCCGGCGCAGGGGCCGGCCGAGGAGCGCTTCGGCTTCGGGAATATTGGGAGTGACCAGCGCTGCCAGGGGAAAGAGCTCCCGGACCAGCACTTTCAGCGCCCCGGCACCCAGCAGCCGACCGCCGCTGGAGGCGAGCATCACCGGGTCCACCACCAGGGAGCTGATGCCGTGAAACCTCACGGCCTCGGCTACGCATTCAACGATTTCAGCGTTGACCAGCATCCCGGTCTTTAACGCCTTTACCGGCAACTCGGCCATCACGGCATCGATCTGCCGGCGCACCAGTTTCGGCGGCACCGGTTCCACGGCCAACACTTCACGGCTGTTCTGGGCGGTGATCGCGGTGAGCACCGCGGCCCCGTGCACACCGAGGGCGGCGAATGTCTTCAGATCGGCCTGGATCCCGGCGCTGCCGCTGGGATCGGACCCGGCGGCGGTCATCACACAGGGGGGACTCATTGCCGATCCTTCCATATGGGTCACTCCACCGAGGGGCCGGCACCGGCAATGGTGCCACCATGCAGGACCTCCGAAGGGTCGAAGGCAAAGAAGTCCACCTCCTCCACCGGTACCACCACACCGCCCTTCAGCCGGAAGGCTCGCACCAGACAGCCGAATGAAGGATCGGGGCCGGGCACGACGAGGATTTCGTCCGTGCCGTCACGATTCAGATCGCCGGCTGACACCCGGACCCCGTACCGGGATGTCTCGAAGGCAAAGAAGCTGACCCCGGGCACCGGCACCACGGCCGGCCCGCCATCGTAATCATAGGCCCGCACGTGGGCACCGAAAATTTCTCCGGGCCCGGCACCGGTGAGGATCTCGTCGATCCCGTCACCGTCGATGTCGCCGACGGCCACGTTCACCCCGAACTTCAGAGTGCCATACGCGAAAAAGCTGACCCCCGCAACAGGAGAGACCGAGGCTGCGCCATCCCAGGCAAAAGCTCGCACGTGGGGGCCGAACACCGCACCAGGACCGGCACCGGTGACGATCTCGTCCGTCCCGTCACCGTCCAGATCACCGGCGGCCACATTCACCCCGTAGCGCGGTGTGCCGTACGCAAAGAAACTGACCCCGGGAAGGGGCTGAACCCCGGCTCCGGCGGCATAACCGAACCCGCGGACGTGGGGGCCGAACACCGCACCAGGACCAGCGCCGGTGACGATCTCGTCCGTCCCGTCACCGTCCAGATCGCCGGCGGTCACGTTCACCCCGAACTTCAGGGTGCCGTAAGCAAAGAAGTTAACCGCCCCACCGGCCATGGGCACACCGCATGACTCGAAGGCCCGCACCTGGGGACCGAACACCGCACCAGGACCGGGCCCGGTGAGCAGTTCTGCATCGCCGTCGCCATCCAGGTCCCCGGCAGCAGTGTTGGCCCCGAAATCGTCAACGCCGTAGACGGCGAACTCGGAGATCGACTGGCCGGTGTCCTCGGGGTGGAAGCAGCGGACCCGGGCGGGATTGCCCGGCCCGGGGCCCGGGGCCGTGAACAGCAGGCAGCTGGGCGGGATGAGGGCCACGGTGAGAAAGTCGTTGCCACTCTTCCCGCCATGACTGAATCCGGCAGCCGCAACACCACCACCGGGCAGTGCGGCCACGCTACGGGCCTCGTCCCGGCCGCCATCGGGTCCGTCGTAGCTCTCCGCCCAGAGCAGCGTTCCATGGCAGTCCAGCTTCAGCACCAGCAGGTTGTTCCACCCGCCGGCGGCATCGTTTTCCTCGGTCCCGGCCACCAGCACCGAGCCGCGACCGTCCGCGACCACGGCGGCGGCGCAGTCGTCACCACTGCCCGGACCGTTCCGGCGCAGGGCCATCGAGGAACCGCCGTCAGGGGCGACCTGAAATACCAGCAGGTCGGTTCCCCCGCTGGAGGGGGCGCAACTGCCCACGGCGAAGGAGGTGCCATCCCCGGCAACGGCCAGGTCGAGGCAGGCGTCGTCACCGCCGTCCGGAGAATCGTAGCGTTTGACCCACAGCTCGTTGCCGTCCCCATCGTAGCGGACCACGGCCACATCGGTGCCCGCAACGCCCGACCCGGGCGAGGTGCCGCCCACCACCACCCCGCCCTGGGGGTGCAGCGCGATGGCCTTCGGCACATCATCGCCCATGGCCGGACCGGCATAGCGGGCGACCCAGAGCTCCGTCCCCTCGGGGCTGTAGCAGACGGTGCAGAAGTCCTGACCCTGGCCGGACCCGCCGGCGCTGCGTCCGGTGACATAGATCCGGCCCTCGCCATCGATCACCAGGGCGAAGATCTGGTCGTAGAAACCGGGGGGGCCGTCATAGTATTCCGACCACTCCAGGTCTCCCTGGGGGCTGTATTTGACGGTGACGAAATCGTAGTCCGAATCGTTGCGGTAGGAGACCCCGCCCACCACCACATTTCCCGACCCGTCCACGGCCACGTCGTAGCCGGAGTTGTTGCCGTCCCCCAGCCCGCCAAAATACCGTTCCCAGCGGGTGCTGCCGTCAGGTTCGTAGAGGATGGTGAGGATCTGGTGCCCCTCGGGCTGGGCAACCCAGGAGTAGCCGGTGACCGCGGCGGCGCCGCTCACCGGGTCCACGGCGATGGCCTGGGGGGTGTCCCCGCCTTCACCGGCAAAGGTGTTGGCCCAGGCCTGGCTGCCGTCCGGCCGGTATTTCAGTGTCAGGTAGCACGGGTCGGTCAGGGCATCATCGCTGGGCCCCGTGACATAGATGGACCCATCAGGCCCGGCCGCCATGTCAACGGCCATGTCAGTGCCGGCCGCCGCGCCATCATGGTGGTGGGACCAGTCGAGATCCATGAAGCCACCTTCCGCCAGTGCCGGATGACCCCACGGGATCATCAGCATGAAAGTAGAAACCAGAGCGGCAGCCGCCAGCCGGAACGACACTATCCGTATCTTCGTTGTCCGCATCTCAGTTCCCCCTGAACTGGAAGTGAATCACGTCGCCGTCCCGCACCTCGTAGTCACGACCCTCACTGCACACCCGCCCCTTTTCCTGCAGCCCGGCCATCGACCCCTCGGCCAGCAGTTCATTGCTGCCGGCCACTTCGGCCCGGATAAACCCCTGTTCCATGTCGGTGTGGATCCGCCCGGCCGCGGCCGGCGCCGGGGTGCCCGCAGGCACGTGCCAGGCGCGGAGTTTCTCGTTGGCGGTGGTGTAGAAAGTGACCAGGTCCAGCAGCCGGGCACAGGCCCCGGCCACCCGGGAGATACTGTCACCACTGAGCCCCAGGGCCTCGCGAAAATCTCCCCGCTCCTCCTCCGGCAGGTCCAGCAACTCAGCCTCCACCCTGGCCGAAACCGGCAGTACCAGCTCCTCCCCCACCATGGCGGCCAGCTGCCGGCAGAGTTCCCCGCCGTTTTCCGCCAGGCCGTCCTCGTCCACGTTGGCACAGTAGAGCACCGGCTTGAGCGTCAGGAAACCGTATGCCTTGAGCGCCGGCCCTTCCTTGGGCCGCAGTTCCAGAGCACGCAGCGGCCGGTCCCCGGCCAGGTGGTCCCGCACCTTCTCCAGCAGCGCGCCCAGTTTGGCATATTTCCGCGGTTCGGTCCTGGCCTTCTTGCCCAGCTCATCCAGCGCCCGTTCGGTCTGCTCCAGATCGGCCAGGGTCAGTTCGAGGTCGATGAGGCCCGCGTCCGCCGCTGGGTCCACCGCCCCGCTGGTGTGGGAGACGTTCTCGTCGTTGAAGCAGCGGACCACGTGCAGCAGGGCGTCGGTCTCCCGCAGGTGACCGAGAAAGCGATTGCCCAGCCCCTCGCCCCGATGGGCGCCCTTGACCAACCCGGCCACGTCCACCAGGTTCACCGTTGCCGGCAGGCACTCCCGGGGAGTGAGCAGGTCCTGCAGCAGTCGGAGCCGTTGGTCCGGAACCACGGCCACGCCCATGTTGCGATCGATGGTACAGAAGGGATAGTTCGAGGCCTCGGCCCCGGCGCTGGTCAGGGAGTTGAAAAGTGTGGACTTGCCCACATTGGGCAGGCCGATGATGCCGACGGACAGGGACATGACACCAAGTCCCGTGAAAAAGCCGTCGCTGGGCGAAACCGCTGCGGAGCCTCCGGCCGATGCCGGAACGGGTTAGCGTGCGTGCTCCACGGCACGGAATTCGCGGATGACGGTGACCTTGATCTTGCCGGGGTATTCCGCCTCGGCCTCGATCTTTTTGGCGATTTCGTTGGCCAGAACCATGGCGTGGGCATCGTCCACCTTGTCGTTCTCCACCATCACCCGGATCTCGCGACCGGCTTTGATGGCAAAGGCCTTGTCCACGCCGTCAAAGGACTCCGACAGGCCCTCCAGCTTCTCCAACCGCTTGATATACCCCTCGAGGCTCTCCCGCCGCGCCCCGGGCCGGGCGCCGGAAATGGCATCCGCCGCGGAAACCAGCACCGAGAGCAGGCTGGTTGCCGGCACATCCTCGTGGTGCGCGGCGATGGAGTTGAGCACCAGCGGATGCTCGTTGAACCCCTGGGCGATCTTGACTCCGATTTCGGTGTGCGTCCCCTCCACGCCACGGTCCACCGCCTTGCCGATATCGTGCAGCAGACCAGCCCGTTTGGCAAAGCGGGCGTCTATCCGCAGCTGCTTGGCCATGGCATAGGTGAGGAAGGCGACCTCGATGGAGTGGTTGAGCACGTTCTGGCCGTAGCTGGAACGGTATTTCAGCCGGCCCAGCAACTGGACCAGCTTCTTGTTCATATTCTTGATCCCCAGTTCCTTCAGGGCTCCCTCGCCGGCCTTGAGGACTTCCTCCTCCATCTGCACTTTGGCCTTGACCACCACCGCCTCGATCCGGTCGGGGACGATGCGCGAGGAGGCGATAAGTTCCTGGAGGGCCACCCGGGCCACCTCGCGGCGGATCGGGTCAAAGGCCGAGATGAGCACCGCTTCCGGCGTGTCATCCACCACCAGCTGCACACCGGTGGCCTCCTCGAAGGCCCTGATGTTCTTGCCCTCGCGGCCGATAATCTTGCCCTTCAGCTTTTCGTCGGGAAGCTGGACCACCGAGACGGTGGTTTCGGCGCTGTGGCTGCCGGCGCAACGCTCGATGGCATTGGTGACGATCCGTTTCGCTTCCCTGGTGGCGGTGGCCGTGGCCTCGTCCTTGATCTCCTTGACCAGTACCGCTGCATCGTAGCGGGCCTCTTTCTCCAGGGAGCGGAAGAGTTCCTTCTTGGCCTCTTCCCGCGAGTAACCGCTGATCACCTGCAGTTTGTAAACCTGTTCCTCCTTGGCCGTGGCCACGTCCTCGGCCTGCTTGTCCAGGTCCACAGCCCGCCGCTCGATGGTCTTTTCCCGCTCAGCCACCTTCTTTTCCCGGGCGAGCATCATGTCGCTCTTCTTGTTCACGGTGGCTTCGCGCTGGTTCAGCCTGTTTTCGGTCTTGGTGAGTTCCTGACGCTGCTCACGGAACTCGATCTCGATCTTCTCCTTCTCGGCGTAGATCTGCTCCTTGCCGGCAATGACGATCTTCTGCTTTTCCCGCTCGCCCTTGCGCTTGGCGCCCTCCAGAACCTTTTCAGCCCCCCGGACCGCTTCATCCAGCTTGCGCCTGTCCGAATGCTTACGGAAATAGAGGGCGATGGTGTAGCCGATCACCCCGCCGACGATCGGTCCCACCAGGATCATCAGCTTCATGATTTCGATTGATTTCATTGGTTTCGCTCTTTCATTTCAAGCTCCGCAAGAATACCCCGCCCGGGAGAATGACCGGTTGGCGGAAGTCGCTTGCGGAGCAGCACTTATCGCAGAAACTATTACAAATCAATTATATGCCAAGGCCCCGGGTCAGTCAACGTCCGCCCCCGGCCTTGACCCCCGGGGGGACCGTGGTCTACTGTGAACCGGGGTTGGGTAACATGATTTTCAGGGGAAGGGGATGAGCGTGGGCAAGGATCTCTACTTCGAATGCGTGGGCGGCGCCAGTGGTGACATGTGTCTCGGCGCCCTGGTGGATCTCGGTTTCCCCGTGGAACTGCTGCAGGAGTCGATGGACGGCCTGCTGGGCCCCGGCGCTGTGGCTTTCAGCCACCTGCACCGTGAAGAGCACGGCATACGGGCCACCCAGCTGGAGGTGAAGGTCCTGGAGGAATCGACCCACCACCGGCACCTGGACAGGATCCTGTCCATGATCGGTGATTCGGCCCTTCCGGACCAGGTAAAGGCGGCCTCCTCGGCGGTTTTCCGCCGTCTGGCCGATGCCGAGGGCCACGTCCACGGCGTGCCCCCGGAAAAGGTCCACTTCCACGAAGTGGGCGCGGTGGACGCCATCGCCGACATCACCGGCACCTGCCTGGGAATCCACCACCTGGAGGTGGAGCGGGTCTTTGCCGGTCCGCTGAAGACCGGGCGCGGTACCATCCGCGCCGCCCATGGAGTGATCCCGGTGCCGGCACCGGCCACCCTGGCCCTGGTCCAGGGCCGGACCCTGGAGTATCTCGACCTGGCGGGGGAGTTGACCACCCCCACCGGCGCCGCCCTGCTCTGCACCCTCAGCGAGGAGCGACTGTCCCTCACCATCCGCCCCGAACGGACCGGGTATGGCTGCGGCAGCAAGACCTTCCCCGGGCTGCCCAACCTGCTGCGGGCGACCCTCGGTGCGGCGGAGGACACGGGGTGCGGTCACCAGCATCACGGTTGCCATGATACCCAGGAGCACCACTGCCGCCACGGCAATGACCAGCACCACGAACACGGGGGAGAGTAAAGATGACCAGGGATCGATCCGCCACCGCCATCCTCCTGGGGTGCGCCCTGTTACTCTCCATGGCCGGCTGCATGGTCGACCACACCGCCCGATTCGAGAAGGCCTACCAGGACTGGATCGCCTTTGCCGACGCGCAGCCCGCGGGCGAAACCGCTGCCGGCAGTGAGGCGCAAGCCGTGAGACTGCGGGATGAAGCGGTGCGGCTGCTCGGCGAGGAAGTGCCCGGCCTGCAGGGCGATGCCGCCTTTTATGCCGGGTCACTGCTCCAGGCCGCCGGCCGTCCGGCCGATGCCGGCCCCCTGCTGGAAAATTGTCTTACCCATCTCGACGGCGAGAGGGCCGACCTGGCCCGGATGGCAGCGGCCGCGGCTCTCCTGGAGACCGGCGAACCCGACCCCGCCCGCGAGCACCTGATGGCCGTGACCGATCGGGGCATCACCCCCACGGTCACCGGCAGTTTCAACAGCCTGGTTTTTGAGCTGGTGGAGGTTCTCGAGGAGAAGAGCCGCTGGTCGGACACCCTGCCCCTGCTGGAGCTGGTGCGGGACAGCGGGGATGAAGGGTTGTCTCCGGTTGCCGCCAGGTGGATCGCCTACATCCACCGCGACGCGGGAGACGAAGAGCTGGCAGCGGCAGCCGCCCGTGATGCCATGGCCCGCTTCCCCGACGACGAGAACCTGAACACCCGGAT
This sequence comes from uncultured bacterium, assembly GCA_965531145.1. Lineage (GTDB taxonomy): Bacteria > Acidobacteriota > JAQAZP01 > JAQAZP01 > JAQAZP01 > JAQAZP01. Next base: position 493 of record CBESOE010000158.1, on the reverse strand, counting down.
GGTGAACTTTATCCACCAGCACGGGCTGGTGAATCAGCCCCTGCCCGACGTGCCCCGGATGACCTGGATCGGCACGATACAGCTGGTCTCCGGTCTGGCCGGCCTGCTGGAGGGCCAGGTGGGGCTCATCGACCTGTGGGCGCCCTGGTGCCCCCCCTGCCGCAAGTCCTTCCCTTTCCTGCGCGACCTGCAGGAACACCACGGGGAAGCAGGGCTACGGGTGGTGGGGCTGACCCGGCTCTACGGCTACTACGAGGATGAAGAAACCAGAATCCCCGACACCCCGCCGGAGAAAGAACTGGAACTGATCGAGGCTTTCGCCGCATCCCACCACCTGACCTGGCCGGTGGGCGTCGCGGCAGAGGGTGATTCGCTGTTCTCAACTCTGGGCGTGGCCGGCATCCCCAATTTCATCATCGTCGATCGCCAGGGCGTGGTGCGCGGCACCTTCCTCGGCGAAACCGCCCCGGTGAGGCGGCAGATCGAGGAACTG
>CBESOE010000157.1:0-9610 GCA_965531145.1 uncultured bacterium | reverse complement strand
GGACGCCAGAGCCGGCCGCCGGGCCGGATCTTGCGGTAGAAGGCGGTGAGGGTAGCCTGGTCCACCGGGCTGGTGAGGAAAGTGGCGGCCAGGGCAATGCCCACACTGATCGGCACCACCCAGAAGAGCACCTGGGGGTAGTCATAGCCCAGTCCCATCCTGAAGATGATGGTGCAGCCGAGGCCGGCGACCATGGCCGCGATCTCGGTCCAGGCGTTGATCCGCCACCAGTACCAGCGCAGGACATAGATGATCGACACTCCCCCGCCAATGGAGGTGATGATGTACCAGCCGTCGCGGATTGAGGTCATCACCGTGGTCACCAGCATACCGAGGATGGCCAGCAATGCGGTCATCACCATAGCGGCGACGATGCACTGGCGTGGTGAGGCGTCCGGCTTGATGAACCGTTTGTAGATGTCGTTGACCAGGTAAGAGGCGCCCCAGTTGAGGTGGGTGTCGATGGTGGACATGTAGGCGGCAAAGAAGGAGACCACCATCAGGCCGAGGATACCCGACGGCAGGAATCTGTTCATCAGCAGGATGTAACCGATCTCCGGGTCTTCGATGGCCGGGTAGAGGATGGCCCCGCAGAGGCCGGCCAGGATCCAGGGCCAGGAGCGGAGGCAATACTGGGCCACGTTGTACCAGAGGACACCGAAGAAGGCGTGCTTCTCGTTCTTCGCACTGAGCATCCGCTGGACCAGGTGGCCGGTGTTCCCTCCCCCGCCGGCCGGGTTGCCGGCCGACCACCACTGGAAGAAGATGAAAGCCATTACCGGCACGAACAGCTCGGAACCTGAGCTGGGAAAGAAGGCGGTGATCTCACCTGCCCGCTGGGCACCGTGAACTTCGACGAGACGGGCATGAAGCTGACCCAGGCCGCCCACCCCCTGCACCGCCACTACGGCGAGGTAGATGCTGCCGAACATGGCGATGAAGAACTGGATGAAGTCGGTGGCCATCACGCCCCTGAGGCCCGCCATCATGGTGTAGACCAGGCTGAAGCCGAAACAGAAGTAAAGCGCCACCTGCTCGTCGATGTCGATGGTGTTGGCCAGCACCTTGACCATGGCCAGATTGACCCAGCCAATGACAATGCAGTTGCAGAGAACACCGGAGTGGATCGAGAGGTAGACGCGGAGAATGCGGGCCGGCCGGCCGTTGTAGCGCAGTTCGATGAACTCGGCATCGGTGAGCACCCGGCTGCGGCGCCAGAGGCGGGAGAAGAAGTAGAGCGACACCATGCCGGCCATGGCCGAGGACCACCAGTACCAGTTCCAGGAGATGCCGCCCTTAATGATGAAGCCGCTGACCGCCAGCGGTGTGTCGGCGGCAAAGGATGTGGCAGCCATGCTGGTGCCCAGCAGCCACCAGGAGGCTTTGCGGCCGGAAAGGAAGTAGTTCTCCATCCCCCGGGTGGCGGCCCGCATGTGGTAGAGCCCCAGGCCCAGGGCCAGGAAGAGGTAGCCGATGACGATGGTCCAGTCGAGAGTCGACACTTATCAGATCCTTGGCGGTAGCTGTCCCGGGGATTGTTAACCGCTTGATATTCAGCTGCTTATTTCTTCAGGTAGCTGTCCCCACTCCATTGCATGTTCGGGTCAAAAGGATACAGCGGGCGGTTGAGGTTGCGGAAGGGCAAGCTGGTGATGTCCTGATTCACCGCACCAGGGGTCAGAGCGAGCAGCGACGCCACCGCCATCCGCTGCAACTCCGGCACCAGGTACCCCATCTTCACCACCACGATCTTGAAGTCTTCCGGGACCAGGCCCAGCTCCTGGAACTGTTCCCGGTGGTGGAAGGGCGTCCTCAGCTCGGTGATGATCACCCGGACACCACCAGATTGCACCACCGCCACCCTGTTCCTACTGCTTGATGTTTCGAGAACAGTGTCGTGAAGGCTGACCACGCGGCCCATGACCCGCAGGGGTGAACCGTTCACCGGGTCCAGTTTGCCGCCCAGTTGCAGCTCCACGTCCTCCCCGATGCCGGCCTGTTCACAGGCAGTTACCGCCACCGGATCGGCAATACCGGCACAGAGCGCGTTCTCGAGGCCCGGATTGAGCATTTTTTCCAGAACAAATGGTATGTCACCCGCTCCCCCGGCGGTGGGGTTGTCCCCCGAGTCGCTGATCAGCACCGGCTGCCCTGGTTCAGCCACAGCCCTCTCGAAACAAAGGTCCAGTGGCCCGGCATGGACCCCGAATCTGAATCCGTGGCGCAGGTCCCAGAATCGCTGGGCCAGGGTCTTCGCCGCTGCCCAGGTGCGGTCATGGTCAGGCCCCAGAGCAACCACCGATGCCGATGCCCGGGGTTCGTCAGCCCAGACATAGCCCACCAGAATCGAGGCGTCGAGCAGGCCATACTCCTCGATGACCGAGGGGATCATCCCGTAGAGGCCGGACGCCGGCTCCCAGCCGGTGCCGGTCTGCTCGCCGGGGAGCAGGATGGGAACCCGGATATGGGCCTTGACCGGGGCTTTCTTCTGGTGCACGCAGCGCACCAGTATGCGGCACGCTCTTTCCACCGTTTCATAACAGTCTTCGTGGGGGGCGGTGCGGTAGGCGGTAAGCAGGTCCAGGCTTCTCATCACGCTGGAGGAGAGATTGCCGTGCAGGTCATAGCTGGCCGAGATCCGACAGCCGGGCCCCACCACCTCTCGAATCACGGAGAAGAAGTGGGCCTCAGCGTCCTCCAGACCGAAGACGCTGGAGGCGCCGTGCATCGGCAGCAGGAGGCCGTCGAACGGTCCTTTCTCTTCCATCTCGCCCACGAGACGCTGGAGGAAATCGTCGAAAAAAGGCCGTTCAATTCGGCCGCCCGGGAGAGCCCTGGCCCACAGCAGGGGGATGAACTCCGCCTCGGGGTAATCGGCCTGGAACCCGTATTGTTCAAGGAGGGAGTCACCGGTGAGAACCGTGAAGTCTTCCTGCCCGGTGGCCCGTGGGGAAAATGTGGAACACTCGCAGCTGAGCCCGCCGATCCCAATTCTCATCACGGCCGTCCTCTGATCGCCGCGTCGCAGATGGCCCGCATGCGCTCCCGGTCGGTGAGCAGCCGCTCATACTCGGAGAGGTCGGGATCAGATCCCATGAAGGCTTCATCGTTGCGAAACTTCATCGGGCTGGACACACGTTTCTCAGCAAGCACGTGGTATTCCCTTGCCCCGGTGGAATCGATGAGCGGGGAGATGTTGGTCTCGTCGATTCCCACGCCGGGCATGATGACGATCCGGTCGCCGGCCAGTTGCACCAGTTCGGCCAGCAGCTTCGCTCCGTCATGGGCTGAAGCCCGCTGGCCGGACGTAAGGATACGATCGACACCAAGCCCAATGAGGGTTTCCAGCGTGGAGAAGGGATCAAAGGTCATGTCAAAGGCGCGGTGAAAGGTGACGCTCATGGGCCGGGCCAGTTCCACCAGTTCCCGGCATTGTTCCTCATGAACGGCGCCATGCCTGTCGAGGATACCGAACACCACGCCGTCGGCGCCGGCTTCCCCGACGCTCAAAAGGTCAGACTTCATGATCTCCAGCTCCATGGGGGAATAACAGAAATCACCTCCCCGCGGCCGGATCATCACGTTGAGGCCGATGTCGAGCAGGTTCCTGCGGGCGGCGCGTACGGCGCCGAGGCTGGGGGTGGTGCCGCCATCGTATAGGTTGTCGCAGAGTTCCACCCGCCGGGCACCTCCGTGCCGGGCCTCCACCGCCGACTCCGCCGAATTGACACAGGCCTCGATGAGGATGCTCATGAAATTGCCCCGGATTCATTTGATTTGATACTATACGAAAAACGATCTCGCTCAAGGGGGTAATTATGAACAGACTGCTCCAGTGGTTCAAGGCCTGGAAACTGGTGAGCCTGCGCTCGGCGGTGGTGGCCGCATTCCTGATCTATACGGTTGTCGGGTTCCTCGTGGTTCCGGCAGTGGCGAAGAAACTCATCGTTGATATCGTGCTCGAGAAGACGGGCCGCGAAGTGACAGTGGAAGAGGTGCGCTGCAATCCCCTGGCGCTGACCTTCACCGTCCGCGGATTTTCCCTGCCCGACAGACCGGGCTCGACCATGATCTCCTTTGAAGAACTCTACGCCAACGCCCAGCTCTCCAGCCTCTTCCGCTGGGCGGCGACACTCAAGGAATTGCGGGTCACCAGCCCCTTTGTGGCGCTGCGCCGCTTCGAAGATGGTGAGATCAATTTCCTCAAGCTGCTGGATGACATCGAAGAGCGAGCGCCGGAAAAGGAAGAGGTGAGCGAGGGATTGCCCCGGGTCATTCTCCAGTGGATACTGGTGGAAAATTTCACTGCCGAATACCAGGACCAGGCCCTGGAAAAGCCGGTTCTGCGGAATATCGGACCGGGGAAATTAGAACTCCACGACATCAGTACGATTACCGGTCAGGTGGGGACAGATGAGATCGTCATCGACCTGTATAGGGGCGGCATTCTCCGCGTCACCGGAGAAGTGGTTGTGGAGCCGTTCAGCATCAATGGCACGGCGAAAGTGGAGAACATCTTTCTCCCCAACGCCTGGGCGGCGATCAGTGAGAAGTTCGAGTTCGACGTGGTTTCGGGGACAGCATCGGCCACTCTGGACTATACCGCACGCTTGGGGGAAGACGGACCGGATGTTGTGGTGGACGGGTTCAACTCCAGTGTGAAGGACCTGGCGGTGCGACTGCGCGGCACCGAGATCAACCTGCTGGAAGTGCCGTCCATCGACGTCTCCGACGCCAGCTTCCGCTGGCCCGAAGCCCGGGTGGCAGTGGCGGCGCTGAAATTGGAGGGTGCCGAAGCCCATGCATGGCTGGAGCCGGACGGCACCCCCGTTTGGGCACCCCTGGTTCCCAAGGAGACCCGCGAGAAGGTGAAGCAGGTCGCCAAGGACGTTGCTGCGGCCGCGGCCTGGGTGGTCTCGGTCGATCAGTTTGAAATGGCATCCTGTAGTGCGCACTTTGAAGACCGTACCTTTGACCCGCCGGTGGAAATGTGGGTGGAGGAAGCCGACTTCACCCTCACCGACGTGATCACCATGCCGGAGAAACAGTGGGGCCTGTCCGGCTCGGTTCAGCTTTTCGGCGAGACTCCTACCGACGCCGAAGGCTTTTTCCAGATGAAGCCGCTGCATCTCGAAGCCGAGGTGAACGTCAACGGCCTCGACATGACCCGGGCCCAGCCCTACATCGGCCAGGCCGTTCCCGTCCGGCTTCTCTCGGGAAAACTGTCCACTTCGGGCAAGGCCACCCTGGCCCCCGATGGTGACGGACCGATGGCCATGCTCACCGGCAACCTGATGATCGAGGAGTTCGGCCTGGAGGAGACCGCTGCGGGCACCAGGATCACAGCCTGGGACCGGATGGAAATGAAGAGTATTAAAGCCGCGTTCGACCCGATCTCCCTGTCGGTGCAGGCCATCGACATCCATGGGGCCCGGATCGACGCCGTGGTGCTGGAAGACGGCAGGATCAACGTCATGGCCATGGTGGAGGCCATGGGGGGGGAGGACTCCGGTGAGGACAGTTCGTCCCGGTCCGCCGGACAGGCCGACGAACCTGCCGAAATACCCCCGGTGGAAATCACTGCGATCAACCTCCACGACTGCGCCGCGGCGTATACCGATCGCTCCCTCGCCCCGCCGTTCTCCCTGGTACTCCAGTCGATGAACGGTCAGATCGAAAACATATCCACCGCCGACGGCACCCTCACCGGCATCGGGATCGAGGGCTCGGTCCGTTCCGGTGGTGCGGTGGCCGTCGAAGGCGAAATGGATCTCCTCAACCCGGCACGGTCCACCGACCTCTCCATCGACATCCTCCGGACCAACCTGCCACCCATGTCACCGATGTCGGTTCTCTATATCGGCCACCCCATCGACGAGGGCCGGGCCGACCTCAAACTCGATTACCAGGTGGTCAACTCGAACCTGACCGGCAACAACCTGCTGACCACCAGCAACCTCACCCTGGGTGACGAGGTACCTGACCAGGGCGCGGTGGATCTGCCGTTCAAGCTGGGGGTCTCTCTGCTCACCGACAACAACGGGCTGATTACCTTCGAGGTCCCGGTGAACGGCAGCCTCGATGATCCCGGCTTCGGGATCGGGTCCGCCGTCGGCCAGGCAACAAAAGCGGTGTTCCGCTCAATCGTCCAGTCCCCGTTCCGACTGCTGGGCAAGCTTGGCGGCGGGTCGGACGAGGAAGACCTCGGTTACGTCGAGTTCGAGGCCGGGAGAAACCGGCTGGATACAGCGGCGGTTGACCGGCTGAAGACCCTGGCCGCAGGCCTGAATGAGCGCTCTTCCCTGGTTCTGCTGGTGGAAGGCGTCTGGGATGCGGAGTCAGACCCGGCCGTGCTCCGTGAAGCGAAGTACCGGGCTCTGCTGGCGGATCGTGAGGAATCGCTCGAACTGCTGGCAGCGCTCTACCTGGCAGACCACACCGAAGATGAACTGGCAGTAGTGCGGGCGCCGCATCTTTCGGCAGGCGAGGAATCGCTCGAGGGTCCGGCACTACCGGTCATCGACGAGGCCGCCTACCAGCACGACCTCCAGGCAGCGCTGCTGGCGGCCCAGCCGGTGAGCCGGGGTGACCTGCAGGCCCTGGGTGCGGCGCGCGCAAAAGCGGTGCGCTCGTACTTGACCGAGACCGCCGGCATTGACCCGGCACGGGTCGAGGTAACAGCCCCGGTGGAGGCGGCCGGGAGTGGTGAGCGGATGCGCTGCCGTCTTGACCTGCGCGGCGGCAGTTAGCCGCTTTGCCCCGACTGTTGCTATTCTGTCTCCGCCTTTTAAGGGGCACCCTCGGCCTCGGGCGCCAGGGCCTCGCCCTCGGCTGAGACCCAGTTTGCCGCCCGTTTCTCGTCGAACCACTCCCGGGCGTTGATCATCTTCCACTCCCGCTCGTCGCCGATCCGCTCCAGGGCGAGCTTGAAAATACCAACCCTGGCCCAGATGAGACCGCTCCTCTCCCCCTCCTGGCCCAGTTCCAGCTCACCAAGAACCTCGAGCTTGTCGCCTTCCAGGGAAAGCTCACGCAATGACAGCTCCTTGTCAGCAACGGCTGCCTGCGTGTGCCCCACCACGTCCTCCACCGTCAGCAGACCGTCAAAGTGACGAATCCAGCTCTTCATCTCGGCAAAGAGCGCCACGATGACCCGGGTGTCACGCATGGAGAGATCGACTTCGGCCTCGGCCTCCAGCGGCATGGCAAAGTTTGCCCGCCCTTCGGGCACTTCCAGGGTCATCCACCACCCTCGTGTCACTTCCACATCCGGGTGGTGGAACACGCCGTCAAATAGCTTGAACTCGGTCCCCGCCAGCCGCACTTCAAAGTTGTCCCAGTCGTTCCCCGAAATACGGGTGGTGAAATCGAGGTCGGTCTTGAAATCAAAGTCCTGGAAACTCCCGGATAGATCTTCCCCCTTGAGTTGGATTGTTCCCTTGGCCTCCTCTGTGCCGGCACGAGCCTCCATGTGCACCGCCAGGCTGGCCAGCCCGCCGGTTATCGAAACCCCTGCGTCTGGAGGGAGCGTTCGGCTGAGGAAGGAGATGTCGGGCACATTGGCCTCGGGAAGATCAAGAGTGACATTCATCCCACTCAACATTTCCGCAGCACCGATGCCCTCGCTCCTGGTCTCCAGTACCAGACCGGTTCCCCGGGCCAGAGGCTGCTCCTCAGCCTGACGCCCGAACTCAAAATCGTCAAATGTTACGGCGACGAAAGCTTCACGCGTCTCCTCACCGCTGTCGACCTTGCCGTCCACGCGGCCGACGCCGGTGGCCCGGAACCCCATGAAATCGAGCAGCAATTCGTCGGCATCCACGTCGATCACCGTGCCCGGCTGGAGCAGGCCGTCCTTGAGCTTGAGAGCAACCGCCACGTCACCCTCCCCGTCCAGTTTTTCGATCCACTTCGTGCCGGCAAAGAAGATCTTCAGCGGCACCAGGCTGCGCACATGGCCGTTGACATCGATGTCGCCACTGAGGTGGGCCAGCATGGCCAGCCCCTTCTCCACCTTGGGGTTGAACGGCGAGAACCCGCCGCGGAACCCGATGTCCAATGCTTCGGCCAGCGATTCCTCACCGAGGTCGATCACAGCGTCGTCCCAGTGCAGATCCGCATCGTTGATCTCCATGTCCCGCCGGACCTGCATCTCGAAGCTCCCGGTCACCCCGGACGTCCCCCCGATGACTGATATGTCGTCAAAGCCGAACTCCTTGATACTGTGGACAGTGACGTCGAGCAGTTTGATTTTCAGCCCGCCCTTGGTCTTTTTTGATTTTGGCAGGCCGGAACCACCGCTGCGGTCCAGTTTCACCGAGACCCCCTCGACTTCCACACCGGTGGCCCGCATGGTCTTGAGCAGGAAGGGCAGAATCCCCACCCGGGCCTTGACCTTGTCCGCGGTGATGGTGACACCAATCTTGGGCGTTTTCTGCTCCAGGGCGAAACCGGTGACATAGACCTTTGCCGGGTATGGCGTCAGCACCCGCTCCCAGCTCACGGTGTACTTCTCCGGTTTGCGATTGATCGCCCAGGGCCCCAGCGGCGTGTTGAGGAACAGGTGGGCGAGGATCAGCCATCCGACTTCGATGCCCAGAAGGATGATGACAATGCGGCGGACCCAGGTCTGCCACTTCTTCTTGTGCGGGGCGGCTTTGTTTTCGTCGTTCACTATTGTTCTCCTCATGGATGGCACCGTCGACGGACTGCTGTATATCATTGCGCAGGGTGCAGATTTTGTTTTGAGCGATACATATTGTCAATTATCAGGGGGCATTGGATCAAGTTATTTGTTGTCTAAGTAGAAAAGCCACCGGGTCACGGAGAGCCACGGACCGCTCCGGGTATTGGCATGGCAGCAGCCAGGGCCCAGGGTTTCAAAGGGGGCTGACCCGGCAAAGCGCTTTGACTCCGCCGGGCAAAACCACTATCCTTACAGTCGGTTATACGGAGTTTAACACTGCCGCTCCCCCGATCACCGGAGAGGAGCGGCGGTATCTGTACGGGGGAATATCACCGATGTCCGAGCAGAGTCTCGACCTTCAGATCATCATGCCGGTGCACAACGAGGGGGAGAGCATATCCGGGACCCTGCAGGAGTGGTTCGACGAACTGTCCCCCCGGCTGGGCGTGCAGTTCATCGTCTGTGAGGACGGCAGCCGGGACAACACCAAGGAGGTGCTGACCGGCCTGGAGAAGGAACTGCCGATGATCCTCGACATGGTGGACGGGCGGCGGGGCTACGCCGGCGCGGTGGTGGCGGCCTTCAACCACTCCACGGCCCCTTTTGTCCTGGCCGTGGATTCCGACGGGCAGTGCGCCCCGGAAGACTTCTGGCAGTTCTGGGAGAAAAAGGACGAGTTCGACGTCGGCATCGGCTGGCGCGTCGACCGCCAGGACTCCTTCACCCGGAAGATCATGTCCAGGTCATTCAAGCTGTTGCACAAAACGCTCTTCTCTCACTCGATCCACGATCCCAGCTGCCCCTACCTGCTGATCAAAAGGCCCGCCCTGGAGCGTTTGCTCCCCGACCTGGGCCTGCTCACCGAGGGGTTCTGGTGGGAGTTCGTCGGCCGCGCCACCAACGCCGGCCTGCGCATCATGGAGT
>CBESOE010000156.1:0-9664 GCA_965531145.1 uncultured bacterium | reverse complement strand
CCCCGACATGCCGCTGGCCCGGTCCACCGGGGCCACGCTGAATTCGGCAAGCATGTTACACCTCCATTCTCATGTCATTGCGAGCCACTGACCCGTGACGATCCACGGGAAGTCAGCAGAAGGAACAGCACCACCCATATCTGTCACTGCGAGGAGCCCGCGAAGCGGGCGACGCGGCAGTCTCCTCTTCACATCTCTGCTTTGAGATCGCCGCGTCGCAGGCTACGCCTGCTCCTCGCGATGACAAGAACGGACTCCTCGAAATGACAGCCGGGGGCTAGGCCAGGTCCACCTCTCTCTCCTTGATCTGCAGCAGACCGCGAATGTCCACCAGCACCAGATACATGCAGGGGATAATCACCAGGGCGATGGTGGTGGCGAAGAGGATACCGAAGCCGAGGGAGATGGCCATGGGGATCAGGAACCGCGCCTGGAGCGAGGTCTCGAAGATCATCGGCGCCAGGCCGAGGAACGTGGTCAGGGAGGTGAGAATGATCGGTCTGAAACGCCGGATGGCGGCCTTGAATATGGAGTCGTATTGGGACATGCCTCCCCAGCGGTTGCGGTTGGCGGCGTCCACCAGGATAAGCGAGTCGTTGACCACCACGCCGGCCAGGGCGATGATGCCGAACATGGAGATGATCGACAGCTCGTAACCCATGATGATGTGGCCGATCACCGCGCCGATGATGCCGAAGGGGATCGAAACCATGATGATGAACGGCTGGGCATAGTTCTTGAAGGGGATGGCCAGCAGGGCATAGATGGCGAAGAGGGCCATCATGAAACCGAAGCCCAGTGCGCCCATCGCTTCCTGCTGGTCCTTCTGCTCGCCATCCAGTTCCGATGTCAGCCCGGGGTATTTTTCGAGGAGGAGGGGCAGGTCGTTGGCCCGCACGCTGGCCACCACCTTGGTGGCGTTGGCCACCCCGGCCACCACATCGGCGGTGACGTTGAGCACCCGCCGACCGTTGGAGCGCAGGATCTCGGTGTACGAGATGCCGCGAATCACTTCCGCCGCTTCCCGGATCGGGATCTCGGCGCCCATGGGGGTGCGGATGATCAGCTCCTCGATGTTGTACTGGCTCTGCCGTTCATCTTCGGGAAGCCGGACCAGCACCTTCACCTCGTCCCGTCCCCGCTGGACCCGCAGGGCCTCGGCGCCGTAGAAGGAGCTGCGCACCTGGCGGGCCAGGTCGGACGCGGTGAGCCCCAGGCTCTGGGCCTCGGGCTTGATGCGGAAATCGAGCTGCACCTTGCCGCTGGAGAAGCCGTCGTTGATGTCGCGGACACCGGTGTAGCCCTGGAGGATCCCGGCCAGGTCTGCCGACGCCCGCTCCAGCACCCTGGTGTCGGGGTGGGAGATCATCAGGTTGATCGGCTGGTTCGACGAGGGCCCGGCGGTGAAATGGAAGAGCAGCGACTCCACCCCCGGAATCCGGCCCAGCTTCCGTTTCCACTGGTTGACGAATTCCTCGGCGCTGATATCTCGCTGGTCGATGGGGACGAGGTAGATCGAGACATCGGTCATGTGGGCCCCGTCAAACCTGGAGCCGACGCTGATCATGCCTCCGGCCGGCGGTTGGGTCCCCACCTGGGTGTAGATCCCGCGGCGGATTTTATCCCCGCCGTTCTCCTCGATTACCTGATCCAGTGTTTCCAGCAGCCGGGCCTGGATCCGTCTGGTCACCTCGATGGGGGTGCCGAAGGGCATTTCCACCGCCGCGGTGACCCGTTCGGCCTCGATCTTGGGCATGAAGGAGAAGTCCAGACGTCCGCTGGCCACCACGCCGATGCTGAGCATCAGTACGGAAATGGCGATGGCCAGGGTGATGTAGCGCCAGCGCAGGGCGATGGTCAGCGATTTACTGAACGGGTTGTCCCGCAGCCAGAGGAGCATGTTGCCGAACCACTCGCGGCGCTTGTTGGCCCAGTGGATAAAGCCCGACTCCTCCCCCTTGGCCCTTTTCGAAAGGTGGGCGGGGAGGATGAACAGCGCCTCGATCAGCGAGATGAGGAAGATCATGATTACCGCGGTGGGGATCACCTTGAAGATCTTGCCGGTGACCCCGGGAACGAAAAGCAGCGGCATGAAGGCCGCGATGTTGGTCAGGATGGAGAAGGTCACCGGCAGCGCCATCTCCCGCGCCCCGGCGATGGAGGCCTCGAGATAGGTGGCGTGTTTCTTCCGGTGGTGGTGGATGTTCTCACCGATGATCACCGCGTCATCCACCACGATACCGATGGTGATGATGATGGCGAAGAGCGAGATCATGTTGATCGAGAGGCCGGCCGCGGGAAAGAAGAGCATCGCTCCCAGAATAGAGATGGGAATGCCGAGGGTGACCCAGAAGGCCAGGCGCAGGTCGAGGGAGAGTCCCAGCAGCAGCAGCACCAGCATCAGCCCCAGCAGCGCGTTGCGCACCAGCAGGTTGATACGGGCCTGCAGCAGTTCCGAGGTGTCTTCCCAGACCGAGGCCCGCACGGTGGGCGGCAAAGTCTCGTTGGCCTCCTCCACATAGGCCCGCACCGCCTGGGACACTCCGGTGGGGGTTTCGTCGCCCACGCGGAAGACATCGATGCGCACCGCCGGTTCGCCGTTGTACATCGCCGCCACGTCGGTCTCTTCGAAGGTGTCCCGCACCCGGGCCAGCTCGCCCAGGGTGACCACCGTGCCGTCATTGCCGATGATGATCGGCAATTCTTCGTATTCCCGGCCGAGGTAGCGGCGCTCGGTGGTGCGGACCAGGATCTCGCCGCCCGATGTCTTGACCCGCCCGCCGGGCAGGTCGAGGGCCGCGGCGCGGATCTTCATCGCCACCTGCTCCAGGGTCAGGTTGTAGCGCCGCAGCTGCTCCTGGGAAATCTCCACCGCTATTTCGGGCTGGCGGACAGCGCGGAGGTCTACCTGGGTGATCCCCTCCTGTTTGAGCAGGTCCTCGCGAACCTTCTCCGCCAGCCGGCGCAGGTCCGACTCCGATTGGTCGCCGTGGACCATGATCGATATCACGTGGCGGCGGTTCTCCACCAGGTTCACCGTGTAACGCTCCATGTCCTGGGGGAAGGTCTTGATCCGGTCCACCGCGTTCTTCACGTCAGAGAGGGCCTTGTTCGGGTCGGAACCCAGCAGCAGTTCCACCGCCACCAGCCCCACGCTCTCGCGACAGGTGGAGGTCACTTCCTTGGCCACGTCGAGGCCGCGCAGTTCCTCCTCGATGGCCAGCACCACACCCTCCTCGATCTCCTCGGGGCTGGCCCCGGGGTAGGGCACGGTGACGAAGATGAAGTCCAGGTCCAGGTCGGGGAAGACCTCCTGCTTGATCTTGCCGGTCATCAGCAGGCCGCCGAGGATAAAGGCCAGCATCAGCAGGTTGGCGGTGACGTGGTTTTTGGCCATCCAGGCGATGGCGCCGGTTTTCTTGACTGGTTTCTGGTCCATCGTATCCTCCACAGCCCTGTTCAGCTTCCGGATGCGCCGTTGTTATCCGGCAGGGTGGAGAGTTTCATCCCCTGGACCGGGGTGGGAATGCTGCTGATCACCAGACGGTCGCCGTCCTGGAGGCCGTTGGCGATGAAGACCGAATCCCGGGTCCGCCAGGCCACCTCCACCGGTGCGATGCTCAGCCGGTCATCCTCGTCCATCAGCCAGATCCCTTCGCGGTTCCGGCCGTCAGCGGTGGCCTCGCCGTCCATGTCGTGGATGGCGCTGCGCGGGATCACCAGCACCTGCTCCATGGTCTTGCCCATGATCTCCACCGTGACGTAGGAGCCGAGGAGCAGCGGCAGCTGCCCCTTGTTGTCCCTGCGGTTCAGCGGGTCGTCGATGGAGACCAGCAGCCGGGCCAGCCGGCCGGCCGGGTCGAGGTCGCCGAGGAGGCGGATGATGAGCCCCTCGCGGGTGATGGTGCCGGCGCCGGTCTTCTGGATGATGGTGGCCGGTGACCCCGTGCCGCTGGCCGCCGGGGTGTCAATCCAGGAGAGATACTCCACCGGCACCGAAACCTGGACCCAGTACTGGTCGGTGCCGGCCAGGGCGGCCACCTCGGTCTGCGGGTTGACCACCTGCCCCGTGTCGACGTTTTCGCGGATCACCAGCGAGTTGAAGGGCGCGGTGAGGGTGCAGCGTTCGAGGTCCAGTTCGGCCTTGGCCAGGCCGCTCCGGGCGGCGGCCAGTGCGGCTTCGGCGCTCTGGATCTGGGGGATGCGCAGCGCCAGGTCGCGGTTGGCCTGGTCTGCGGGAATGCTGCTTTCCAGCAGTTCCCACTCCTGGCGGGCCACCGACTGGCGGGCCCGTTCCTGCTCCAGCCGCAGGGTGGCCTGGGCCACCATATCCCGCTGGGCCGCCACCCGGGCTTCATAGTCGCGGGAATCGACGCGGGCCAGCATCGCTCCCTTGGGAAAGTAGCCGCCGGGGATCAGCCGGCTGCTCATCTCCACGATGCGGCCGGTGACCTCGGGGCGCATCTGGACCTGCCGGGCCGGTGTCACCGTGCCCTGGGCGGTGACCTTCACCTGTTCGGTGGTGTGACTCAGCGCGCTCACCGCCACCGGCACCACCACCTCCTCCGCCGGTGTGCGGTCGGGGGTGATCTTGTGCTTCATCATCCAGGCCGTGGCCCCCAGGCCGATGGCCAGGATGATGATGGCGATGCTGCCTCGTATAAATACGGATCTCATGAACTGTTCCTCCGCGTCAACCGGTGACCGAAATGTCGTGATCTGGTTCCACAAGTTCAGCCGGCCAGGACCCGCCCAGGGCAAGGTGCAGCCTGATCCGGTTGCTGATGATATCTTTCCTGGTGATGACCTCTGCCCGCTGCAGGTTCTGCAGCGCCTGCAGGCTGGTCAGCACGGTGAGGTAGTCGGTGAGGCCACCCACGTAGAGTGCCCGGGCGCGGTCCAGGGACAGCCGGGCCAGCTCAACCTGGCGTGCCGTGGTTTGGTGGGTTGCCAGCAGCCCTTCCTCCATGACCAGCGCATCCTCCACTTCGGCGAAAGCGGTGAGCAGGGCGGCCTGCCACTGGTACCACCGTTCGCGGACCACCGCCCGGTTCCGGTCCGCTTCGGCCTTGCGGCGCCCGGCATCGAACACCGGGCCCAGCAGGTTGCCGGCCAGGTTGGTGAACCACTTGTCGAGCACGTCGGAGAAGTCGTTGGCCTGGCCGCCCAGCGTGGCGGTGATGCTGATCGAGGGGAAGCGGTCGGCCACTGCCACCGCCACCCGGTGGTCGGCGGCAAAGAGCCGCAGTTCGGCGGCCCGCACGTCGGGCCGGTTGCGCAGCACCTCGGCCGGAATCCCGGTGGGGGGCAGGTCGATGAGCAGCGGCAGTTCGTCTCCGGGCAGCGGCAGATCGGCGTTGGGCTGCCGCCCGAGGAGCAGCGCCAGCTGGTGGCGGAGCAGCTTGAGCTGCATCCGCACCTGGGGGATGATCCCCCGGGTGCTCTCCACCTGCAGCCGCTGCTGGTAGACCTCCGCCGCCGAGGAGAGGCCGCCGCCAAAGCGGGCTTCCACCAGCTTGAGGAAATCCTCGCCCACCACCAGCTGATCCTCGAGGAGTTGCAGGCCGGCCTGCTGGGCGGCCAGTGAGGACCAGACCTCGGACACGCCGCCAGCAACGGTCAGGGCAGTGGCTTCCATGTCACCGCGGCTGGCCTCGAAGTCGAGGACCGCCGCCTTGCGGCTGTTGGAGATCTTCTTCCACAGGTCCACCTGGTAGCTGAGGGTCAGCGTGGCGGTGAAGGTGTCCAGGGTTTCAGGGATGCTGGGCGGCACGGTGGCCGGCAGCCCGCCCCCGTAGTGCTGGCGCGCTGCATTGAACCCGAAGTCGAGGCCGGGGTAGCGGCCGGCGCCGGCGATAATGGTCAGCTGCCGCGCCTGGTCCAACCTTGCCCAGGCCATGTTCAGGGTCAGGTTGTCGGACAGGGCCTCCTCCACCAGCCGGTCCAGCTCGGTGTCACCCAGCCCCTCCCACCAGCGGTCGGTGGGGGGGAGCGGCGGCCCGTCGGAGAAGGCTGCGGGCAGCGCTTCCGGCGGCTCCACCTCGGTCATCGTCTTGTGCACCGTGCAGGCGGGGAAGAGCAGGATCAGCAGAATCACCAGCCCGGCCACCGCTCGTTCGGGTTTGAAGATGGTCATCATGCGTCGCCTTCCGTCTCAGCGTTATGATCTTCAGTAACGAAGTTGAGCACCCCCTGGTGCAGTTTCTGCATCAGACCCAGCAGGACCTGGCGTTCTTCAACAGTGATTCCGGTGAGAATGTGCCCGATGTTTTCCTGATGCTTTGGCAGGAAATCCTCCATCAATTTTCGGCCGACCTCGGTGATCCGCACGATCACCTTGCGCCGGTCGGTGGGATCCTGCACCCGCTCGATCTGACCCTCCCGCTCCAGCGTGTCGATGATCCCGGTCATGGTGGCTGAGCGGACCTTGTGAAAGGCACTGATCTCGCTGATCGACAGCCCTTCGGGCTTCCTGAAGAGCTGGATCAGGACGATGAAACGGCTCTTGGTCAGGCCGAGCTTCTGAAAGTAGCCCTCCATCAGGATTGGAAGGTGGTGGAAAATCCGCATGGTCACGGCAAAAAAGTGGATCATCTCCAGGTCCATCCCGGGAAAGAGCTTCTTGTAGTCCTCGAAAAACTCCCGGTCCATGTCAGTCATGGCCTTCACCTCAGTATCTATAGGCTCCTAGTTAATAGCGACCTAGAAAATAGCCACCTTGGTTTTAAATGTCAAGTTTTTATTTACTCAGGCGAGAGCAGCACTCTCCCGGGTCGCGGTCCGGTAGTTTGTGTTTTTTTAAATCGGGCCGTATATTCAGTGTCAGGCATCGACACACCTGGGCCACGGCACCATCCGGACCGGATACAGCGGCTGCTGGCACAACCGAATGAGGACTCCATGACCAGACGTCTGCGCTCCTTCACCATCCTGATCCTTTTCACGGCTCTGGCCCTGCCGGCGCTGGCCGATCCTCCAACTCACGGCCGGCGAGTGGTTGGCTACTACACCTCGTGGTCGGTGTATGGCCGTGATTACCATGTGCCGGACATTCCCGCGCAACTGGTGACCCATGTGAATTACGCCTTCGCCAATATCAACTCCACCGGAGTGATCATGCTCGGCGATTATTATGCGGATGTGGACAGGTTCTATCCCGGTGATAGCTGGGAGGCGGGCGCGTTGCGCGGCTGTTTCCACCAGCTGCAGATCTTACGAGACCAGCATCCGCACCTGGAGACGCTTATTTCGGTGGGTGGCTGGACCTGGTCGCGGTATTTCTCCGATGTGGCGCTCACCGAGGCATCGCGGCAGTTGTTTGCCGCCTCCTGCGTGGAATTCATGGACACCTACGGTTTTGACGGGGTGGACATCGACTGGGAATATCCGGTGAGTGGTGGCCTGCCGGACAATATCTACCGGCCCGAGGACCGGGAGAATTACACTCTCCTCCTGGCCGAACTCCGCCAGCAACTCGACGCGCTGGGGGCGGTGAACAACCGCCACTACCGGCTGACCATTGCTGCCCCGGCCAACCCGGCGATCATCGCCAACCTCGAAGTGGGGTTGATCCACCAGTATCTCGACTGGATCAACATCATGACCTTTGATTTTCACGGCCCGTGGGGCGGGGAGGGCGATCCGGTGACGCACTTCAATACGGCTCTCCACTCCGCCAGCGACGACCCGCTGCCGGAGCCGATCCGGTCCACCTTCAACCTCGAAGCAGCCGTGGAGGCTTACCTGACGCTCGGTGTGCCGGCGGAGAAACTCCATCCCGGCCTCGCCTTTTACGGCCGCGGATTCGGAAATGTGGAGAATGTAAACGATGGTCTGTATGCACCATACAGTGGGCCATCCTGGCCGGGGACGTGGGAAAACGGGGTATACGACTACTGGGATCTTGCCGCCAACTACGTGGACACGGGGGGATTCGTGTCCTATTGGCATCCGGAGGCCATGGTGCCGTGGCTCCACAGCGCGGCCGCGGGTGTAACCATTTCATACGATGACCCTGCCTCCATCGCGGCAAAGGGATCATTCGTGGTGGACCAGGGGCTGGCCGGGGCCATGTTCTGGGAGTTCAGCGGTGACCGCAATGCGGTGCTGCTCGGTGCACTGGACGGGTCGCTGGGCACGGCGCCCGTGGCAACCGTGGAGACGGCCATCGCCTGTGTCCCGGCCGGCGGCACCGTGCCGTTCGGGGTGGCCATGACCGTTTCGCTGACCAATAGATCCAAGGACTTCTCGCGGCGGGTGGCCGGCAGGCTCAATGTGAACTTCGCCGGTGGAAGCGCGGTCTCCAACTGGCGATCGGGCTTCACCAACGTGTCGCCCCTGGAGACCTACGTGTCGAACTGGACGGTTGTCATTCCGGCTCTGGGCAGCGTTATCGGGGACAACCTGTTCCAGCTGTCGGCCGAGGACGTGACCCCGGCTCCGTGGAACCAGCCTCCCTATCCGCCGGCCGGTGACACCGCCACGGACGTCTGTACGGTGACCGGGATCGCGCCCTGAACCACTACTCTTGATAACGGGAGTCGTTCTGTTCGAAGATATTGCATTAAATATGGGGCTTGATGTTGGTGCCCCTGAAATAGGTGAACGGGTATTCCAGCTATGCAAATCACGGTGAAAAGCTTGTGTGTCGTGGCCTTGCTGGCGTTCGTCACTCACCATGCGTCGGCTCAACACTTCGACTGGGAGTTGGTGACACCAGCCGCTGCCTTCTCTCCTCGAGATGGGGCCGGTGCCGTCTCGTTGAACGACAAGATGTGGCTCCTGGGAGGCTGGAATCCGCCTACGAACAATGAAGTCTGGTACTCACAGAATGGAATCACCTGGACGATGGCAGCAACTGCTCCATGGGAGCCCAGACATACAGCGGGTTATGTGGTCTTCCAGGGTGAGATGTGGATCGTGGGTGGCGATGCCAACCTCGGGCACTATCAGAATGATGTGTGGCGTTCACCGGACGGCGTCAACTGGACCCTGGTGACCGACAACGTTCCCTGGGGACCTCGTGTGCTTCACCACACCCTTGTGTTCGGTGGACGGATCTGGGTCATGGGAGGACAGACGCTTCCGCAGTTCGCTCCTGCGCCCGAAGCTTTTTACAACGACGTGTGGTCCAGCACGGACGGTGTCGAGTGGATACGCAACATCGAGCACGCACCATGGGAAGAGCGCGGAATGATCGGAGGCAGCGTGGTCTTCGACGACAAGATGTGGATTCTCGGGGGTGGTACCTATAATACACCGGCCCATCCAACACGCACTTTCTACAACGACGTGTGGTGCTCGAGCGATGGCGTGAACTGGACCGAGGTGCTGGCGGAAGCGCCATGGGAACCGCGGCAGTATCACGATGTCGCCGTCTTTAGCGACAGAATGTGGATCATGGAGGGTTACCACGGTTACAACCTGAATGACGTGTGGTATTCAAAGGACGGCGTGAACTGGCAGGAACTGGAGGATACTCCATGGCCTGTCCGCCACGCGGGAAGTGTCTTCATTCATCGAGGGGACCTGTGGATGGTGGCTGGAAACCAATGGGATGATCTCTGCCGGAACGATGTCTGGAAGCTCAACCGTGTGGCAACCGTGGAAACGGCCATCGCCTGTGTCCCGGCCGGCGGCACCGTGCCGTTCGGGGTGGCCATGA
>CBESOE010000155.1:0-9700 GCA_965531145.1 uncultured bacterium | reverse complement strand
GTCCGGCCCCGGCCAGGACCAGCAGGGCGAGAATGAGGGGTGCAATCCACGGTCGCGAACTGCCGCTACTACTTGAATGCGTGGTGGTCTCCATTGCCTGTCTATTGTCCACCATACGGAATGGACAGACAAGGAGTTGGCCGCTGCTTTAGCGGTTGGCGAAGATCGGTTCCACCTCGGGGTTGATCAGCACCCAGAAGGTGTAGATCCCCAGGGCGGTGCCCAGGGGGAAAATGGCCAGGTTGATACAGCCCAGCACCAGCACCAGCACCCGGGCCCAGGCTTTGCGCTGGAGCAGGCCGATGCCGCAGATCACGCCGGGGATCGAGACCAGGCTGCAACATCCGCCGAGGACCGTGCCGACGATGGCGGTGACGGCCATTGCTTCCCCTTCCCCGGAAATCAGTCCGGCCCCGAAAAGGATGGTGAAGAGGAGAGCGGCGCCCAGCAGCCCCAGTATCCCCAGGCCGATGTAGAACGCGCCGAGCAGTTTGACATGTGATTCCACGTGAATCCTCCTTCCTCAGAGGCCGGAATCCGGCCGGATGTTTGCGGTCTCATTGTTAGAATACGGCTGTTCCATTGCGAAAGATCCCTGAAAGAGCGGTCAGAAGAGATCGGCCAGCGGAGCGGCCTGGCTGCTCAGCAGCAGGGGTTCGTCCCCCGGTGGGTGGTTCACCGCCACGGCGAGGGTGTGGTTTGAGCCGGGCCGGACACGGAAAAATGACCAGTGCCGGGCCAGATCGCCCAGGGGCGGGGAGAAGGTGATCCGGCCCCGGTCATCCTCCGGCAGGGTGAAACCGAAGGAGCGGAGGGGCAGGGAAACCCCGATCCCCCGGCCCTTGACGTAGGATTCCTTCAGGGTCCAGATATCGAAGAAGGTCTGGCTCCGCTCTTCCCCGGAGAGGTCCTCCAGCTGGGCCCGCTCCACCGGTGAGAAGAAGCGGTTGGCCAACCCGGGGTCGGTCCGGCGGTCGAGAAACTCGGCGTCGAGGCCCACGTCGTATTCGGCTGACACCACACAGGCGGCCAACCCGGCGGTGTGGGTCAGGTTGAAGCGCAGCGGGGGGCTGCCATTGTCGGGAACCACGTGGGGCTTCCCGTGGCGGTTGACCGAAAAGGACCACGATTCGGGACTCCTGTTGCCGAGTTCGGCGAGGGTGGCGCGCAGCAGGATGTGGGCCGTCAGGTAGAGCCGGCGGTCCCGGTCATAGCGAAACCGCCGGTATCTCTGCCGCTCGTCCGGCGAGAGGATCTCCAGACCGCGGGCCTCGAGGTCCTGGTCGTCGGTCTCCTCCACCGGCAGCCAGCGGAGAATGATCTGGTCCGGTTGCGGTGTGTGGTCTGTCATCGCGCCTCCTGCCCTTATTTTAACGATATACTTGAAAGAAGACGAGACAGAATCCTGCTGAACAGAAGAGACCTCCGATTGTTGTACATGGTGACAGCGGTTCGCGAACAGTCAAAACAACGGAATCGAATTGGATGATGCCATGAACCGACAATCACGAACACCAAAAGCGGAGTGGATTCAACAGGCGCTGGATCGGTATGAACGGCCGTTGCTCAGATACGCGGCCCGGATCACCGGCAGCGCCGAGCTGGCTCGCGACGTGGTGCAGGAAACCTTCCTGCGCCTCTGTAAAGCCAAGCGGGACAAGGTGGACGATCACCTGGCCGCCTGGCTTTACACCGTGGCCCGCAACCATGCGCTCAATGTTCGGAAGAAGGAGGCTCGTATGCACGGCATACCCCAGGATCGGGCCGAGGCGCGCGCCGACAGCAGCGCCGGGCCGGGTGCGGCAGTCCTGCAGAGCGAGGCCCACGAGCGCGTGAACGACGCGTTGAAGGGCCTCCCCGACAAACAGCAGGAAGCCTGCCGCCTCAAGTTTCAGGACGACCTGACCTACCGCGAAATCAGCCAGGTAATGGGTGTTTCGCTGGGCACGGTCAGTACCCTGATTACTTCTGCTCTCGACAGCATTCGACAGCAGCTTCGGGCCGGGGACGACCTGGCCCAGGAGGCTTGAACCATGAATATCAAACTGGACAAGGAAAAGCTCACCGCCTACGTGCTCGGCGAGCTTGACCAGCAGGAACGGGCGGAAGTCGAACAGGCGTTGGCCGACGACGAAGGGGCCCGGGATCAGGTGGTCGAGATTCGTGCCGCCGCGGAGATCACCCGGGAGCTTTTTGCCGGGGCGCCCGAACTGACCCTCAGCGACAACCAGCGCGAGACCATCGCCAGCCAGGCCGCCGCGGCCGAAGAGGACGAGGGCGCCGAGGTGGTGTCGCTCCATCCCGAGCCGACCCGCAGGTTTGGCTGGCCGCTGCTTCGCGTTGCCGCCGTCTTCCTGATGGTCATTGGAACCGGTGCCGTCCTTTTCTACCCCATGTACGAGCACGGGCGGGAGCCCGATCCCATGATGGCAGAGAAGAGGGAGCCCATTCTGATGAAACGTTTTCTCGGGTCTCGCAAATATGACACGAAGTCCGCCCCTGGTCGCACTTCCTCTTCCCCGCAAAAAGGCGAACGGCGGGAAGCCGAAGCCGGATCGAGGCAGGATATGGACGCCGGTTCACCGGCAGACAATGAGCAGCACTCTGTTGTGGAAGATAATTTTGCAGAAGAACTGATTACCCGTGAGGAACAGAAGGACAAGAAGCAGGCCCCGGTGAGAGCCGGTGGTAAGCAGGCTCAGCCGATGGACCAGGCGACCCGCAATCGCCTCCAGGCTCTCGGTTACTTGAGTGATGAGTCAGCTGTTTCGGCACCGCGGTCGACGGGTGCGGGTACTGCTGTGGCCGGCCGTGCGGCGCCTCCGGCCCAGGGTCGGGACTACGGCCGGACATCGGTATTGGAAAAGGAGGAGTTTTTTGGCTACGAGGTGGAAGGCGATGACGCCACGAACAACCCGAACCTCAACCACTGGCCGGGTCACAACACCGAGGCCTACGACCGGATCGAGGACAACCCCTTCAGGGTGGTGACCGATAATCCGCTCTCCACCTTCTCCATTGATGTGGACACCGCGGCCTATTCCAACATGCGCCGCTTCATCAGCCAGGGCCAGCTGCCGCCACCGGATTCGGTGCGCATCGAGGAACTGGTCAACTACTTCAACTACGACTACGAGACGCCCCGGGGGGACACCCCGTTCTCGGCCAACGTGGCCGTGGCTGGCTGCCCCTGGAACTCCGATCACCGGCTGGCCCGGGTGGGCCTCAAGGGCTGGGAGATGGAGCCGGGTCGCCGGCCCGCGTCGAACCTGGTCTTTCTGCTGGACGTTTCCGGTTCCATGAGCTCGGATAACAAGCTGCCGCTGCTTAAGGATGCGATGAGCCTGCTGGTGGCACAGCTGGGCCGGAAGGACAGCGTAGCCATCGCGGTCTACGCCGGTGCTTCGGGCCTGGTGCTGCCGTCCACATCGGGCGACAACCAGCGGGCGATCCTCGGCGCCCTCGACCGTCTGCAGGCCGGCGGCTCCACCAATGGCGGCGCCGGTATCGAGCTGGCCTACGACCTGGCCACCCGCAACTTCATCAAGGGCGGGGTCAACCGTGTCATCCTGGCCACCGACGGCGACTTCAACGTGGGCACCACCAACCGTGGCGACCTGACCCGGATGATCGAAGAGAAGGCCAAGAGCGGCGTCTTCCTCACCGTGCTCGGTTTTGGCATGGGCAACCTCAAGGATGCCACCATGGAGAACCTGGCCGACAAGGGCAACGGCAACTACGCCTACATCGACACCATCCGCGAGGCGAAAAAGGTGCTGGTGGACGAGATCGGCTCCACCATGGTCACCATCGCCAAGGACGTGAAGATCCAGGTGGAGTTCAACCCGGCCGAAGTGGCGGCATACCGCCTGATCGGCTACGAGAACCGCATCCTGGCTGCCGAGGACTTTAACGACGACACCAAGGACGCCGGTGAGATCGGTGCCGGACACACGGTCACCGCGCTCTACGAGATCGTGCCCGTCGGGGTGGAGACCACCCTGCCCGGCGTTGACCCGCTGAAATACCAGCGGACCACCAGGCCGAGCCGCGAAGCGGGCAACGGCGAGCTGTTCACCATCAAGCTGCGCTACAAGAAGCAGGACGGAGATAAGAGCAAACTGCTTTCCTTTCCGGTGACCGACCCGGGGACGGGCTACGACGTGGCGCCGCCTGACTTCAAGTTTGCCGCCGCGGTGGCCTCCTTCGGCATGATCCTGCGCGGTTCACCGCACAAGGGCAGTGCCACCTTCGGTTCGGTGATCGAACTGGCCCAGGAGGGCCAGGGTCGTGACGCCCACGGGTATCGTGCCGAGTTCATCGAACTGGTGCGGAAGGCCCGGTCGCTGAAGTAACCGGCAGGAACTGAGAACATCAGCGCGGGCGGTTGGCCGGTCTGGCCACCGCCCGTTTTTTTCGTTTAAAAAGGGGACAGGTAACTTTTTAAACAGGCCGCAACTCCTTCCTGAATCAGGGGATAACTGCATTCTACCCTCAAATTTTAAAAAGTTACCTGTCCCCTTTTTAATGATGGCAGGAATGTACGACTACATGGTTCCTGTCCCTTTTGGTGGTCACGTTTTTTCACACTTTGTTTACCAGTCAAGGTGAATAGGGCCATTTTGCCGGTGATTCTGCCTTGTTTCGGGTTGGCAGACTCCTTGCATTATCAGGATTGAACCTGAGTGGAGTAATTGAATCATCGAACTGAAAGGGGATGCGGGATGTTCGACACACGATACGAACGTGTAGCGATGTGGGCCGGCAATCTCTTTTTCCTGGCTGCCATTGCTTTTTTCGTTACGCTGATCCTCCTGGCAACTGGAACGGCCGGGGCCCAGGAAGTCCTGATCGCCGACTCTCTGGAGCCGGACGCCCTGGAGGGGGACGCTCTGGACGAGGATGCCCTTGACGAGGATGCCCTGGGTATCGAGCGTGTTGATCTTGCTGACATCCTGCCGCAGGTGGATTTCACCACCGACCTCCCCCTTGCCGTAGTACCACCGAAACCGCGAGAGGCCATTCCCACCTGGTTCTGCTGGCGCTGCTGGGTGTGGCACAGGGGAGGTGGTGGCGTGCCGAAAAGATGCCCCAACCGCCACCACTACCACCATGACACACCACTGCCGGTGACACCGCTGGTGGTCCAGGAAAGAGTAGCGGAGCCTCCGGAGCTCCTGAAAATAATGTGAAGGATGGGGAAAACAGTCTGTTATAGTGGGGAGTCAACTCACGAACCGGTTGGAGGTGCATGATGTTGAACCGGAAACAGGAACAGATCAACGGCGCATCCGGCAATTGGTTTCTGGTGCGGATGGCGGTAGTGCTATTCGCCCTGCTGATGATTTCGGGAGCGGTGACCGTCCAGGCCCAGAAAGGGTCCGGTTTGTGGACCACCAATGGGTGGCACGAGACTTTAAACCCGAAGGACCATACGGCCTATTATCTCCCTTACTATGATGGGGACCGGCTGCCCTGCGATTATTTCTGGCTAAATTTCTCCCACTACCGCTGTGGTCGGAGATACAATCCGGGATACTGGTACCCTTGGACCTTTAACTGGGGTCGGTATGACTATCCCAACAATCACTGGTGGACTTTCAGCCAGGCATTTTATGATGAATACGGGACCGGGGGGATCTGGACGGCCGATGCCCCGCTCCTGGTGACGGCACGGAAAACCGCGGTCGGCCCGCTTCCGCTGCAGGTGAAACCGGTGACTCGGGCGATCAAGCCACCCCCGCGGGTGGCACGGCGGTCCGGTTTTGGAACTACCGGAAAATCGTCGAGCCGAGGGTCATCCATCAGCTCATCCGGCCGGGGATCATCCAAAGGTTCGTCCGGCGGGGGCTCATCCATCGGCTCATCCGGTGGCGGATCTTTCGGCGGGTCCACCAGAGGCGGCAAGAAATAATCCACTGACAGGATCGAAGCGCCGGGAGAGGGTCAACCCAGCGTGTCGAGGATCTGCTGCTGCAGGGCGATGTTGTCCCGGTGGCCGGAGAAGCGGGCGGTGACCTTGCCCCGCACCGGGAAGCCGAGCAGGTAGAAGTCGCCGATGATGTCGAGGATCTTGTGGCGGACGAACTCGTCGGGGAAACGGAGGTCGGTGTTGATCACGTTGTCCTCGCCCACGAGGATAAAGTTGTCCAGCCGGCCGCCGGAACCGAGGCCCAGCTCATTCATCATCTTCAGGTCGCGCATGAAGCCGAAGGTGCGGGCCGGCGCGATCTGTTCGGTGTAGGCTTCTGCGCTCTCCATATCGAACTCGCAGAACTGGTCACCCACCGGCGGCGGGTAACTCAACTGGTAGGAGACCGAGAAGCCGTCGTACGGCTCGATGGCCAGCATCTTTTTCCCATCATCCTCACCCACCTGGTAGCGCTTGTCGATCACCAGCTCCATCCGCGGGACCCCCTGGTCCTCAATGCCGATCTTCTCCAGTTCGCGGCAGAACTCGAGGGCCGAGCCGTCCAGCACCGGGATTTCGCCGTGAACCTTGATCAGCAGGTTGGTGATCCCGCAGGCGTGGAGGGCCGAGAGCAGGTGCTCCACGGTGCGGATGCCATCGCCGTGGCCGGTGAGGGTGGTGGCATACTCGGTATTGCCGGCGGCCGAAATATGGGCCGGGATCACCGTCCCCCCGGGCAGGGTGACGAAGTGGATGCCGCTGTCCGGGGGCAGCGGCTGGATCACCATGCCGGTGCGGCTGCCCGAGTGCAGGCCGAGGCCGTAGATCGCCTTGCTGGAACAGATGGTGCGTTGCGGGATGTCGGATCTTTGCAGCAGGGAGAGCCTGGGCGGCGGGGTCACCCGCACCTCGTCGTCCATGCGGGCCTTGGCCAGCTCCAGCACCGGGTCCGACTGCTGGCTGGCGCGGTTCGGTTTATCCCGCAGGGCGCCATCCACCGCGTCCACAACCTGGTCGTAGGAGAGCGGTTTCTCCAGGTAGTCGCAAGCCCCCATCTTGATTGCTTTCACTGCAGTGGGCGTGGTCCCGTGCCCCGACATCATGATCACCGCCGCCCCGGGGTCGAGCTCCAGCAGGGTGCGCAGGGTCTCCAGCCCGTCCCGGTCGGGGAGCCAGATGTCGAGGAACACCACGTCGGGCATGTGCTGCTGGTAGAGGGTCAGTGCTTCCTCACCGTGACCGGTGGTCAGGGTACGGTATCCCTCGTCCTTGAGAATATTCGCCAGCGACACAAGGATTCCCGGTTCGTCATCCACGATGAGGACAAGTTTCTTTTTCATGGGGACAGTTTGCCCCTTCCGGGCCATGCTGGTCAAGTGGGCCGTTGCCCGGGCCGGTTTCCGCGAAATATGCCGTCCGTTGTATGATGGGCGCTGTCAGCGGTTTCCGGCCCCACCGGCCGGTGACCACCCGTTCCCGGCCGGCCCGATCCCAGCGGAGTGCTCCCCATGCGCATGCAAAAATCCTTTATCCTCCTTGTCCTGGCGGGACTCGCGGTTTTCGTTCCCGCAGCGTTTGCCGGCGAACGTCCGGCCTACCCGGAAACAGCCCGGGTGGACCAGGTGGACGTCTACCACGGCACCGAGGTGGCTGACCCCTACCGCTGGCTGGAGGACGATGTGCGCACCAACCCGGACGTGGCTGAATGGGTGGCGGCACAGAACCGGCTGACCTTCTCCTGGCTCGAGCAGATCCAGCAGCGGCCGGCCATCCGGGCCAGGCTCACGGAGCTGTGGAACTATGAACGGTACGGCATGCCGGCGAAGCACGGAGGCGTTTACTACTTCAGGAAGAACGACGGCCTGCAGAACCAGAGCGTACTCTATGCAGTGGACAGCCTCGACGGCGAACCACGGGTGCTCATCGATCCCAACGGCTGGTCAGATGACGGCACGGTCACCCTGGGTGGCACTTCGTTCTCTGACGACGGCCGCTACATGGCCTGGTCACTGGCCGAAGCCGGATCGGACTGGCGGCGCTGGCGGATTCGGGATCTGCGCTCGGGCGAGGATCTGCCGGAGGAGTTGAACTGGATGAAGTGGTCCTCGGTTTCCTGGACTGCTGACGGCCTGGGTTTTTTCTACGGCCGCTTCGACGAACCGGCCGAGGGGGCGGCCTTCCAGCAGTCGAACCTCAACCAGAAGGTTTTCTACCACCGGTTGGGCACGACCCAGCCCGACGACAGCCTTGTTTTTGAGCGGCCCGACCAGCCCCGGTGGACCTTCAGCCCTACGGTCACCGAGGACGGCCGCTACCTGGTGATCAGTGTCTGGGAGGCGGGGGAGAAGAACCTGGTCTTTGTCCGGGATCTGGCCCGGCCCTACGCCATGCCCTGCCAGTTGATCGGGGGCTGGGACGCCAGCTACAGTTTTCTGGGCAACGATGGTCCGGTCTTTTATTTCCGCACCGACCTCGACGCGCCGCGGGGCCGGGTGGTGGCGGTGGACCTGGGCAAGCCTGAGCGGAGCGCCTGGCGCACGCTGATCCCCCAGAACGAGGATACCTTGCGGAGTGTGGGCCTGGTGGGCAATCTCTTCTTCGCCCGTTACCTGCATCACGCCAGGAGCCGGGTCTGTGTCTTCTCCACTACCGGAGAACACCTGCGCGACGTCGACCTGCCCGGGCTGGGGTCGGTGGGCGGGTTCAACGGACGGCGGCAGGACACCGAGACCTTTTACCGCTTCTCCAGCTTCAACACTCCGCCGGTGATCTACCGCTACGATCTGGCCACCGGGAAAAGCACGCTGTTCCGTCGGGCCAGCACCGCATTCAACCCCGACGAGTTCGAGGTCAGCCAGGTCTTCTACAACTCCAAGGACGGCACCCGGGTCCCCATGTTCCTGGCCCACAGGAAGGGGCTGAAGCTGGACGGCTCGAACCCTGTCCTGCTGTATGCGTACGGCGGCTTCAACGCCTCCCAGACCCCCCGCTTTTCGGCGGCCAAAATCGCCTGGATGGAGATGGGTGGTATTTATGCCCTGGCCAACATCCGCGGCGGGGGTGAATATGGCCGCGAGTGGCACGAAGGGGCAACGAAACTGAAGCGGCAGAATGCCTTTGACGATTTCATCGCAGCCGGCGAGTGGCTGATCAAGGAGCGATACACCCGTACGGACAAGCTGGCGGTGATGGGCGGCAGCAACGGCGGGCTGCTGGTGGGGGCGGTGATGACCCAGCGGCCCGACCTGTTCGGCGCCTGTCTGCCCGCGGTGGGGGTGATGGACATGCTCCGTTTCCACAAGTTCACCGCCGGCCGCTACTGGACCGACGACTTCGGATCCTCCGACGATCCCGAGCAGTTCAAGGCGCTCTACGCCTACTCCCCCTATCACAACATCAAGCCCGATACGGCCTACCCGCCCACCCTGGTCACCACCGCCGACACCGATGACCGGGTGGTTCCGGGCCACTCGTTCAAGTTCACCGCGGAGATGCAGCGGGCCCAGAAGGGTGACGCGCCGATACTGATCCGTATCGAGACCCGCGCCGGGCACGGCGGCGGAAAGCCCACGGACAAGGCCATCGAGGAGACGACCGACGAGTGGTCCTTCCTCGCCGCCACCCTGGGGATGGAGATACCGAAGAGTTGGGCTGAGCAGGAGACCAATGATTGAGGACATGCGGTGATGGCTGAACAACCTCTCCTGGTTATCCTGGCTGCCGGCCGCGGCAGTCGCTTCGGCGGTCTGAAGCAGCTGGAGCCGGTGGGTCCCGGCGGCGAGGCGATCC
>CBESOE010000154.1:0-9776 GCA_965531145.1 uncultured bacterium | reverse complement strand
GGCCTGGTGGGCGTGCTCTGGCAGAGCGTCACCCGCCGGACCCGGGAATGGGGCCTGCGACGTGCTGTTGGCGCCCCGGGTCGTGAGGTGCGGCACCAGGTGTTGGGTGAACTGCTGGCCCTGACCACGGTGGCTGCCGCAGCCGGGGCACTGGTCTTTGTCCAGCTTCCCTTCTTCGAGGCGTTCCCTTCGATACCCTGGACCACCTACCTCTTTGGCCTGGCGGTCTCGCTGATCGGCATGTATCTCTTTGTCATTGTCTGCGGGCTCTACCCCAGCTGGCTGGCGACCAGGGTGGAGCCGGCTGAGGCGCTGCAATACGAGTAGGTGATTTGGGGACGTACATAACTATATAACTTCCGTGCATTTCTATGCTGACAAAAGAGTTGCCGGTATTGGTCAAAGCAGGATTCCAGATGTTGGGGACGTACATAACTTTATAACTATCGGGGTTTCGGATTCGAAGAGTTGTTCATATTGCTTTTGGAGGAACTGATATCTCGTTAGTTATATAGTTATGTACGTCCCCTTTATGGTTGAACATGGTGGGTTCTCGTCTCGTAAGTTTATTATTATCATTCGATTTGGTGTAACTTATTTAGCTATGTACGTCCCGTAGAGACGTAGAGAAGACGCTGGTGACCCCATGATCCTGATCATTGATGATGACGAGGCGATCACCGTCTCCCTCGGACTGCTGCTCAAGCAGGCGGCGCACGCCTCGGTGGCCGTCACCTCCCCTGAGGAGGCGATGGACCGGCTGGAGCGTGGGGACGTGAGCCTGGTGCTCCAGGACATGAACTTCTCCCGCCGGACCACCGGCGAGGAGGGGCTGGAACTGCTGGCGGCGATCAAGGGCCGCCACCCGCGGGTGCCGGTGCTGCTGATCACCGCCTGGGGCAGCATTGAACTGGCGGTGCAGGGGATGAAAGCCGGCGCCGCCGATTTCATCACCAAGCCCTGGAACCGGCAGCAGCTGCTGCAGTCGGTGGAGACGGCGCTGGGCCTGCGGGCCAGCACCCGGACGGTGGCCGGGGCGGCACCCCCGGACCGCAACGACCTGGACCAGCGGTTCGACCTCGGGGGGGTGATCGGCGAGAATCCGCGGCTGCTGGAGATCCTCGACCTGGTGGGTCGGGTGGCAGCCACCGATGCCTCGGTGCTGATCACCGGCGAGAGCGGAACGGGCAAGGAGGTGGTGGCCGAGGCGGTGCACCGCAATAGCCCGCGGCGGGAGGGGCCCTTTGTCAAGGTCAACCTCGGCGGCATCCCTCCGGCGCTGTTCGAGAGCGAGATGTTCGGCCACCTCCGCGGCGCTTTCACCGACGCCCACCGCGACCGCGAGGGGCGGTTCGCCGTGGCCGACGGCGGGACCATCTTTCTCGACGAGATCGGTGACCTCGACCTGCGCAGCCAGGTGAAGATGCTCCGCGTGCTGCAGGACCGCACCTACGAGGTGCTCGGTTCCTCCGAAACCAGAACCCTCGACGTGCGGGTGATCTCGGCCACCAACCGCGACCTGGCCGCGGCGGTGGAGGAGGGGCGTTTTCGCGAGGATCTGCTTTACCGCTTGAACTTGATCAGCGTCCATCTCCCCACCCTGGCCGAACGGCGGGAGGATATCCCGCTGCTGGCCCGGCACTTCCTCGGCCAGGCCCGGGAAACCTATGGCCGTCAGGCCTCGATCAGTGCCCACGCGGCCGCCTGGCTCCAGGCCCGGGAGTGGCCGGGGAATATCCGCCAGCTGAAGCACCTCCTCGAGCGGGCCCTGCTGGTCACCAGCGCCGACGAGCTCCAGCCGGGCCACTTCGAGGAGACCCTGGCCATGGAGCGCGGCGAGGGGGCCGGGGACGGTCTGCCGCCGGTGGGCAGCATGACCGTGGACGGCATGGAGAAGACCATGATTCTGCGCAGCATCGAGCACCACCGCGGAAACCTGACCCGGGTGGCCGAATCGTTGGGCCTCAGCCGTCAGGCACTCTACCGCCGGATGGAGAAATACGGAATCAAGCCCTGAACGCCTCACTCCCAGTTGCCGGCGGCGATCCGCCCGCCGTACGTCATCCATTCATCGTAAGCCAGAAAGTTCAGCGATTCGATTTCGGAGACGGTTCCGTTGTCGGCTTTCCAGATGCGGACCCGGGCGCCGGCCGCCGGGTTGGGGCCGGGCATAGTGAGAATCTCCGCCGTGCCGTCGTTGTCCAGGTCGGCGGCACTCACCACCGCGCCGAAGACCGTGCCGTAGGCCAAAAAGCTGATTCCGGGCGCCGGGTTGACCGCGGCGCCATCGTAGTCCCAGGCCCGTACGTGGGCACTGAAGGCGGGGGAGGGGCCGGGTGCGGTGATGATCTCGTCCAGGCCGTCACCGTCGATGTCGCCACTGCCCACGTTCACTCCCCACTGCGGGGTGTTGTAGGCGAAGAAACTGATTCCGGACATGGGGGACGCGGATCCGCCATCCGCATCCCAGCCCCGGACGTGGGGGCCAAAGGGCGGCCCCGGGCCGGCGCCGGTAATGATTTCGTCCATCCCGTCACCGTCCAGGTCACCGCAGGCCACATTGACCCCCCAGCGGAGCGTCCCGTAGGCGAAAAAACTGACCCCGGGCAACGGAACGGCCGGTCCGCCGTCACTATTCCATCCGCGGACGTGGGGGCCGAAGACCGCCCCAGGTCCGGCGCCGGTGACGATTTCGGCCATGGTGTCGCCGTCCAGGTCGCCGCAGGCCACATTCACCCCGAACCGGCGGGTGCCGTAGGCCAGGTAGCTGAGCCAGGGCAGCGGCGTTCCGTCGGCTTTCCAGCCGCGGACGTGGGCGCCGAACACTTCGCCGGGACCGGGGCCGGTGATGATCTCGTCGATGGCATCACCGTTCAGGTCACCGGCCGCCACGTTGACGCCCCGCTGCATGACGCCATAGGCCAGCCACTGGCTGTGGCTGGTGCGCACCAGCGGCGGGTTCGCCGGGCCGGGGCCGGGGCCGGTGACCAGCGGGCCCCAGAACTCTGCCTCGTCCCACGGCTCGACAATTACCCGGCGCCGGGCAGGTGTGGGGTCGAAAAAGCCGTCGCTGTTCCGGCTGCGGACCTCGAAGGTGTGCGGCCCCGTGGTCAGGTTGCTGAACGACGCCCGCTGCCTGCCGGCCCAGCCAGTCCAGTTGCCATTATCCACCCGCCAGGAATAGGTCAGACTCTCCGGCGGGTCATGGCTGTCGACACCGCTGAAGGTCCAGACCAGCACCGGGGAATCCGCCGTGCCCTCCGCCCCGGCAGTGATCATCGTTTCCGGCGAATTTTCGGTGGGGTAGGGGGCGTGCCAGCCCATGTCCAGCGTCCCGTCGTCCTGCCGTTCGTCGGTGCGGGTGGTGCCCCAGACCATGTTGGCCAGGGGATGGCCGGTGTCGACGCAGGGGCTCTGATCGGCCTGGCCGGCCGCAGTTTGACTGAGATAGTAGCTGCTCAAGGGTCCCGAAATGAAAAGTGGTTCGGCCGTAATCATGCCCGAGCCCCAGATCATCTCATTATCGTAATTGACATTGATGGCGTCGCTGTCCACATCGGTGTAGTCGAGGGTGAGATAGAAGGGATAGGGGTAATAGCTGTAATCAGTCCAGAAATCAATCTCCCGGCCCGAAACCCAGCCAGCGTTATTGGCCCAGATGATCGAGTTCTCGATGGTCAGGTCCGTCTGGTAGCAGTCGATACCGCCCCCACCATTTACAGCCGTGTTTCCGCTGATCGTGCAGGAGGAGAGGAAGAGCGGTTCCCGATTGACACCCACGTTGATCGAGGACGAGATTCCGCCGCCACTGTGTTCGGCGATGTTTTCGCTGATTTGGCAGTTGCGCAGAATCGTATGGCTGCTGATGTAGATATTGACCCCCGCGCCGGTACCAGCGCTGTTCCCGACGATCAGCGAATCCTCCACCAGGCATTGGTTGTTGTTGCCGACGAGATAGATACCGCCCCCCCTGACCCGGGCGATGTTGTCAAGAATGGTGCAGCCGCGAATGATGCAGCCTCCACTGGAACAATGGATTCCCCCGCCATCGGAAGCCCGGCAACGAGCAATCACGCAATCAGTTATGGTGATGTTGACCGACTGGCACCAGATGCCCCCGCCGTCGGACCAGGGAGGATCGTCATCCATGCAGTATCCAAAGGCGATGGTGAACCCCTCAATCACGCAGTCGTTGCCTTCGCCGCTGTGGATGTGAAACCCGCGGTGAGGGGCTGCTGCGTTTCCCTGGCAGTCGATGACGCAGGCGGCCGGGCCGTTCGTGGAACGGATGGTGATCGCCTTCCCGCCAGGGTCGAGGTCGCGGTTGCCGGGCCCGGTCCACATCCCGTCAGCCACCAGCACCGTGTCGCCGACCATGGCGTCGTCGATGCCGGCCTGGATGGTGGGCCGGTCCTGCGGCACGCGGATGGTCTCGCCATAGGCGAAGGAGGAGGGAATCAATACCAGGGTGATGGTAAGAAGCAGGGGTAGTAAAATCACGTTTCCATTCGGCATGGCTTTACCTCCTTGCGCTGGTGGCGGGACGACTGCCGTCCGGATCTTTCCATTGGATGTATTGTACATCTATTAATACGTCCAACTGCAGAGTATTGGCAACCGGACGCTGCCGCCGTCTGATCCGTTTGAACCACAACGGCCCGGGACGTAGAATCGGACGGAGCCCTCAATTGGAGATCAGCCCTTGAGCCTGCGCGCAAAGTTCATCCTCTACCTCCTCTTCATCCACCTGGTGTTCTGCTCGGTCACCGTCTGGCTGTTGCGGGACCAGCGGCC
This sequence comes from uncultured bacterium, assembly GCA_965531145.1. Lineage (GTDB taxonomy): Bacteria > Acidobacteriota > JAQAZP01 > JAQAZP01 > JAQAZP01 > JAQAZP01. The sequence continues at coordinate 4,982 of CBESOE010000154.1, read as the reverse complement.
CTGGCTGCTGGCGGTGGAGGGATTCTTCCTCATCTCCTTCATCTTCGGGCTGGTGCTGGTCCGCCGGCTCTTCGAGCCGATCCGGCTGATCCGCAGCGGTATCGAGTTCATCCAGGCCAGCGAGTTCGGCACCCGCTTCCGTGAGGTGGGGCAGAGCGACCTCGACCCGCTGATCCGTGTTTACAACGCCATGGCCGACCACCTCCGCGAGGAGCGGATCCGCAGCGAGGAGCAGGAGCACTTTCTCGGCCGGATCATCGGTGGCTCGCCCAGCGGCATCCTGACCCTCGACCTCGAGGGCCGGGTGAGCATGGCCAACGACAGCGCCGTCCGGTTGCTGGGGGCCGAGCGGGGGACACTGGTGGACCGCCGGCTGGAGGAGCTTGGGCCTTTTGCCCGGGATCTGTCCCGGCTGGAGACCGACAGCTCGAGTGTGCTCACCCTGGACGGTCGCCGCCGGGTAAAGTGCCAGGCCTTGACCTTCATGGACCGTGGATTCACCCGTCGGTTTTTGCTGATGGACGAACTGACCGAGGAACTGCACCGAACCGAGAAGGCGGCCTATGAGAAGCTGATCCGGGTGATGAGCCACGAGGTGAACAACACCACCGGTGCGGTGGGCTCGCTGCTCGACTCCTGTCTCGGATACGGTAGCCAGATCGGCGAGGCCGACCGGGCTGATTTCATTCAGGCGATCAGCGTGGCGATCAGCCGCACCGGCCGGATGAATCTCTTCATGCAGAATTTTGCCGACGTGATCCGCCTGCCGGCACCGGCGCGGCAGAAGAGTGATCTTGCCGAACTGATCAGCGAGGTTGCGGTGTTACTGCGGGAGGACAGCGCCAGGCGGCGGGTGACCTGGGACCTCCGGCTGGAGGAGGGGATTCCCCTGATCAACCTTGATCCGGTGCAGATCGAGCAGGTGCTGATCAACATCTTCAAGAATGCGCTGGAGGCCATCGGCGAGGAGGGTGTGGTCACGGTTCGTCTTTCGCTGCAGCGGGGCCGCCCGGTGCTGCTGGTGGCCGACACCGGCGAGGGCTTCACCGCCGAGACCCGTGCCAATCTCTTCACTCCCTTCTACTCCACCAAGACGGATGGTCAGGGCATTGGCCTGACTCTGATCCGCGAAATCCTCATCCGTCACGGTTTCGACTTCAGCCTGGAGCGGAGTGGGGCGGGGCTCACCGAGTTCACCATCATCTTCTGATGTCCCCGGCTCTCACCGTCATCGTCGCACCGGTGATGGTAGCCGATGTCCAGGGTTCCCTGATCCACCTGACCATCGGTTCGCGTGGTCATCTGGCTCATGCAGATGGTATCCCCGAGAATGCTGAAGCACACCGCGGCGGCCAGGTTGCTGCCCGCATCGACACAGAGGCTGTCCTGGGCCTGACCCGATGCGATCTGGCTCAACTGGTATTCATAGACAAAGAGCGGATCGGCGTCCAGATTCCCCTCTCCCGGGTACCCGCCCTGCACATCGGAGTAAATGATCTGTGGATCATCTCCCGCCTCCACGAAGACCTCCACCGGAGAGCTGTCCCAGAGGATGCAGTCAGTGAGCACCGGTGCTGAGTTCCAGCAGTAGAGGCCGCCGCCGAGTTGGTCTTCATAGACTACCTGGTTCCCCCGGAGGGTGGTGTTGGTAATGGTCGGCGCCGAGTCCCAGCAGTAGATCCCGCCGCCCCTGTAGTAGCCGGCATTGTGGCAGACCAGGTTGTTGATGATCGCCGGACTGGACCTGACACAGCAGATGCCGCCACCGCCGGCGCCGAAGTTGTTGTAGATATAGCAATCGAAAATCAACGGTGCGGATGCTTCGCAGTGGATGCCGCTGCCCCGGTTTTGTCCCAGATAGCAGCTGATGATGCACGGAGACGCGTCGATACAGCAGATGCCGCCGCCATCGTTGGCATGGCAGTGGATGAGTGACAAGTCGAGCAGGGTGGGTGAAGCGTGGTGGCAGAGTATGCCCCCGCCCTGGTCGGCACGGGCGTTTTGAATGGTGAACCCCTCGAGCACCGAATGCTCGTCTTCGCCGCTGGTGAAGGAAAAACCGCGATGCGGGTCATCGTCCCCCCCGCACTCGATGATGCAGACGTCGGGTCCGCCCATGGATCGCAAGATGACCGCCTTGCCGGCGAAGTCAAGGTCCACGTTTCCCTCACCGCTGTAGGTGCCGTCCGCCACCAGGATCAGATCGCCGTTTCGGGCCTGGGCCAGGCCTTCCCCGATGGTACAGAAGGGGTCGTCGGCGGTGCCGCTGCCCGGCCCGGGACAATTGTTCCAATCCACATACCAGGTGACGGGATCCATGCCTTCCACGGTGCATGAGGCGGTGGCGGTGTCTCCCGCCGGCGGATAGGGCGGCAGGTTGTAGGGGGGCGGCGTCACATCCCGGGCGCTGAGCGTGAAGCGGTTCAGCCCCAGGGTCGATCCGCCCAGGGGGATCAGCTCGGTCCAGGCCTCGGTATGGGTTTCCCCCGGGGCCAGGTTGGTCCAGCCGCGCCGATAGCTGGTGTAGCCGGTACCGTTGCTCAACTTCAGGTCCAGCCGGGCCGCGACCCGGCGATGCACCGGAGAGAGGTTGCCGATCTCCCCGGTGATCGTGGTGCTCAAAGGGAGCTCTCCGGCCACCGGCGTGGCGGCGAGCTGAACCTCGATGGTTCTCGGCACGCTGCCGCTGGTGACCACACAACTGCTCTCCCGGGGAAAGAAGTTTTGCGCCGTGACCGTCACGTCCAGCACGCCGTCGCTAAGCGGCTCGATAACCAGGGACGCCTGGCCCAAGGCATCGGTGAAACAGCGCTCATACAGTTCCTGGTCCTTCATCACACAGACCAGGGCCCCGGGAACCGGCAGGCCCTGTTCGACAACCCGGACCACGAAGGGCTGGGTACCGCAGCCGATGGTTTCGGGGTGGAGTACCTGGTCGAAGGCCTCGGGACTGCTGGTCCAGAGCGGCAGCTCCGGGTCGCCAAGAAGAGTCAGCTCGGTGAAGATCATCTCCGAGTGTTCGTTGCCGAATTGCTGGCCGGAGTTTTTATGCTCGGTGAAACAGCAGCCCAGGTGGTAGTTGTTTCGGTCGAACAACGAACGCCAGAAACAACGGTCATAGCGCATGGAGAGTGTGTCGAACTCGCCATGGGTGTACCACCCCTGCAAGGTGTTGCCGATGAAGGCCAGGCTGCCGCCATGGGTATTGCCCACCATCCGTTCGGCAAAGCAGTCGGTGTGCTGGAAGCCGCAGGCATGGCAGGCGATGGAGTAGAAAAGCCCAAACACGTCGTTTTGCAGCCGGTCGACCTCCCAGATGGTCATACTGGTAGCGCCCATGGACACGGACTGCGGGGTGCCGTGGCCGATGTGATTCATCAGGTTCTGACCCTCTTCGATGGCTGCCGCCACCCGCGCCTCGTGATCATATCCGGGGTCGCTGTAGTACACGGTGGTCATCTGAAAATGGTCGGCAAAATAGAGGTCGTCGATGTCGGCCTTGCAGACCTCACCGGGCGTGTCGTAGTTGAGGTCGAAGCCGAAGAGGGCCGCACGGTCCGCGTGGCCGGTGCTGGCGGCCGAGCGCTCGTAGTTCAGGTTCTTGCTGATGAAGCTGTCGATCTGTCCCAGGGAGTCCACCGAGGCCCGGCCCACGAACACCTCGCAGAGACGGTCGCCGTCAAAGTCGGCATAGTAGGTGTCGTTGTAAGTGGGAACATACGGTTCGAAATAGTAGCGGTGGCAGGGCACGGTTTCCATGTCTCCGCCGAGGAGGAAGTAGGTGGTGCCCCAGGCGGAAAAGGCGTCAATGACAAAGTCCCGGATTCCGTCTTCATCCAGGTCATTGCCGCCGTTGTAAGTGGTTTCGATCCATTCGGTGGTGACGATGACCGCCGGCACTCCTTTTCTGGTTTTCCACGCAGCAAGCGGCTCAAAGGAGTGGCTGCCCGCCTGATTGGTGATGATCACATACTCGTAGTCACCGTCGGGCAGTCGTGACGCTGCCCGTGTTTCGGCACTGCGCGGTTCAGTCGCCTCGGGGTTGACCACCAGGTCCCGCAGCATGTCCTGGTACTGCTTCCGGGTTCTTTCACTGCATCCTGATGGAAGGTAGTCCCCGCAGACATAGCCGCCGGTTCCCGCCAGGGTGAAGAAGATCCGCTCGTGCAGGTCCAATCGCCCGCCGGCCGGCCGGTATTGCAGGGGGTGTATGAGCACCACGGCCATGGCCTGTCCCGCCAGGTCGACCTGACCCACCAGCTCCACCACGGTTTCCGGGTAAGGCTCATCCCGTGAATAGACCGTCGGATCGGGTCCGGTGAAAGGAGGAATCCGGCTGCTGCTCACCGGTAAGGGCGGCTGTGCCGGCTGCGGCAGCCAGGTCCCTTCCAGGTGAATGGTCCGGATGGATTTTTGGGAAATGTCCACCACCCGCATCCCCGGGGGCAGCGCCACCAGAATTTCTCGCGACGGAAGCCGGGGGCTGCCGGCCGGCGACAAGACGTCACACCCGGTAAGCGAAATTTGGTGAAAGGCCGCCATCCCCCTCTCTATGCTGAGGTCATCCGGGGAACAACTGAACTCGCACACCAATTCAAAGGGGCCCGTTTGTTCAACGGTGATATCCTGCTGCGCCGCCCGGGCCGGGGAGTGGCCGGTTAGCTGACAGATCAGGCAGACGGAGATCACCAGCAGGATACCGCCTAAGGTCGTGAGACTCTGAGATAATGAAATTCTTCTCATCGCCATCCTCCCAGGTTCCGGCCGTTTTACAGCATGTTGAGCAGCGAGCGGATCTGTGCCGCCTGTGGATCGTTGGGCGCGGCCTCGAGAAAGCGGCCGTAGTATTCGCGGGCCTTGAGCATCTCGGCCAGACAGAGGTTCGGCTCGTCAAGGAGCTTTTCATCGTTGGTGTGCACGCCGTGGTGCGGGGGATAGCAGCCGGTGAATATCGAGGCGTGGGATGAAACGGTGAGGGGCAC
>CBESOE010000153.1:0-9812 GCA_965531145.1 uncultured bacterium | reverse complement strand
TTGACCCGCCGCACCCCGCGGCCTTATATACATAGAAAGCAGTGCGATGACCGGAAACGCTCTCCAGCCTCGTAAAGATATGCTCAAGCCGCTGAAGATCGGCTCCCTGACTCTCGACCCGCCGGTGGTGATGGCCCCGATGGCCGGGTTCTCGGACCGCATTTTCCGCGACATGGTTCGCGGGTTCGGCGGCTGTCCGCTGCTCTTCACCGAGATGGTCAGCGCCGAGGGTCTGTTGCGCGGCGGGCGGGGTTCGCTGGAGCTGCTGCCCCACCCGGACGAGTTCGGCGACACCGGGGTCCAGCTCTTCGGCTTCAAACCCGAGCGGGTGGCCGATGCCGCTGCCTGGGTGGAGGATCGCGGGGTCCGGCTGGTGGACATCAACATGGGCTGTCCGGCGCGCAAGGTAGTGGTGGACGGGTCGGGTGCGGCGCTGCTCAAGGACCCCGACCGGGCCGTGGCCCTGGTGTCCGCCGTAAAAAAAAAGTCTCGATCCCGCTCACGGTCAAACTGAGACTGGGCTGGGACCGCGGCGAGGTGACCGTGCACGAGCTGGCGCCCCGGCTGGTGGACGCCGGCGCCGACGCGGTGACCCTCCACGCCCGCTGCCGCAACGAGGGCTTATCGGGTGAGGCCAAGTGGGAGCACATCGCCCGGCTCAAGGAATCGTTGCCGGTGCCCCTGCTGGGCAACGGTGATGCCCGGACAGCCGAGGATGTTTTCCGCATGACCGGCGAAACCGGCTGCGACGGGGTGATGGTGGGCCGGGCCGGGTTGGCCAAGCCATGGATCTTCAGCCAGGCCGCGGCGCTGAACCGCGGTGAGGCGGCGCCGGAACCGGAGAAGGAGGTTCGGCGGCAGCTGATCCTCGAACACTTCCGCCGGCTGGTAGAGGTGGACGAGGCGCACCGGGCGGTGCACCGGATCCGGGGGTTCGTGGCCTGGTATTCGCGGGGGCTCAACGGCGGATCGATGCTGCGCCGGTCGGTGAACCGGGCGCCCGACGCCGCCGAGTTCGAAGAGATCGTCAACACCTTTTTCGACCAGGGACATGTTAGCTGAAATCAAGAGACAGATGCAGCACGGCGGGGTGATCGACACCCCCGAGGAGCGGGACCGCTTCTTCCGCTACCTCGACGTGCTCGGCCCGCGCTTCGAACCGCTGGTGGTGCGGGGCGGCAGCCGGCGGCGCCGGGAGTTCATGGCCCGCTGTCTCCATTTCTACGGCCCGGGCCGTGACGGGGGGAACTTCGTCCTTTACGAACCCGGCGACGAGCAAGGGCCGGCCGCGGCGGCCGCCGAGCTGGAGGAGTGCTGGCGCAAGAGTATGGGCGGCACCCTCTTTGTCGACCAGTTCGACCATTCACGCGGGGCACTGCTCGACTCCCTTGCCGGAGTCTGCCGCCACGTGGCCCGCGCCCGGGACCGCAAGCAGCAACCGGCCCTGCCGGCCAGCGGTGCCCGGCTGGTGCTCGGGCGCAAGTCGGGGCAGGGTCCGGACATGAGTCAGCGCAGTGCCACCGCGGCGCGGCTGGAGGAGATTCTCGAGCCGGTCACCGTGGACATGCGTCGGCTCAAGCCGAACCACGAGCGGCCCTGCGGCAGCGGCGCCGCTCACTGCATCACCCGTGACGAATCACCCGCCGATGAAAATGAGCCCCTCTGGCGCCAGGAGCTGGAGCATCTGCTGACCAGGATCTGGAAGGAAGGCGGGGCCCGCCAGGGCGGCGGTCTTCTGCGCCAGCTCCGGGAGCGGGCCGATTTCGAACTGGCCGAACTGGCGCTCGGTGAAACCGGCGGCAACCGGAAGCGGGCGGCCGAACTGCTCGGTGTCTCCACCGCCACCATTTCCCGCCGCCTCTCCTCCGGAAAATCATGACCTTGTCTGGCAGGGCCGGAACCCGGAAGGGCTGCATCATTACCACCACGGTCATCATTCTGCTCTGTGCCGTTCTCGCCACCGGCGGCTGGTTCTGGTTCCGTTCCTGGTTGAGCAACCGCCAGCTGGACAACCTGGAGAGCTACGAGCGCCACCGCCAGCTGACCCTGGCCAAAGTGGAGCTGGATGCGTTGCGCTCCCTGGGCCAGCGGGCCCGCAGCGGCGCCCTTGATGAGATCCGGGACGGTCTCTCCTTCCTTCTTTCCGAGGAGGTGCTCAATCGCTGCCTCGAACAGTTCGTCGGGCTGGAGGGGGTTTCCAGCAGGGGCGACAGTTTCCGCATCACCAGCGCCGGGCTGCAGTGTCTCGATGGTCTGGCCCTGGCCACCTTCGACCTCGAGGTGGAGACCCGCTACCCCGGCATCTCGGCCCGGGGCCGGGCGGACACCCTGCTCACGCTGGCACCCGGCGATGCCGGCGACCTGGTGGGGCGGTTCCGTATCATTTCCGTCTCCCCCGACTACACCATCCAGGGCCGGAAGATCCCCGCCTTCGAGTTGCTCAAGCGGCTGACCAGCGCCCGGCTGGACCGCAGTGCCCGGATGAAGATTCCCGACCTCCACATCCCCCTGGCCCTCACCGGGGAGGTACCGTTCAGCAAGGTGGACAAGCAGACCGCCGGCGGATCGGTGACCGTGGAAATGGCGGCGGGCAGCCTGGGCTACCGGGTGGAGATCGGCGATGCCGGGTTCTACAAGGGGTTCATCCGCGCCGCGGCGTCAGCAGTGACGTTGTTTACTCCCGAAGCGGGCGGGAAAGACGACGGGGCCACCATCCCCGAGGTGGTGACGACGGTGCTTCCGGACGGGGAGGAGGGGGAGGAGCCGGCGCTCCACCCGCTGGCCGAAGATCCGGCCCTCTTCGAGAAGGAACTGGCCCGGCTGGAAACGCGGCTGGCCAATGTCCGGGAGCAGCTGACAAAGCTGGACCTTCCCGCCGGGCCGAAGAGCGATGCCGAGATCCGCTGCAGCCGCGAGCTGCTGGACGGGCTGCTGCGCCAACTGGCCGGTGCCATCGAGGACGACGTCCAGATCACCATCGAGAACATGGAAAACGCCTGGCAGAAGGAGCAGAAGCTCTTTGGCCGAACGTTTCAGAACCACGCCGACATTGTTCATGCCGACGGCCGGGTGGACATCCGCGACCTGCGCCTGCTGGGCATGGAGGGCAACCGGCTGGAGGTGGGGGTGCACATCGTTGGTGACGCCAGCGGCTCGGTGAAGGTCTCGATATATGGCCTGAAATCAACCGTGCCGGTGATCCTCGACGTCACCGCCGACCAGGTGCTTTTCTTCACCATGGAGGACGATGGCGAGGGCGGGTTCGTGGTGCGGCCCGAGCCGGCGGAGATCCCGCTGGAGGTGGCCGCCCAGGTACAGGTGGGCTCCTACGGCATTCGCCTCAACCCTCCGCTCTCCCTCGAGGCACAAAAGGTCATCCGCCCGGCCCGGGTGCCGCTGGGGCTGGACAGCACCATCACCATCCCCACCAGGATGAAACGCAGCGACGTGCTCGCCTCGAAGAACATCCGGGTGACGGTCACCGGCACCGGCATTCCAACGGTGACTAAGAAGGGCGGCCTGGTGGTTGGCGCGCATTTGTCCATCGAGGAAGAGAAGGGGGGACGGGAAGAGAAGAAATAAGAAGGGGGGACGTACATAACTATATAACTAACGAACAGCCTCTTGAAAGACATATAGTTATGAGTGATATTAGAAAACAGGATCGAACGAACAAGCTCACTCGGCCCAAAGAAATCTCCCCACCTTCAGTCCGTTCGTTACGTGCGAAATACGAACCATCCCTGTTAACGCTTTCTACGTCAGCAAGTTACACGTTAGTTATATAGTTATGTACGTCCCCGCTCAGGGATTGATCACCAGCGGCGCATCCGGGTCGACGTTCTCCAGCTCGAACCACACTTCGCCGGCGGCCGCATCGAGGCCGTAGGCGATGCCCACCGGCTGGTTGTGCTGGGTTGCGTGCGGGGCTTCCTCGTGGAGGTCGCCCCAGGGGGTGCCGATCACCAGCCGGCCATCGTCATCCAGACTCAGCGCATCCTGGCCTTCGTACCGCAGCCTGATCCCGCCGGCATCCCCGGCACGTTTCAGGCGATACTCGCCGTTCAGCCGGCCGGCCGCACCGCTCCACGCCAGGTCGATCCCGGACCACAGATCGTGATACACGATCCTCTCAAAGGTGGCCGCACCACTGACCCAGCCCTCCGGGTTCTTGCCGCGGAAATAGCTCACCTTGCCCTGGAGCGGGTCTTCTCCTTCCACGACGATCCCCTGGTTTGATCCGAGGAAGTGGATCTTGAGCGCAAACGACTCGGTGGACATTTGTGTATCACCGATGGGCTGATCGGGATCGTCCGAGTGATCGGTGGTGTTCACAGTGCGGGTGAAGACCGCAGCCAGCGAATCAGCGGTGAAGAAGAACGTCCCCGTTCCGTGACGGGCAGCAAAGAGGGCCTGGGGGTCAAACTGACCCTGGTTTTCCTCGAAGGCCAGCGGCAGGTCTCCCAGTGCACCCTGGGCATCACCGAATGCCGTCGGCGGTGCAGCGGACGCGGTGGGCGTATCTGCAACGGTTTCGGGCGAAGGTACTTCAGAGGTGCCGCAGCCGCAGAGCAGGATCAGGGCGACGGAAGCGATCAGTGCTGAAAAGAATCTGAACAAGAATCCATACTCCCCGAAGCTGGTCAAAAATCGGGGACAGGCACCGATTTCCTTCGGAAATCGAGAGCCAGTCCCCATTTTTGGCATATTGTTCATGACAAGCCGGTTCAGTGGCGGTGCAGCACGGCGTGCATGATCCGCCTGGTTTCGTGTAGCCGGTCGTCCGCCGGCAGGTCGGCCAGGCGCTGGTTCATTTTCAGATCCCGCTCGGCCAGCAGCGTTTTGACCATGTAGTCGATCATCCCGGCGGGGAAGATTCCCTCCCGCTCATACAGCGCACGATCCTCTTCCAGCCGGCGGGCCGAAGCGACGCAGCTGGCTGGGAGTGCGGGCAAACTGTCGAGCAGTTCCTGGTTTTTGAAGACGTTACCGTGGGCGTACAGCTCCTCGGCGGTTTTCAGCGATTCGGGGTTGGTCAGTCCCCACTGGGCGGCCATGGTGATCCCGGCCAGCAACAGGTGGATGATCGCGCTGCCATCGGGACAGCGCAGCTCCACGGTCTGCCGGCCCTGCCGCGCCGACTCCAGGTCGTCCCCTTGCGCGGGGTTCAGCGAGCGGGCCAGGTTGTTGGCGTTGGCCCAGCCCAGGGGCACGCGGATCATGGCGCTGCGGTTGAGATCGCTCCAGCAGATCCGGGTGGGCGCCTCCTGGTCGGGGACCAGGCGGAGATAGGCCGAGGAGACGGTATTGCCGAAAGCGGTGAGCGAGCCGGCATGTTTGCAGAGACCTCCGATCACCTGCCGTGCCGGGTCGGTGAGGGCGCCATCCTTGCCGGTCATCACGTTCTTGCCGTCCTTCATCAGCGCCATGTGTACGTGGAAGCCGTTGCCGGCCACCCCCTCTTCGATCTTGGGGGCAAAGGTGGCCACGTAGCCGTACTTGTAGGCGATGTTGCGGATCAACCAGCGGGCCAGCACCAGGTGGCTCCCCGCTTCCACCACCGGCGTGGGCAGGAACTCGATCTCCAGTTGTTCGGCCCGTTTGCCATGGATCTCGTCGAGGTCGCTACGTACGTGTTCCACCAGGCCCACCTCGCTGTGGGCATATTTCACCGCACCGGTCATCTGGGCAATGGCCCGCACCATTTCGTCCAGCACCCGGCCGCTTTTGACGAACGGCGCCGAAGCGTGATACCCGCGCTGGCGGTCGCCGGGGAAGATGTTCGAGGTCTGGTCGCCGATGAGGAAGAACTCCAGCTCGCCCATGGCATAAAACTCGAGCCCGGTGGTTTTGGTAAACAGTTTTGCGGCATTGTGCAGGATGTTGTCCATGGCGTAGGGCGCCCGCTCGCCGTCGGCGGTGAGGTAGCGGCAAACCAGGTCGAGGCTGCCCGGCTCGAAGGGGTTGAGAAAGGCGGTCTTGTACAGCGGCACCACATAGAGGTCGGAAACCGAGGCGTCCACCATCCCCTTGAACAGCGACGAGCCGTCCACCCGCTCGCCGTCGGCCAATACCCGCTCGGCCTGGGCCTTGCTGACGATGGGCAGCTTCAACTCCTTCAACTTGCCGTCCAGGGCGGTGTAGTGGAAGGTGATCCGCTCGATGTTCTTTTCCTCGATCACCCGGATCAGGTCGGCGCGGGTGAAGTCCTCTGCCGGTTTGTCCAGGATCATCGAGATGGGATTGGTCAGGGCGTAGTGTTGTTTCATCGCTGCCTCCGCAAGACCGGAACGACCTAACTGCTGACAAGAATTATCTTACCCCCACTTGCGGGGGGTCGCCATGATATAGCGGATGGGGTGGGGATGTCCAGATGGATGCCGCCGTTGACATTGCCCTGACCCTTTGTAATAGTTACTTCCGGATTCGGTTATGCAGCGGTCCGCGTCGTGCTGATGAGCATGCCTGACCGCTGTAACTTTTTCCACAGATGGTGGTTACGGGCCGGCACTCTGGTGTGTCGCCGGTTTTCAACAATCTGTCCACAGGAGCGGGTCGGGTTTTCCACAGGCGGCCAACTCCTTTTGCACATGTTTTCAACAACTGGCGGAAGAGCAAAGACCAATGTCTGAAGAACTTTCCAAGGCGTATGAACCGGGCGAGATCGAGGCCGGGGTGAGCCAACGCTGGCTCGAGGCCCGGGCCTTTGCCGCCACCCCCGACGAGCGGGAAAACCGCTACGTGATCATGATGCCGCTGCCCAACGTCACCGGCGCCCTGCACATCGGTCACGCCATGGACAACGTGATGCAGGACCTGCTGATCCGCTGGCACCGGATGATGGGCGACAACACCCTCTGGTTGCCCGGCACCGACCACGCCGGCATCGCGACGCAAGCGGTGGTGGAGAAGCGGCTCTTCGAGCTGGAGGGGAAAACCCGCTACGACGTGGGCCGAGAGGGCCTGGTGGCCAAGATCTGGGAGTGGAAGGAGCAATACCAGGCCCGGATCATCGAGCAGCAGCAGCAGATGGGCTGCTCCTGTGACTGGGATCGCCAGCGGTTCACCATGGACGCGATCTGCGCCGCGGCGGTGCGCCGGACCTTCTTCCGCCTCTTCACCGACGGACTGATCTACCGCGGTGACCGGATCGTCAACTGGGACTGCCATTTACAGACGGCGGTGAGCGACGATGAGATCGTTCGCGCCACCAAGAACGGCCATTTCTGGCACATCCGCTACCCGATGATCCAGCCCGGGGAGGGCGAGCCGGACCACGTCACCGTGGCCACCACCCGCCCCGAGACCATGCTCGGTGACACCGCGGTGGCCGTGCACCCCGACCCCGAGGGGGCGCTGGAGGCCCAGCTGGCCCAGTTGCAGGAGAAGGTCAAGGCCGCGCCGGCCAGGGAGAAATCGGATCTGGAGGCTGAACTGCTGGCCGTGGAAAAGCGGCGGGAAACCCACCTGCCGCGGCTCAAGGCCCTGGCCGCCATGGCCCGGGACGGGCGAAAGGTGCTGCTGCCGCTGATGGAGCGGGAAATCCCGCTGATCCTTGACACCTGGGCCAAACCGGAACTGGGCTCGGGCTGCGTCAAGATCACCCCGGCCCACGACCCCAACGACTACGACGTCTGGACCCGGCACCAGGACGAGTTCGGAGCGGTGAACATCCTCAACCCCGACGGTTCTTTAAACGCCAACGCCGGGAAATACGAGGGCCTGGACCGCTTTGTCGGGCGCAAGCAGGTGGTGAAGGATCTGGAGGAGCAGGGGCTGCTGGAGGCGGTGGAAGACCGCGAGATCGAGATCGGCCACTCCGACCGTTCCAAGACACCCATCGAACCCTATCTCTCCAAGCAGTGGTTCGTCCGCATGGGCGACGTGGAGGGCGGGGTGGTCTTTGGCAAGGACACCCCGGGCGAGTTCAGTGCCCCCGGTCTGGCCCAGGCGGCCATGGATGCGGCCGGCGGTGAGTGGACCAGCCACACCGGGCGTAAACTGACCTTCCACCCCGACCCGGCGCGCTACTCCGGCACCTATCTCAACTGGCTCTCCGAGAAGCGTGACTGGTGTATCAGCCGCCAGCTCTGGTGGGGCCACCGCATCCCGGTCTGGCTCGCCGCCTTTGACTCGGCCGACGCACTTCGCACTGCCCTGGGGGCGATTCCGTCCGGCGAGGAGGGGCTGCTGGTCCGCATCGGCAAGGCCGACGGTTCATCGCTGCCCGTATCCGCGGCGGCGACCCTGGACGGCCCCGGCCCCTTCGAACTGATGGCCTGCCCGCTGGACGAGGCCGTCGAGCAGAAGCACGGCCCGGCCCTGGAGGCCGCCGGCCTGGTCCAGGATCCCGATGTTCTCGACACCTGGTTCTCCTCGGCGCTCTGGCCCCACTCCACCCTCGGCTGGCCCGACCCGGAGCAGGCGAAGATCAACGAGGGGCAGTCGCCCCTGGCCGCCGGCGAGGGGCGCCCGGACACCCTGTCCTATTACTACCCCGGGTCCTGCCTGGTCACCGCCCGCGACATCATTACCCTCTGGGTGGCCCGCATGCTGGTGATGGGGCTCTACAACCTGGGTGACGTGCCCTTCACCGACTGCTTCATCCACGCCAACATCCAGGACGGCAAGGGCGAGCGGATGTCAAAGTCCAAGGGCAACGGTGTCGACCCGGTGGACATCATCGAAAAATACGGCACCGACGCCATGCGTTACGTGCTCTGCGAGATGCAGACCGGTACCCAGGACATCCGCTTGCCGGTGCAGGCCATCTCGCCCTTCACCGGCGAGCTGGTGGATCTGGCCAAGGCCAAGCACGGCCGCAGCATCTTTACCTACATCTGCCCCGGATCGGGCAAGGAGTTCGACGTCCTGGGCACCATGGAGGACGTGCCGGCGGCCAAGGTGACCAGCGACCGCTTCGATGTGGGCCGGGGCTTCTGCAACAAGCTCTGGAACGCCGTGCGTTTTGCGCTGATGAACCTCGGTGAGCACCCCTTCACCCCGCTGAAACCCGAGGACCTGGCCCCCGAGGACCGCTGGATTCTTTCCCGCCTCGGCGGCGCGGTTCGCGGCGTGACCACAGCGCTGGAGGAATACAACCCCTCGGCGGCCATCGGCCTGGCCCGCAAGTTCTTCTGGGGCGACCTCTGCGACTGGTATCTGGAGATGATCAAGCCGCGGATGAAGGACGAGGCCCAGGCCCCGGTGGCCCGCTCGGTACTGGCCGTGGCCATCGACCGGGTGCTGCGTCTGTTCCACCCCTTCATCCCCTTCATCACCGAGGCGCTCTGGGAGCGGCTCAACGCCCAGGTGCCGGTGCGTGGGATCGAAAAGCCGCTGCCCGCGGTGGACCTGCTGATCACCGCCAACTGGCCCGACCCCTCGCGCTACACCGGCGAGCCGGAGCTGGAGGCGGAGATGGAGCTGATGCAGTCGGTGATCCACGGCATCCGCGACCTGCGCTGGAAATACGAAGTGCCTCCGTCCCAGCAGGTGGAGGGCCGGATCAAGGTCACCGGTGTCACCGCCGAAACACTGAACCGCCTCGGGGACCACGTCAGCAACCTGGCCGGGCTATCGGCGCTGGAGATTGGCGGCGAGGTGACCCGCCCGGCGCTTGCCGCAACCGCAGTGGTGGGCGAGTGCGAGATCTTCCTCGCCGGCGTTCTCGACCCGGTGAAGGAGAAGGAGCGGCACGACAAGCAGCTGGCCAAACTGCGCAAGCAGCTGGAGGGCTCGCAGAAAAAACTGGCCAACGAAAACTTCGTCAGCCGGGCCAAGCCGGAAGTGGTGCAGGTGGAACGTGACCG
>CBESOE010000152.1:0-10018 GCA_965531145.1 uncultured bacterium | reverse complement strand
ACAGGGAGCTGCGGGGTTGCCTGGGGGGGGGGGATCGTTTTTGAAAATTATGGCAACAGAATTGTCCCGGGTCAAGCGGGACAAAGAAAATTTCCTGTTGTGCAACCAAAATCTGATGTGTATTATTGTGCTAATTATGAAACTCAATTTTGCCGAAATATAAATAGAGGCAAGTCGTTAATACAAATAGAGGCAAGTCGTTGCAATAACTGATATTGTTTCCTCATGGAACGCAAGTGTGACTAATGGGTGTTATCCGTGTCTTTGATGGTAGACACGGTATTGATCTTCCTGTGGGTACGACACTTTTTGCGGAGCGTTGCAGGAAATAAATCGGCCCCTGACAGAAACGGAGAAGCCGATCGAAACAGCTGATGCCATTACCGTGGGCGTGGTGGGTTGTGGATATTGGGGCCCGAACCTGATCCGCAATTTCAGCTCCTGCCCGCGGACCAGATTGCGCTGGCTCTGCGATGAGAACGAGGAGCGGCTGGGAACTGTTGCCGCGGGATACCCCGGTGTGCGCACCACCGTCGATGCCCTGCAGTTGCTGGACGCCCCGGATGTGGACGCCGTGGCCGTGGCCACACCGGTGAGCAGTCACTATCCCATTGCCCGGGCGGCGCTGGAGCGGGGCAAGCACGTGTTGCTGGAAAAGCCGCTGGCCCTGAGCGTGGCCCAGGGGAGGGAACTGGTGGAACTGGCCGAGCGTTCCGGCCTGAAGTTGATGTGCGACCACACCTTCTGCTACACCAGCGCGGTGCAGAAGATACGCGAGGTGGTGCGAAGGGGCGACCTGGGAGAACTGCTCTACTTCGATTCCATCCGGATCAACCTGGGCCAGTTCCAGGACGACTGCAATGTGGTGTGGGACCTGGCGACCCACGACCTCTCGATCATCGATTTCGTGGTGGACCGCAAACCGGTCTCGGTGAGTGTCCACGGGGTGAGCCACGCCGGCGACGGCAGGGCCAGCATGGCTTACCTCTCCCTCAACTTCGACGACAGCTTCATCGCCCACGTTCACGTCAACTGGCTCTCGCCGGTGAAGATCCGAATGACCATGATCGGCGGCAGGGAGAAGATGCTGGTCTGGGACGACATGGAGCAGGCGGAGAAGATCAAGATTTACGACAAGGGAATCGACGTGGACCGGAACCTGCACGAGGAGAAGACCGAGCGGTTGATCGCCTACCGTTCGGGCGATATGTACTCGCCGCATCTCGCGCCCACCGAGGCCCTCCACCGGGTGGTGCGGGAGTTTGCCCACAGCATCCAGGAAGACCGGAAGCCGCTCACCGACGGCGCTGATGCCCTGCGGGTCCTCGCCATTCTCGAGGCCACCGACCGGTCGATCAATAAGAACGGGGCCAACATCCCCATCGAGGTGTGACCATGGAGTTCTGCCGCATCGCACCCGACGTGAAACTTGGTGCCGGAGTGCGGATCCACGCCTTTGTGAATCTCTACGGCTGTGCCATCGGTGAGCGGACGAAGATCGGCACCTTTGTGGAGATTCAGAAAGGGGCGCGGGTGGGGAGCGACTGCAAGATTTCCAGCCACACCTTTGTGTGCGAGGGGGTGGAGATCGGTGACGGCGTATTTGTCGGGCACAACGTGACCTTCATCAACGACCGTCGCCCGCGGGCTGTCCGGGAGGACGGGTCGCTGCAGACCGAGGATGACTGGGTTCCGGTTCCCACCAGGGTGGAGGACCGGGCATCCATCGGATCGGGCTCAACCATCCTGTGCGGGGTGACCATCGGCGCCGGGGCCATGATCGGTGCGGGAAGTGTGGTGACCAGGGACGTGCCGGCTGCTGAAACCTGGGCCGGTAATCCGGCCCGGCGCCTGGGGGATGGAGGCCGATGATCAGAGTGCCCATGACCGATCTCCCGGCCCAGCACCGGGAACTGAAGGGCGAGATCCTCGCCCGCTGGGAGGCGATCCTCGATTCGGGCGCTTTTGTGGGCGGCCGGGAGGTTGAGGCCTTCGAGGAAGCCTTTGGCAACGCCTGTGCGACACCCCACTGCGTGGCGGTGAGCTGCGGCACCGACGCCCTCTGCTTCATCCTCCGGGCGCTGGGACTGGAACCGGGAGACGAAGTGATCACGGTGGCCAACACCTTTATCGCCACGGCCGCGGCCATCTCCCAGGCGGGCGGCCGGACGGTCTTTGTCGACGTGGAGCCCGGCACCTGCACCCTGGACCCGGCAAAGCTCTCCGCGGCGGTCACTCCGCGCACCCGCGGCATTCTGCCGGTGCACCTCTATGGCCAGACGGCGGACATGGATGCGATCAGCGATTTTGCCGGGGAGCGGGGCCTCTGGGTGGTGGAGGACGCCTGCCAGGCCCACCTGGCGGAGTACCGGGGACACCCCGCCGGTTCGCTGGGCGTCGCGGGAGCCTTTTCCTTCTACCCGGCAAAAAATCTCGGCGCCTGCGGCGAAGCCGGGGCGGTGGTGACCGCTGATCCGGATATCGCCCACACCGTCCGCATGCTCCGCCACCAGGGCCAGTCCGAAAAAAATGTTCACAAGATTCGGGGAAGCAACGGACGCTGCGACGCCCTGCAAGCCGCGGCGCTGCGGGTCAAGCTCGAGCGGCTCCCCGGCTGGAACCGGCGGCGGGGCGAGATCGCCGATCGGTATCGCCGGCGATTGGCCGGGCTGTCCGGTGTCGAGCTGCCGGTGGTGGGCGAGGGGCGGACCCACGTTTACCACCAGTTCGTTATCCGTCTTGACCGGCGTGACGATGTGGCCGGGGAACTGCTGCAGCGTGGGGTGGAGACCGCTGTCCACTACCCGGTGCCCTTGCACTGCACGCCGCCCTATCGCGATCAGGCGCCACCCGAGGGCTCCCTCCGGGTGACCGAGCAGTGCGCCCGGCGCCAGTTGTCACTGCCCATCTATCCTGAGATGACCGACCGCCAGGTGGATCTGGTCTGCCGGGAACTCGAGCAGGCGGTGGCGCTTCACGGACTCACCGCCGGGAGCAGGAACACCGAACGGAGAGAAGCCCGACCATGGAATTGAGGGGCAAAATGGTGCTGGTCACCGGCGGCGCCGGTTTTATCGGGTCCCACCTGGTGGATCGGCTGCTGGACCTCGGTTGTCGCGTACGGGTGCTGGACAACCTGGTAACCGGCAAGCAGGAAAACCTCGCCCATCACTCGACCAGCCGACAGTTCGAACTGATGGAGGGGAGTGTCAACGATTCGAGCCAGGTGCACCACGCGTTGACCGGTGTGGATATGGTCTTCCACCTGGCCTGCCTCGGGGTGCGGCACTCCCTGCTGCACCCGCAGGAGAACCACCGGGTCAATGCCGGAGGCTCACTGACCGTAGCCCAATCGGCCTGTGACCGGGGGGTGTCCCTCTACATCCACGTCTCCTCCTCTGAGGTTTACGGTACGGCCTTCTCCGTGCCGATGAACGAGGACCATCCCACCAGGCCGCACACGGTATACGGTGCGAGCAAGCTGGCCGGGGAGTCCTATGTCAGGGCCTTCCGCAACAGCCGCGGTCTGCCGGTGGTGGTGGTGCGCCCGTTCAACACCTTCGGCCCGCGGTCGCACCACGAGGGGCTGGCCGGGGAACTGATCCCCAAGTCCATCGTGCGCGCCCTGCACGGCGAACCGCCGGTGATTTTCGGTGATGGCAACCAGACCCGTGATTTCACCTACGTCACCGATGTGGCCCGGGCCCTGGTCTGTGCCACGCAGTGCGACGGAGTCGTGGGGCGGACGCTCAACGTGGGCAGCGGCCGGGAGATCACAGTCCGGCGGCTGGCCGGGATGATCACCCGCCAGGTGGGGCACTCCACCGGGGAGCTGCGCCGGATGTCGCGGCGGCCGGGTGACGTGGACCGTCTCTGTTCCGATGCATCGCGTTTCATTGACCTCACCGGCTGGGTGCCCGAAGTGGGATTGGGAGAGGGGCTGGCCCGCACCGTGGACTGGTTCCGCCAACACCCTGCGGGTATCGAGCGGATGGCCTCCGAGGAAGTGGCTCGCAACTGGGAAGGGGTGAGATGATCCCGATCATCAGACCGCTGCTCGGTGAGGAGGAAGCTGAGGCGATCCGCCAGGTGGTGCTCTCCGGCTGGGTGACCCAGGGGCCGAAGGTGGCCGAGTTCGAGCGGGCTTTTGCCGACTATTGCAGTGCGGGCCACGCCTGTGCCGTGTCCAGCTGCACCGCCGCTCTGCACCTGTCGCTGCTCGGCTCCGGTGTGCGGCCCGGGGATGTGGTGGCCACGGTGAGCCACAGCTTCATCGCCACGGCCAATGCCGTGCGCCTCTGTGGTGCCGAGCCGGTGTTCGCCGACATCCTGCCCGACAGCTTCTGCATCGATCCCGACAGCCTCTACCGTCTGCTGGACAAGAGTTTCGAGCCGCGGGAGGACGGATACTACTTTCGCCACCTCTCGCAGATCGCAGTGGGCGAGTCCCCGTTGGCCGGACTGCCCGCCGGGGGCCGGTTGGCCGCCATTGTGCCGGTGCACCAGATGGGCTTTCCGGCAGACATGGATCGGGTTCTCGAGCTTGGTGCGCGCTTCGGCGTGCCGGTGATCGAGGATGCAGCCTGTGCCGCGGGGAGCGAGTTCTTCTCCGGAGGCTGGGAGCGGGTGGGGCGGCCCCGGGGACAGACCGCCTGTTTCAGCTTCCATCCGCGAAAACTGATCACCACCGGTGAAGGCGGGATGATCACCACCGACGACGAAGAGCTGGCCGCCCGTTTCAGGGTGCTGCGCCACCACGGCATGGACATTTCCGACGAGGTGCGTCACCGGTCGGACGAACCGGTGGTGGAGCGCTACCTGGAGACCGGGTTCAACTACCGGATGACCGATCTCCAGGCGGCCATGGGTCTGGTGCAGCTGGAGAAGCTGGAAGAGAACATCACCGAGCGGCGCCGTCTGGCCGGGGTATACCACCACCTGCTGGAGGGTATCCCGTGGGTGGGGCTGGTTCGGCCCGCCGACCACGTGCGGCCCAACTGGCAGAGCTACCCGGTGCGGCTGCTGGAGGACGCCCCGCTGAACCAGGAGGACCTGGGGCGGTTCCTGCTGCGTGAAGGGATTGCCAGCCGTCCCGGGATCATGAACGCGCATGAGGAGGCGCCCTACCGGCCGGCGGGCTGGTCGCTGCCCCACAGCGAGAAGGCGCGGGCGCAGGTGCTCCTTCTCCCGCTGTTCTCCGGAATGGGCACGGAGAGCGTGGAAACGGTGGCCGCGGCCATCCGCCGCGCCTTCGGTCTCTGAAGGGGGGCGGCGTGAAACCTTCGGCGATAATCCTCGGTGCCGGTATGAGCGGTCTGGCCGTGGCCTGGGGGCTGGCCGAGGCCGGCTGCCGGGTTACCCTGATCGAGGCCGAACGCCGGGAGGGCGGCCTGGCCGGCAGCCACTTCACTCCCGCCGGATATACCTTCGACTACGGGCCGCATTCCTTCTATTCACGTGACCCCGCGATATTCGACCGCGTCAAGAACCTGCTGGGCGACGACCTGCTGGAATACGGCCAACTCTACGGCGGCAAGAAGATCGTTTTTCGCGGCCGGACCCTGAACTACCCGTTGAGCGTGGCTTCGGCGGCGGCAAACCTGCCGCCCCATGTCCTGCTGCACTGCGCTGCCGGCTACCTCTATTCCGCGGTCCGCCGGTTTGCTGTCCGACCGGAGGCCAGAAACTTCCGCGACTGGATCGTCCTCCACTTTGGCCAGGGGCTTTACGATCATTTTTTTGGCCCCTTCTCCCACAAAACCTGGGGCGTTCCGCCGGAAACCCTGGCCGCCAACTTCGCCTCCGAGCGCATTCCGCGGATCAACCCCTGGCGGCTGATCGGCGCGCTTTTCCGTATCACCGGCCGGACCGCCGGCAAAAAGAGCGGGCCGCTGACGGGCCAGGACGGATCGGTGGCGATCCACTATCCCAGAAAGGGCTACTGGCAGATCAGCAACGCCATCGCCGAGCGGGTCCGCTCCGCCGGAGGGGAGATACACCTGGGGAGCCGGGTCAAGGAACTCGACCTGGCGGGTTCCCGCGTTCGGGGCGTCTGTTTCGAAACGGACAGCGGGGACGTCCAGGCTGAAGCTGACTGGGTGATCTCCACCATACCGGTGCCGGAACTGGTCCGTGCCCTCCCGGACCTGGATCCGGATACCCGGGACCTGGGGCTGGGGTTGACCTACCGCGGCCTGGCGCTGCTCTTTCTCGAGGTCGCCCGCCCGCAGGTGCTGGACACGCGGGTGGTCTACTTTCACGACGAGGACATCCTCTTCCAGCGGGGGAGCGAGGTCCGACACCTCAGCTCCGAGATGGTGCCCGGGAAAGGGCGTACCGGAGTCACGTTGGAGATCACCGACAACGGCGGGATGAGTGACGAGGACATTCTGAGTCGTTCGGTGGCGGATCTCGAACGGCTGGGCCTGCTGGACGCGTGGGAGGTGGAAAACCACAGCATCGTCCGCCGGCCTTACTGCTATCCGGTCTACACCGTCGGTTACCAGGAACGGCTCCAGCGCTACCTGGCCGGGATGGGCCGGTTCGAGAACCTGTTACACTGCGGGCGGCAGGCGCTCTTCCGGTATGTGGACGCCTACCAGTGCCTGCAGATGGGGCTGGCCACCGCTAAAAGCATTCTCGACGGCACCGCACCCGGGGAGATGAACGGCATCGTCTCTTCCTGGGGCGAGGTGAAAAACTGATCGACCATGAACAGACAGCCCTCCCAGCGCGCCATGTTCCTGCTCCTGCTCGTCGTGGGCCTGTTCTATCTCTTCAGTTTCCGGCAGGGCCACGTCTGGACTGGTGACTTTGCCCAGTATCTGCAGCACGCGGATCACCTGGCCGGCGGTGAGCCCTACGCCCTCTCCGGGGTGGCGGTGAGCCGGCTCATCACTCCGTCGCCTTACCCCGATGCCTACCCCCCGGTTTTCCCGGCGGTGCTGGTTCCGTTCCAGGCCCTGTTCGGGCCCGACCTCGAAGCCCTCAAGCTGATCAACCTGATTTTCTTCATCCCGGCGCTCTTCCTGATGGCCCGGCTCTTTGCCCGCCGGCTGGAGCCCATCTCGCTGCTGGCGGTCCTGGCCCTGGTGGCCCTCAACCCCCACTGCTGGCAGATGAAGGACGCCGTCCTGTCCGACATCCCGTTCATCTTTTTTACCTATGCCGCCCTGCTGGCGGTCCGGCGGTCAGCCGAAGCGACCAGCGGCTCCCACTGGGCCCGATACGGGTTCCTCGCCGCTGGCCTGCTGGCCTATCTCTCTTTTGCCACCCGGACCGCGGGGGTCGTCGTCCTGCCGGCGGCCATCCTGCTCGACCTGGTACGAACCCGCCGGATCTCGGCACCGACCTTCAAAGCGGGTCTGATCGCCCTGCCGGTGGCTGTGGTGCAGTTTTTCACCTTACCCGGTGGCGCCGGATATCTGTCCTGGATCGGTGAGGCCGACTGGCGGGTCTATCTCTTCAGTCTGATGCTGCGTCTGCGCAACTACGTGGGCCTCTGGGGCGCGGAGAGCCCTTCACAGCTGTGCACCGTGGTGGCCGCCCTGGCCGGGGTGGCGCTGCTCTACCTCTTCCTGCGGCGCCTGATAAAGGGGCCGGATCTGATCGACCTCTTTTTCGTTCTCTACCTGCTGGTCCTGCTGGTCTATCCCGGCGGGTCCCTCCGCTACCTGGTGCCGATCTTTCCGATTCTGCTCCTCTACCTCTTCGAGGGAATTGACCGGCTTTACACCCGAAACCGGCTGCGAACCCTGGCGCGGACGGGCCTGATTCTGGCCCTGCTCCTTTCCTACGGCACCAGCTATGTCCGGCTCAACCTCCGCACCATCCCCAACGGGGTCACCGGCCCGGAGGCCACGGCATTTTTCGAGTACATCCGGGCGAACACCGCCGAGGACGATGTCATCGTCTCCATTCGTCCACGGATTGTGCATCTCTATACCGGCCGGATCTCGGGGCCCTATTACCGGCCCTTCGAGGACTGGTTCAGACGGTGGGAGATGGCGCGGGGCACGCGGCGAGGCGCGGACCAGGATGCCGCCTCCGCCGATCAGCTCTGGCGACTGGAGGTGATGCGCGAGGTGAGCGCCGATTACCTGGTGCAGATTGAATTCTTTAACTACGACCGGTTACTGCTGACCGACCTGGTGGCCCGCCACCCCGAGCTCTTCTCACTGGTCCACCAGACAGAGCACTTCAAGTTGTTCCGGATTCACTGGGTGGACTGAGGTGCGGGAAGCCCGGAGAATGGCGGAAACGTGTGGGAATCGAACCCACCGCGGCATGATCTCCCATACCGCCACTGGATTTGAAGTCCAGGGAGCACACCAGCACCCATTCGCTTCCTCAGAGCCGACGGGAGGGGCATTGTAGCCAACAGCGGGGAGAGCGTCAACCGGGCCCCGGGGCCGGGAATGATGAACTTTTTTCCATGGTAAAGCGTAAACCGTTTTGAGTGACCAGATAACGGCCGATACTCGGGGTGTGGAACCCCCCATTTCCTGCTGTGACAGGGGTTCTCCGCAATCCCTGGTTGAAATTGACAACCTGGACACCCTGTGCTAGATTAGCGCCTCTTCAACGGCCCGGCTGCTTTTATGAGCCTGGTTTCGAACATGGCGCTGCAACCGGCGCCGCTTGGCGGGGCATCAGTTGGAGGAGTAACAATGGATGATCAGACAGTGAAACAGGAAGAACAAAAGTCGGACCAGGTTCCCCCCGTGGAGGAGAAGAAGGTCGACGATCCCGATGCGGCTCCAGTGATGGACCGCTTCATGACCTTCCTCAAGGGAGTGGGTTCCCGGGTGCAGTACGAGGGCGGTCGTGCCTGGATGATCACCAACCTCCGTCTGGAAATCGCCAAGGTCAAACGTCAGAAGGGCAAGAAGGTCACCGAGATGGGTGAGCAGGCCCTGCAGATGTTCCATGACGGCGAGCTGAAAGAAGCGGAGCTCAAACCCCTCTTCGATGAGATCCTCGAGTTCGACCGCCAGATCGTGGATCGCGAAGGCCGCATCGAAGACCTCGAGGCCCAGGCCTACGAGGAGGAGCACGGCAAGGACGAGGGCGACGAAAAGACCGAGAACGTCACTCCTGACGAACCGGTCACCCCGCCCACCGCGGACGTGCCGGCGCCTGAAGAGAAGAAGGAAGACTGATATCAGGGACCCGAAGGGAACCTGAACAAGATATACGTGGGGCTGTGGCGCAGTTGGGAGCGCGCGTGACTGGCAGTCACGAGGTCAGGGGTTCGATCCCCCTCAGCTCCACCAGCATTATCAAGGGGTTACGGTGATTCGCCGTAACCCCTTTTTTCTTGGTTGTTTGCGGATTGCAAGCACGGGGTGGGCGCACGGATCGATCTTGCTGAAGGGAATACCAGGCGTAGCTCCGGCAATCGTGGCGCCTCCCGCCTCACTATCCCATTGATTTATAATTATTTGCATATGCAGGTGACTGTCGTCATTTCACGAGCAAGACAGTTCCCGTTTTATTGATATTCCATGTCCGGATTTTCCTCTCTTTGTCGCGATATGTTTAACCAGGCGGAATTCTTCCACTGGGGTGGGCCCGCAAAACGCTGCAATGAAGATCATTCAGTTCGTTTCTGAGAGGAGGACAAAATGAAAGCATGGGAATTGACTTGTGGGGGACGGTTTGGAATCGAGAGTCACATGGTACGCATGTCTGTGATTCTCCTGTTGTTCATGACCTGCAGTGCCTTGGGGCTGGATGCCAAAGCACAGTGCGATCCAGAGGAGATCTTCAAGCTGCTGGCCAGCGACGGTGCGGCCAGCGACAACTTCGGCTGCCGTGTGGCGGTAAGCGGAACGGTGGGCATTGTTGGCGCATACAGGCACTCTGTTGTGGGTACCCATTCCGGTGCGGCCTACATCTTCGACACCACCACAGGCACCCAGATCGCCAAACTGCTGCCCAATGACGGCGCGGCATATGACTATTTCGGCATGTCGGTGGCGATCGATGGCACCACCGCCATCATCGGGGCTCCGTA
>CBESOE010000151.1:0-10136 GCA_965531145.1 uncultured bacterium | reverse complement strand
TTCGCACCCACAGGGTTCCGATAGAATGTTTCAGCTTCGGTATGTTCTACGTCATTCCGTTGCCTCCCCATTCTCTGAGCTTTGATGGCGCGACAAGGGCCGTGACACCTGGCTGCCAGGTGTATGGGCTGGTTAGGTGCCACTCTTCAATGGCGGATCATCCGGCAACTTATCAGCCGTTTTGACTGCCTCAATGATAGCTAATGCCTTCCTCTCGAGGTCTTCAGTTATACCAAAGTACCAAAAATGTAGAGCATTACTCGAGACCACACCGTCCTTTGAAGCCGTTCGTACGAGATATTCGCCACATCGTCCGTTGCCATCATTCATCGAACCATAAATATGAACAAGATCACCAAAGATTTTTTCAGAAAGAGCAAGATCAGGACAAGCATGACCTTCATTAAACGGGGGATCACCAAAAGGTGGAATATCCGCGAGCCTACTGACACCATCGGGGAGCACCTAACGCCACCCATCACCTGCGGACAGGTGTATGGGTGACGTTAGGTTGGTTTTGTCAGACCAATCCAAAAACCTCCTCATATCGATCCCAGATCACTCTCTCGTATTGGAGGGCGTAGTTTTCTGCATAGCCTTCTCCGCGAGCTGTAGCTGTTTGAAACTCTGTATTTATTCTATCGTGGTGATGCCCAAGTTCATGGAGAAAGACATGTACCAGTTGATACGCACGAACTGATTTCTCAGTGAATTGGCATTCAATCCAACTCCCTTTTTCAACGTACGGGACTTTAAAGCGCTTTAGAACACCCTCATGCTCGGCATACCATTTTTTGTCGACCTTTCGCCATAATCCTCGCTCCCATGCACAAATAGCGACAATCCCTTGGGTATACCAACCGTCTGCATTTTGACCGCCGTGCGCTAACAATACGGCATCCAGACCTTTGGACAATTCATCCCAATCAGGAAGAATTGAGATGAAATACAATAAATCGTTTTGTTTCAAAAGGTGACGATAGCCGCGCCCTGGGCGTTCACGATCTAACTGAGGGATCTCTTGTGGGGTGTTCCAGTAGTTTGGGGTATCCTTCCAGTTGTTCTTTTTACAAACCTGCCCACCCTTCACTTTTGGCGTTGTCTTGCGGTTGAAACCCGCCATGACCAATTTACCTCTATCTCAACTCAATCTAACAATTCATTATCTGACCGTACACAATTGCCGCCATTTGTGGGCACGAGTTGCCAACTACGTTTGAGCTTTAGCCAAGGTCAGATTCTGACAGCGTGCAAGTCCTTATGTCACATAATAAACACAGTTGGGCTGATAGCGTCAAGACGGATGGCTACTAGTGCGGCCGTGGCATATCCAGGCAGTTATTCGGATATGGGGAAGGTTGGATATACACAAGTTGGCGGGTAGGGCTGCGATTGGCCGGCATTACCTGGGTAATGAGGATGGCGGCATAAGAGGGTATTGAGCCAGGATGAGGGGGAATACGGTACCGGGATGGATGTGAAACTTAGTCCTCACTCCGCAAGGAGATTAACAGTTCCATCGCCCTGTCCACCAGCAACGGATCGATGCCGAAGGGTTCGGCTACGGCAGCGGAATCCCCACGACCCAGCTTACGAACCTGCTTGTCGTCCCCGGTGACCCGCCGCAGATGGCGACCGTGGAGGTAGACGTAACCCCCGTCTATACCCCTGGTGAGGCAGAGCTGGTTCATCCCCGGCCCGGTGAAACTCTCCCGCCAGGCCTCGAGGAATCGCGCGGAACCCGGCGGTGTGTCCTGGAAACGGTAGCGTTCCTTCCAGGCGCCGGCGGTGAGGGTGGAGAGCCGGTAGCATTCACCGTCCCCCTCGAGGAGAATCCGGGCGCTGCCGGTGCGATGTTCGACGCGTCCGGGGCCCAGGGGCAGCGGCCGGTCCACCAGGTAGCCGGGGTCCACCAGGGCACGGCCGCCGACCGGCAGATGAACCATGAGGCCGCAGTGGACGTTTTCCCGCCGTCCCATGTGGGCCAGGAAGGGCACGGCCTGGTACCCGCAGTCAGCCAGCACCTGGAGAAAAAGGTTGGTCAGGCTGAAGCAGGTGCCCCCCGCCCCGGACTGGAGAAAACCGTCCACCACCTCCTGCGGGCCGCGGAAGAGGGGGGGAGCGGCAGGATCGGTGCCGCGGCGGATGATCTTGGTCACATTCTCATAGGGGAAACGGGAAAAGAGGCTGCACAACCGTTGCAGGTGCCCCGGGCCGGGAGGACCGGGTTCTTCACCGGCACGGCCGAGGAGCAGGGCGGTGGCGCCGGGACCGGGCAGGGGCACCGGTACTGCCTGCTCGATCCTGCCATCACTCTTTTCCGGGGGGTTTTGCACCGTCATATATTCCTCCCGATTCTCCGCCGGTGATGGTATCCTCTTTGGCCCCGGCCCGTCGAGGTGCCAGGGGTGGACAGTTTGCAAGCTGTCGTCGAAAATCAACAATCTGTTGACTGGCTGGCGGTAAACACATATAATCACAGCGCTATAGGGGATTGTGAATATATTATTCAAGCATACGAAACGGTAGAGACCCGGGGAGGTTCAAGAGCATGCGTTACCCGTTGACACTTTGTTTGGCAATTCTGGTCTGCCTGGTCTGCGCCTGGGCACCGGCCGCGGGGCAGGAGAAAGCAAAGACGGCCGTGGATGCCGCTCCGGCCGGACACCACGAGACCAGGGGTGACGCCTATGTGCCGGTTCCGAGAGAGTCGATGGCGACCTCTCCGGCGTACCGGGGTTCCGGGCCTGACTTCTTTGTGGTCCAGGTCAACGTGGATGGCAACGGCGACAACATCGTCGGTGACGCGGGCAACGAACCCTCCATCGCGGTGGACCCCACCAACCCCAACCGGATGTGCATCGGCTGGCGTCAGTTCGACACCATCAGCAACGACTTCCGCCAGGCCGGGTATGGCTACACCACCAATGGCGGCCAGAACTGGACCTTCCCCGGGGTGATCAACCCCGGTATCTTCCGCTCCGACCCGGTGCTCTGCTCAGACGCCGCAGGCACCTTCTACTACAACAGCCTCACCGTGGACGGCGGCGATTACTATTGTGATGTCTACAAGTCCACCGATGGCGGGGCCACCTGGGATGCCGGCACCTTTGCCGAGGGCGGCGACAAGCAGTGGATGGCCGTCGACAGCACCGGCGGCATGGGCGACGGGCACATCTATGCCTTCTGGAGCTATCCCTTCAGCACCTGCGATCCCGGCTTTTTCACCCGTTCAACCAACGGCGGCGCCAGCTACGAGAATTGCATTATCGTCTCCGGCTACCCGTACTACGGCACGCTCTGTGTCGGCCCGGCGGGCGAGCTCTACGTGGCCGGCGACGGCTTCGTCGTCACCAAGTCGAGCAATGCCCGGGACGCCGGCCAGACCGTGGGCTGGGACTTCTCGCGCAATGTCAGCCTCGGCGGCAGTCTCGGCACGGGCGGCGGCCCGAACCCCGGCGGCCTGCTGGGCCAGGCCTGGGTCGCCACCGACCATTCCAGCGGCCCGACCAACGGCAACGTCTACCTGCTGGCTTCTGTTTCGCCCAGCGGTTCCCCCGACCCGATGGACGTGCGCTTTGCCCGCAGCACCGATGGCGGAGACACCTGGAGCAGCTCGGTGCGGGTCAACGACGACCCGGGCACCGGTGACTACCAGTGGTTCGGCACCATGTCAGCGGCACCCAACGGCCGCATCGACGCGGTCTGGCTCGACACCCGGGACGGTCCCGGGGCCTACGATTCCTCGCTTTACTACAGCTGGTCCGAGGATGCCGGTGAGACCTGGGCCGACAACGTGCGGATCACCGATGATTTCGACCCCCACGTGGGCTGGCCGCAGCAGAACAAGATGGGTGACTACTTCCACATGGTCTCCCACGACAACGCCGCCCACCTGGCTTTCGCCGCCACGCTGAACGGCGAGCAGGATGTCTACTACGCCCAGTTCAATCACGGCGGCGTGCCGCCGGCCGACCCCTTCCTGGTCACCGGCCCCGGTTCCTCAGTGAGCAACCCGCCGCTGGTCCGGGTCTTCCCACCGGAGCAGGACGCGGTCCACACCGCCGAGTTCTCGGCCTACGGCGCCAGCTCCTACGGGGTCAACGTCACCACCGGCGACATCAACGGTGACGGCACCGAGTCGATCATCACCGGCGCCGGCCCCGGCGACATCTACGGCCCCCACGTCCGCGGTTTCACCACCGACGGAGCGGCCATCACCGAGCTCAACTTCCTCGCCTACGGCACCAACAAATACGGGGTCAACGTGGTCTGCGGGGATCTCACCGGCAACGGCCGGGATGAGATCATCACCGGTGCCGGTCCCGGCGCGGTCTTCGGCCCCCACGTCCGGGCCTTTACCAACACCGGCACGGCCATGGAGCCGATGGCGGGGGTGAACTACTTCGCCTACGGCACACCCAAGTGGGGGGCCAACGTGGCCGCCGGCGACATTGACGGAGACGGCTACGACGAGATCGTCACCGGACCGGGGCCGGGCAACATCTACGGGCCCCACGTCAGGGGCTGGAACGTTGACGGCGGAACGGCCGCGGCCATTCCCGGGGTCAGCTACTTTGCCTACGGCACCTTCAAGAAGGGTGTGCGGGTCACTTGCGGCGACGTGGATGGGGACGGGATCGACGAGATCGTCACCGGGCCCGGGCCGTCAGGCGTCTTTGGCGCCCACATCCGTGGCTGGAACTACGACGGCGGAACCCTGAGTGACATCCCGGGGATCAACTTCTTTGCCTGGCCGGTGGAGGACAGCCTCTACGGCGCCACCGTTTCAGCCGACGTCGACCTCAACGGTGACGGGCGGGACGACATCATCGCCGGCCAGGGGCCCGACCCGGCAGCGGGGAGCATGGTCAAGGTCTTCGGCTATGACGGATCCCAGACCACGCTGCTCTTCGACCTCGACGCCTTTGGCGACGCCAGCCTGACCCATGGGGTCAACGTCGCGGCGGGGAGCAACTAAGCCACACCTGTCATCATGAGCGGGAGTGCGAGCCCAGGGCACGCCTCCCGCTTTTTTCATGTACAATTTTCATGTACAATAGTTAGCATATCCGTCAGGGAAACCAGCTGACCGTCACCAGACACGCCGGAGGGTGCCATGAAAAAGTATCTGCATGCACTGATTGTCCTTATTCTGCTCACTCCCGTCCTGCTCACCGCAGGAACGATTCACGTGCCAGGAGACGAACCCACTATTCAGGATGCGGTGGATACCGCTACAGATGGAGACACCATCCTGGTAGCCGACGGGACCTGGGACGGGGCATCGATATCCGGTCTTTCGATCACACTCAGGTCGGCCAACGGGCCGGCTTTGTGCATCATCAACCACGAGGGGTATGGATTCCATATCGGATCCTCACCTTCAGTCACAATTGACGGATTCACCATCACCGGTGACGGGTATGGGATCTATATCCTTAGCGGCTCGACCTCGATCACCAACTGCCTGATCACCTACAACATGGCGGGCGGGATCCAAAGCCATTCCGGCGGCACCGCGATCAGCAACTGCGAAATCAGCTCCAACGTCAATAATCATGAGTTCGGCGGCGGGGGCATCCACGCCTGGGGAGACTTCACTGTCGATAACTGCCTCTTTCACCACAATGCGGCATGGACCGAAAGCCCGGGTGTGCACGGCCAGGGCGGGGCCATCTGGTGCACCTTCAGTTCACCGACAATCACCAACTGCACCTTCTACCAGAATTACGCCACGAACACGGGCGGGGCCATTGCTTCCAGCCAGGACCACGCCCCGACTGACGGAAAGGGAGCCGGGGACAGGGGCGGCGATGTAATGATCCTGGAGAACTGCATCCTTTGGGACAACATGGCGGAATGGACGAAAGAAATCTACTCCTGGGACACCACCCTGGAAATCAGTTTCTCGACCATCGAGGGCGGACAGGCATCCATCTCCGGAGACTACACCTGGGGCGACGGGATGATCGAGGAGGACCCGCTCTTTGTCACCGGCAACCTCGGCGACTACTTCCTCTCCCAGACAGCGGCCGGACAGGCCGTGGACAGCCCCTGTGTCGACACCGGCAACCCGGACACACTGTTGCTGAAAAGAACTACCCGTACCGATCTCGTTCTCGACGATGGTGTCATCGACATGGGCTGGCACTACGTGGAGCCTCCGCCGGCCCCCCCCGCCCTGTTCCTGGCAGCCGGGCCGGGCCCGGCAGAGAGCAACCCGCCCCTGGTCCGTGTCTTCCCGCCGGAGCAGGACGCGGCCCACACCACCGAGTTCACGGCCTACGGCGCCGACTCCTTCGGGGTCAACGTCACCACCGGCGATGTCAACGGTGACGGCATCGACGAGATCATCACCGGTGCCGGTCCCGGCGACATCTACGGACCCCACGTCCGCGGCTTCACCACTTACGGAGCGGCCATCTCCGAGCTCAACTTCCTCGCTTACGGCACCAACAAGTACGGGGTTAACGTGGCCTGCGGCGACCTCACCGGCAACGGCCGGGACGAGATCATCACCGGCGCTGGCCCGGGCGCGGTGTTCGGCCCCCACGTCCGGGCATTTGCCAACACCGGCACCGCGATTGAGCCGATGTCGGAGGTGAACTTCTTCGCCTACGGCACGCCCAAGTGGGGGGTCAACGTGGCCGCCGGTGACATCGATGGTGACGGCTACGACGAGATTGTCACCGGCGCCGGCCCGGGCGACATCTACGGGCCCCACGTCCGGGGCTGGAACGTTGACGGAGGAACAGCCGCGGCCATTCCCGGGGTGAGCTTCTTTGCCTACGGCACCTTCAAGAAGGGCGTGCGGGTGGCCTGCGGCGATGTGGACGGGGACGGGATCGACGAAATCGTCACCGGGCCCGGGCCGTCCGGCGTTTTCGGGGCCCACGTGCGAGGCTGGAACTATGACGGAGGAACCCTGGGCGATATCCCGGGGATCAACTTCTTTGCCTGGCCGGTGGAGGAGAGCCTCTACGGCGCCACCGTTTCGGCCGGGGCCGACCTCAACGGTGACGGACGCAGCGAGATCATTGCGGGACAGGGGCCGGACCCGTCGGCGGGAAGCCTGGTCAAGGTCTTCACCTACGACGGGTCGCAGACCTCACTGCTCTTCGATCTCGGCGCCTTTGGCGACAGCGGCCTGACCCACGGGGTCAATGCCACGGCGGGGAGCTACTAGACTACTCCAGCACCAGCAGCACCACCCGGCGGTTCTCCCGCCGGCCCTCGGGGGTGCTGTTGTCCGCCACCGGTTCGCTCTCACCGTAGGAGATCACCGACATGCGGTGCAGGGGAACCCCCTGCAGCGAAAGGTTGCGCCGCACCGACTCGGCCCGCTTGAGACCCAGCCCGTAGTTATATCCCTCGTCGCCGACAGAATCGGTGTGCCCCTGAATCTCGATGAAGACGTTGCGGTTTTCGATCACCAGCCGGTCCACCAGCGACTTGAGCGCCGCCTGGCCCTCGGGCATGAGTTCGGCGGTATTGAAATCGAACTTCACCGCGTCATTGTTCAGCACCACCTGGTAGAGGAGTTTGCCCATGGCAACTTCCTCCACCGCCTCGATCCGGGCCAGTGCATCCTTGGTCTCTTCCGAAACTTCGACGATCCGGCCGTTGTGGTCACGGATCACCTGTTCGCTGGTGGCGATGCGGGTCTGGTTCTCCTCCATGGAGTTCTCCAGGTCCTGCATGCTCCGCTCCACATCGGCGAAGCTCGTGGCCACCTGCTTTTTGGTGGCACAACCGCCGGTCCCCAGGACCAGCAGCAGGACCAGCACCGCGGCGGTCAGCATTCTGTTCATCTTTAGCACCCTCCTGAAATGTTCAGACTTCTGTCTCCGAATGTCCAACTAACGGTCCGTATAAAAACCGCGGCCCACCCTGACGATATGCCTGCTGTTCGAGGTGAGCAGCATGATGTCCAGGCGATCCACCTCACCGGGGTCCCCGGTTGAGCTGAACCCCAACAGATACTGGTGGCGCAACTCGGTCAGGATCCCCTTCAATCCCGCCGCCAGTTCGTCGGGGCTGCTCACCTCCAGGTAGGCGCCCCCCGACTTGCCGGCGATGCTCTGCAGAACCGGGATCCGAGTGTATTCCTCCGACGATGGTCCGTCGGGGTAAAACTGCCGGGTATAGCAGATAGTGTAAATCGGGATCCGCCGTCCGGCCAGTGTATTGAGCATCTCCTCCAACGGCTGCTGCGAGCAATTGTCGATGCCGTCGGTGAGCAGGAGGATGGCCTGGCGGTTCAGCGGCGAACCGAGCAGTTCGGGCACCTCCTCGATGGCCCGGTAGAGGGCGGTCTTGCCGAACGGTTTCAGCGTCTCCAACTCCTGCACCAGCCGGTCCCGTTCACTGGTGAAGGGAACCAGCTGCTCCACGCTGGTCCCGGCAAAAGCGAGCAGCGCCGCCTCGTCCGGATCGTTCAGATGCTCCACCAGCAATTCCACGGCCATCCGGCTGTTGTTCAGCTTCTGCATCAACCCCATGCTGCCGCTCACGTCGAGCATCACCGCCATGCTCAGCGGGGCATCGGGGTCAGTGGAGAAGTTGCTGATCTCGCGCCGCTCTCCCCCTTCCCAGAGGTAAAAGTCTTCCTTTTCCAGGTCGCTTACCACGTGCCCCTTGCGGTCCAACACCGAGACGAACAGGTTGACCAGGTTGACTTCGATGTTCAGCACAAAGCCCTGGTCGGCAGGTTCGTCCGACACCGGATCCGCACCCGCCACCTCCCCGCCAGCATCCTGGCCGAACGAGGGGCCGGCGGACAGCAGTACCAGACCGCAACAGATCAGGGCAGGAAACAGCATCTTCACTGACTGAGACTCCCAGGATTTCATGGACAATAATTATTCCAATAGCTTACAACATTGCGGCACGGATATGAATGGGTTGGTGGAAGAAACCAATCGTTGATCAGTCCCCCGGGACAAGGCATAATCCGCAGAGGAGAATTTTTCCCGATAAGTCCTCAGCAAACGTTTTGGAAAGTGGGATGAAAATTTCACTTGAACCGGTTCCCCATTGCCGGGGTGGTCTCCGCGCGCCGAATTATGGGAGGGTCAAATCATGGGCCGCATTCCCGGGTATTTCCCACTTTCGCTGTTTCTGCCGGCACTGACCGTGCTTCTTCTCCTCCACTGTCTGGCAACCGACGCCGGGGCCGCAACGATCCGCGTCCCGGCCCACGAGTCGACAATCCAGGCCGGCATCGACGCCGCCGCGGATGGTGACACCGTGCTGGTGGCCGACGGCACCTGGACCGGCGTCGGGAACCGTGATCTCGACTTCGGCGGCAAGGCGATCACCGTCCGCTCGCAGAACGGCCCGGACAACTGCATCATCGACGGGGAAGAGCTGGGCCGGGGATTTTATCTGCACAGCGGCGAAGGGAGAACCTCGGTCATCCGGGGCTTCACCATCACCGGGTGCGGTGTGGAGACCACCGGCGTTTATGACTGGGAAAGCGGCGGAGGGATTCTCTGCGACGACGCCTCGCCGGTAATCGAGGGGAACCTGATCCTGGAGAACAAGGGGACCGGGATCTACTGCAGAGACGGCGCTGAGCCGTTGATCACCGGCAACACCATTGCCGGGAACCAGCCGAACATGGGGGCCGGGATCCTTTGCGGTGACTCATCCCCAGTGATCAGCAACAACCATATCCACTCCAACGAAATAACCACTTCCTTTTATGGCGCCGGCCTGGGAGGCGGCATCTACTGTTACAACTCCCAGGCGGTGATCGCCGGCAACGAGATCGCCAATAACCTGGCCTATGGCTACACCGTTGAATTTCCCGGCCGCGGGGGTGGCATCTGTTGTTTTTATTTCGATGGGCGGATCGAGGACAACCTGATCCGGAACAATGAGGCGGTGGGCATGGGTGGCGGGATATTCCTCGCTCAGTCATCTCCGATGGTGATCAACAATCTAATCCTGGACAACCTGGCCAAGGACACGGGGGGTGGTATCGGCATCGAATTTAAGTCCGAGCCGGTACTGATGGGGAATACGATCAGTGGCAACGAGGTGAGCTCGCCATCCGGCTCCGGCGGCGGCCTGCACGGCGACGGGATCGACGAGATCGTCACCGCCCCCGGACCATCACCGGTCTTCGG
>CBESOE010000150.1:0-10203 GCA_965531145.1 uncultured bacterium | reverse complement strand
ATCTCGGAGAGGGTGGGGTGGGCGTGACAGGTGCGGACGATGTCCTCGGACGAGGCCTGGAACTCCATGGCCACCACCGCCTCGGCGATCATGTCCGAAGCCCGGGCACCGAGGATGTGCACCCCGAGGATGCGGTCGGTGTCGGCGTCGGCTACCACCTTGACCAGCCCTTCCTCCTCGGCCAGGCTCTTGGCCCGGGCATTGGCTTTGAAGTAGCTGCGGCCCACCTTGACCTTGAGGCCCTGGTCCTTGGCCTCTTTTTCGGTGAGACCCACCTGGGCCAGTTCAGGCATGGTGTAGATCACGTTGGGGATGACATCGTAGTTGACGTGGCCCGGCTGGCCGGCAACGATCTCGGCCACGGCCACGCCCTCGTCCTCAGCCTTGTGGGCCAGCATCGGCCCGTGGATCAGGTCGCCAATGGCGTAGATGCCGGGCACCGAGGTACGCCACTGGCCGTCCACCTTGACCATACCCTTTTCCAGTTCCACACCGGCTTCTTCCAGGCCGGCGGTGCCGGTGCAGGGCTTGCGGCCCACGGCCACCAGCAGGGTGTCGCAGGTCAGTTCGCTCTCGCCGTCCTTGCCGGCCACGGTGACCTTGATCTCCTTGCCGCTGGCGTCGGCGGCGGTGACCTTGCTCTCCAGCAGGAACTCTATCCCCTGCTTGCCCAGTTCCTTCTTCAGTCCCTTGCTCAGCTGGACATCGGAAAAGATGGCGATGCGGGGCAGCAGTTCGACGACAGTCACCTCGGACCCCAGGCGTCTCCAGACAGACCCCAGCTCGAGGCCGATGGCCCCACCGCCCACCACCACCATTCTGCTCGGCACCGCATCCAGTTCCAGAGCTTCGGTGGAAGAGATGATCTTCTTGCCGTCAAAGGGCAGGCCGGGCAGCTCCACCGGCACGCTGCCCATGGCCAGCACGATGTGCTCGGCTTCAATTTCCATGGCCCCGTCCGGGCCGTCCACCCGGATTTTCTTTTCGCCGGCCAGTGCACCGCGACCATTGATCACGGTGATCTTGTTCTTCTTCATCAGCAGCCCCAGGCCGTCGGTGACCTCGGTGACGATGCGGGACTTGCGTTCCATCATCTTTGCCAGGTCCAGCTTGACCACGGCGGCACCGATGCCGTGTTCGCCCAGCCGGTCCCGGGCCACCTGGAACAGCTCGCTCGATTCGAGCAGCGCCTTGGAGGGTACGCAGCCCACGTTGAGGCAGGTGCCGCCCAGTCTGTCCCGCTCTTCGATGAGGGCCACCTTCAGCCCCAGTTGGGCTGCGCGGATGGCGGCGACATAGCCTCCGGGTCCGGCGCCGATGACGGCAAAATCAAAGCTGTCCATGATCACAGGTCTCCATCAGGCTAAAGCCCCAGCAGGGCGGGATCGGGGTTCTCCACGTAGTCCACCACGGTCTTGAGGAACGTCACCGCCTCCTTGCCGTCCACCATCCGGTGGTCGTAGGAAAGGGCAACATACATCATCGGCCGCACCACGACCTCATCGTCCACCACCACCGCCCGCTTCTTGATCGCGTGCATCCCGAGGATGCCGCTCTGGGGCGGGTTGATGATCGGCGTGCTCATCATGTTGCCGTAAATGCCGCCGTTGGAAACGCTGAATACTCCGCCGCTGAGATCGTTGAGGGTCAGCTTGCGGTCGCGGGCCCGGCCGGCCAGGTCGGCAATGGCCTTCTCGACCCCGTCGTAGCTCAGCTGGTCGGCGGCGCGGAGCACCGGCACCACCAGACCCTTTTCGGTGCCCACCGCCACTCCGATGTCGAAGTAGTGGTTGTGGACGATCTCGTCGCCCTCGATGCGGGCATTGATCCCCGGCACGGTATTCAAGCCTTCCACAGTGGCCTTGATGAAAAAGGACATGAAGCCGAGTTTGATACCGAACTTCTGCTGAAAGGCCTCCTGCTTTTCCTTGCGCAGGGCCATCACCGCACTCATGTCCAGCTCGTTGAAGGTGGTAAGGATGGCGGCGCTCTGCTGGGCCAGCAGCAGCCGTTCGGCCACCCGTTTGCGCAGCGAGGTCATCGGTTCACGGGTCTCCCGGCCGTCGGCCGAGGTGACCGGACCGGTGGGCCGCGAGGGTGCCACGGGAACCGGCGATTCGATGGGCGCGGCCTCGGGTGGCGTCGCTGCCGGCGGAGCCGCGGCGGGAGCGGCCGGTTTTGCCAGGTGGGCCAGCACGTCCTCCTTGGTGATCCGCCCCCCCTTGCCGCTGCCGCTGATCGCCGCCGGGTCGAGATTGTGCTCGGCCACCAGCCGCCGAACCGCCGGGGCCAGGTCGTCGCCGGCCCCGGTTGCTGCGGTTGCCGACTGTGGCACAGCCGGTGCGATTGCGGCTGGGGCGGCCGCCGTTTCACCGGCGGCGGCGGTGTCGATCAGACCGATGGTCTGCCCGATGGCCACCGTCTCACCGGCGGCCACCTGGATGGTCAGCTTCCCGGCCACCTCGGATACCACGTCCATGGTGATCTTGTCCGTCTCCAGGACGAAGAGCGGATCGTCCACCTTGACCTGCGCTCCGTCGGCGGCGAGCCATTCCACCAGGATCCCCTCGGTGATCGATTCGCCAACTTCCGGTATTTTGACCTCGGCCATTGTCTCGGGACTCCTCGTATTTGAAACTTCTTCGATACCTGCTTATTAGAATCGTGAAGTGGAGATCAAACAGCAAAGTCCTCGGTTCTCAGACGCATTTTGACCCCACTTCTATGTCCAACTTCCGGCGAGCGCCTGGGCCACCAGCTCGGCCTGTTCCTGGCGGTGCAATTTCAACGACCCCACGGCCGGGCTGGCGCTGGCGTCGCGGCCGGCGTAGCGGATCACCCGGCGGCCAAACTGCTCGTAGAGCCGCGGGAACATGAAAGTCCAGCCGCCGCGGTTGGCCGGCTCCTCCTGGGCCCAGACTACCTCTTCCACATCGCTGTAGCGCTCCGCGATCTTCCGCCACTGCTCGTCCGGCCAGGGGAAGAACTGCTCCACCCGGACCAGGGCCACTTCCTCCAGCCCATCCTTTTCCTTCTGCTCCAGCAGGTCGTAGTACACTTTGCCGCTACACAGCACCAGCCGCTTGAACGGCCCGGCTTTTTTCGGTTCGTCCAGCAGTTCGCGGAAGCGGCCCTTGATCAGCTCGTTCACCGGCGACACCGCCCGGGGGTGACGCAGCAGGCTCTTGGGCGACATGACGATCAGCGGCCGGCGGAACGGACGGTACTGCTGCCTCCGCAAGGCGTGAAAGTACTGGGCCGGGGTGGTCAGGTTGCAGACCTGGATGTTGTCCTCGGCGCAGGCAGCGAGGTAGCGCTCCAGGTAGGCGTTGGAGTGCTCCGGCCCCTGCCCCTCGTAGCCGTGGGGCAACAGCATCACCAGGCCGCTGGTCCGCTGCCACTTGGACTGGGAACTGACGATGAACTGGTCGATGATCACCTGGGCGCCGTTGGCGAAGTCGCCGAACTGCGCTTCCCAGATCACCAGCATCCGCGGGTCCACCCGGGAGTAGCCGTGCTCGAAGCCGAGCACCGCCGCCTCGGAGAGCAGGCTGTTGTAAACACAGAAGCGGGCCTGCTGGGGATGGATGTGCAGCAGCGGGATGTGGTTCTCACAGGTCACCCCGTCGGACCAGACCGCGTGGCGCGAGGAAAAAGTGCCCCGGGCCGAGTCCTGGCCGCTCAAGCGTACCGGGAACTTCTCGTGCAAGAGACTGCCGATGGAGAGCAGCTCGGCAAAACCCCAGTCCACGGTCTCACGCTGGTCGATGGCCTGGAGCTGCAGCGGCAGCTTGCGGGCCACCTTGGGGTTGAGCGCAAAACCCTCGGGCACGGTGGTCAGCGCCCGGGCCACGTCCATCAGCAGCCAGTGGTCCACCCCGGTCTGCACCGGGTTGCTGTTGCAAGGGTTGTTCAGCCCGGTCCAGCGGTGGCCGAAAGCGACCATCTCGTGCTCGGCCTCGCCTTCCCTGGTCTCGTCCAGGGCCTCCTGCAGGGTATCCCGGAAGCGGGTGGCCAGCTGTTCGGCCTCCTCCTCGGTGAGCTCTCCGGCGGAGCGCAGTTGCTCCTTGTAGAGCCGCCGCACCGGCGGCCGGTTCTTGATCTTGGCGTAGAGCTGGGGCTGGGTGAAGGCCGGCTCGTCGCTCTCGTTGTGGCCGTGACGGCGGTAGCAGATCATGTCCACCACCACGTCCTTGTGGAACTCCTGCCGGAACTCCAGCGCCAGCTCCATCACCATGGCCACTGCTTCGGGGTCGTCACCGTTGACGTGGAAGATCGGCACCTCGATCATCTTGGCCACATCGGTGGAATAGAGGGTGGACCGCGATTCCGGGGGCAGGGTGGTGAAGCCGATCTGGTTGTTGATGATCAGGTGCACCGTGCCGCCGGTCTTGTAGCCCTTGAGCTGTGAGAGGTTCAGCGTCTCGGCCACCAGCCCCTGGCCGGCAAAGGCCGCGTCGCCGTGGATCAGGAAGGGCACCACCTTGCGCCGCTCCTCGGTGTCGGCGTGCAGCACCTGCTTGCCCCGGGCCCGCCCCTGGACCACCGGGTTCACCGCCTCGAGGTGGCTGGGGTTGGAGGTCAGGCTGAGGTGCAGCACATGATCCTGTTGGTTGACGTGGTCCGAGCTGAAGCCCAGGTGGTATTTCACGTCCCCGTCACCACCCACGGTCTCCGGCAGGTAGTTGCCCTCGAACTCGGAGAAGATCATCGAGTAGGGCTTGTCGAGGATGTTGGCCAGCACGTTCAGCCGCCCGCGGTGAGCCATGCCCACCACCAGTTCCTCGATGCCCAGTTCGGGGGCCAGCTCCAGCAGGGCGTGGAAACCCGGAATGGTCGACTCGGCACCCTCCAGGGAGAACCGCTTCTGCCCCGGGTAGCGCCGCTGGAGGAACAGCTCGAAGACCTCGGCGTCGGTGAGCAGCTCGAGAATCTCCAGTTTCTGTTCCCGGGAAAAATTGGGCCGGTTGCGGTTCGGTTCCATCCGGGCCTGCAGCCAGCGGCGGATCTCCCGGTCCTGGATGTGGATGTATTCCACCCCCACCGACCGGCAGTAGGTTTCCTGGAGGTGGGCAATGATGTCCCGCAGCTTCGCCTTCTGCGGGCCGCCCAGATGGCCGGTGTCAAAGACCTTGTCCAGGTCCTCCTCGCTGAGGTCGAAGGCCTCGAGGGTCAGGTGCGGGTGTTCGGTGAGGTTGTTGCCCAGCGGGTCGAGCTGGGCGATGAGGTGACCGCTGCTGCGGTATGCAAAAATCAGGCTGGCCACCTTGGACTGCAGATAGGAATCATCCGACACGGCGCTGGCCGGCACATCGGCCAGCTTGAAGCCCTGGAAGAAAATCTGCCAATCCCGGGATACCGCTGCGGGCTCCTCGAGCCACTGCTGGTAGAGCTGGTCGACGTAGTCGGCGTTGGGCTCCACCGTCAGCGGCGCGTTGATATCCGCCGGTTCGCTGCTTTGTGCCACTGTCCGTCACTCCGGGCTGCGGTTCGCGTTTCTGCTTCAACGCCAGCGGGGCACACCGTACGCAGCCGGACGGCCTCCCCGGGGCGCATTATTCTACAGAAATTCAGCGGGAACTGCACCCCCGGAAGCGGGCAACCGGGGGGGATCAGCTCGCAGGGACCCAGCAGCTCTTTTCCGTGCCGACGACGGTACTGTACGAATGGAGCATGCCGAAGTTGGTGGTGTTCACCGAGTACCAGTCGATGCGGCTGTCCCGGGCCAGCTCCTCACGGATGGCGTCGGTCATCACCACACTGGACACCCGGTCGGTGTGGATCTTGCGGATGATGAACTCCTGGTCCGCGGAGCGCAGGAAGGAAAAGACCGGGGCCAGCGCGTTGCGGTCCACCAGTTCAACCAGGTCCTCGGGAAAGATATCCTCTCCCGCCTCGACCTCGATGGCCACCGAACTCGACTGGCCGAACAGACCGCCGGTCTCTCCGGAGGCCGATCCGGGGTAGGTGGTGATACAGGGAATCTCCATACCGAACCGGACCCTGGGGCGTTCATCCACCGCCGTCATCCTCGCCGAAAAGGTGCAGTGATGCTGGACCAGGCTCGGTTCCCCCGAAAACGGTGTGGTTTTTTCGACGAAGTAGGGGTAGCGGAATTCGATACGAATGGCACTGGCGTTCAATTCGGCCTTGTAGTCGAGGATATTGGTGCGGAGAAAGTCGGTGCCGATGCGGTCGCGGTGCTGGTGCACGATATTGATGAACCGGTCGATCCAGCGGGCCTCGAACTCCTGCATGATTCGTGCGGAGATGGAAATGCCGGCCACGGTGGCCTGTCCCTCGGGGTCTTTCCTCGAGCATACCCTCATGGGAAACGGCAGGTCCTTCATCCCCACATCCACCAGAAATCGTTTGTTGTCAGTCATAACATCCTCCAGCCCGTTATCGTGCGTTCAGTTCAGCGCCGAGTGGAGCGCTCTTTTCATGATCGTCATCGATTCGTTGAAGCAGTTTGATATCTCCGCCGGATCCGGAGAGAGCATCCTGTTGATTTCGGAAACCCGGTGTCCGGATCGGCGGCACAGTTCCATGGTTCGCTCGATGCAGCGGGCCACGAAAGAATCCGCCCCGCAGACTTCGTGAATCAGCCCCATCTCCAGCAGGGTCGCGGCCTGCACCGGCCGGCCTGAGAGCATCATCTCAGCGGCCCTGCCCTGCCCCACGTACCGCGGAAGGAAAAGCCCGAGAGGCCAGCCGGGAGGGAAATCGTATTCTTTTCGCGGGAACACAACCGACATGTCTTCTGCGGCCAGGCGCAGGGGAAAGGCGAGGCTGATACCGAAGAAGGGTGACGCAATCTCCCCCTGCATGGCACCCACCACCGGCTTACGGAAGTCCATCAGCTTCATCAGGATCCGGTATCGCGCATGCTCCTCCACGGAGAGTAACCGCTCCCGTTCCGCATGCGAGGTATCGTCCCCGCCGGTAAGCGCATCGAAAAACAGGCGTTGTCCCTCCACGCCGGGATAGGCCGACGAATTGATGATCAGCAGGGCCCGGACCTCATCCATCCGCTCCACCTCGGAGATCAAGGCCAGGAAATTATCTCGAGACGTGAGGGAAATGGTGATATCGAGAGCACCCTGCCCCAGGGTGACCACGGCAATCCCCTCCCGCACCTCACAGGTAAGAAATTCATCATGTCTTGATTCCTGTATTTTCATTGTCTTATCCCCCTGCCAAAGGCTCGCGACTTCCCGTGCTATCCTTCCCTCTCCAGCGACCATGCCTCAGAGCGTTCACCAAAGGACTATAGCAATTCGCATACCAGCATAGGGGACAGAGACGCCGATTGTGCCTTCAGAGCTGTATTTCTCCTTGTTCCATGATGTTCCATGGACCTCCCGGACATTCTCCCGGAGTGGTGTTGACTTTTCAGGGGATCAGCAAGTGTTGTAAAATGAAATGTGGTGATTTCATTTTGAATCGGAGTGGAGTAATGAAAGCGGAAGACCTCGAACTCGACGAACTGGTCCAGTTTTCCAGCGGCAACCTCAGCCTGCATGGCCGGCGCCTGGTCCTTCACTCCAGCGACGCCTTCGGCCAGTTCCGGCAGGATCTGGTAAAGATGCTTGGGCTGGAGAACGCCCGGCGGGTGTTCACCCGGTTTGGTTTTTTTTGGGGTCAGGCCGATGCTGCGGCGATGAAGCGCATTTTCAAATGGAAGGACGTCTCCGAATTGCTGAAAGCCGGCTGCCGGCTGCAAACCCTCGAGGGGATTGCCGAAACCAGTGTCCGGAAACTCGAGTTCGACCAATCGAACCGGCTGGTGGAGATGGAAGTTTCCTGGAGCGACTCGGTGGAGGCGCTGGAGCACCGGACCGTGCTCGGCCCTTCCCGGACCCCGGAGTGCTGGAAGCTGGTGGGGTATATGAGCGGCTATGTTTCTTTCTGTCTCAACACCAACGTCTACTTCCTCGAGACGGGCTGCCAGGTTTCCGGTGGCCAGACCTGCTGTGCCGTGGGAAAAACCAGGAAGAACTGGGGTGAGCAAATCGAGCCGTTCCTCCCTTTCTTTACCGCCGAGGATATCGTGGGGAAGGTGGCGCTCCTGACGCAGGAGCTGAAGAAAAAAAAGCGGGAGCTGGCCCGGCAGCGGGACCGTATGGAATCACTGAGAAAGAAGGGCAGCCCCTTCCTGGCCGAGGCAAAGAGTATGGTTCTGCTGCGGGTTATGGCGATAGCCGAGCGGGTGGCCAAGTTCGATTCTTCGGTTTTGATCACCGGGGAAACCGGGGTTGGCAAGGAAGTGCTGGCCCACCACATCCACGACGCCTCACCCCGGGAGTCTGGGCCCTTCGTGGCCATCAACTGCGGTGCGCTACCCGAGACGCTGCTGGAGAGCGAACTTTTCGGGCACAAGGCCGGATCTTTCACCGGCGCCATCCGCGACCGGGCCGGGCTCTTCGAGGCGGCCGGCGGCGGCTCCATCTTCCTCGACGAGATCGGCGACGTGAGCCCGGCGATGCAGGTCAAGATCCTCCGTGTCCTCCAGGAGCGCGAGGTGCTCCGCGTCGGCGAGAGCGTCCCGCGGAAAGTTGACGTTCGCATCATCGCCGCCACCAACCGCCACCTGGAGGAGGAGGTTCGGGAAGGCCGGTTCAGAGAGGACCTGCTCTACCGGCTGCGCGTGGTGGAGATCGAGGTGCCACCCCTGCGGCGGCGGCAGGAGGATATTCTCCCACTGGCCCGCCACATCGCCGCCCGGCTGGCCAAGAAGCTCAACCTGCCCCAACTGCATCTGGATGCCACCTGTATCGACATGCTGCTCTCCTATCCCTGGCCAGGGAATGTCCGTGAGTTGGAGAACGCCATCGAGCGGGCGGCGGTGGTGAGCGATGATGGCGTCGTCCGCCCGGAAACACTGCCGCCCGAGATTCAGCGCGAAGCCGCCGGCATTCCGAAACCCTCCCTCTCTCCCACCCGTTCCCTGGCCGAACTGGAGATGGACTACATCCGGACAGTCCTCGCGTCCACCGATGGCAACCGCCAGGCCGCCTCGCGCATTCTGGGAATCAGCCCCAGTACGCTGTGGCGGAAGCTGAAGGAGTGAGCTGATCTCCCGCCATTGCATTTTGAAACGCTTTTGCCGGTCCTGGCCGGGCCCATCCGTCGCTCGAATACTATCGCTGCGTTAACTTCAACTAATTGAATGATTTATTTTTCCAGGTGTGAGGTGGCACGTGCCTTGCTCTCTAACGTGCTGATGGTCGGCCCGGGCATGCCGCCCGTGGCGAACAACAGGAAGTTCCAGCACCACCGGGGTGCGGGGCCGCAAAATGGGTGATCGAAATGAACGACAAAGCCAACGAGATGATCTATGACAGGCTCCATCACCTGATGGCTGCCGAGCGGGAAGTGCTGATAGAGGCCGTTTTGACCCAGATTCGTAATTCCACCGCCACGCATTACAAGAAAGTGGATCTGGAAGCACTCCGTGAGCGATGCGGGACGTTGGTGGATAAGTT
Organism: uncultured bacterium; assembly: GCA_965531145.1. GTDB lineage: Bacteria > Acidobacteriota > JAQAZP01 > JAQAZP01 > JAQAZP01 > JAQAZP01. The sequence goes on along the minus strand of CBESOE010000150.1, from coordinate 715 downwards.
CCTTGAAGCCATCGAGGGATCGCCCCGCTGTTTTGTGGACTATATCACCGGCATCGCCGGGACCAGGATCGGCGAGGGGTTCCATCTGGATGAGATCCAGATGGCGCTCAACATCTTCGAGGAGTATGCCTGGAAAATCTGTGCCCACAAGGTGGAGGACAAGGATCAACTGCTCAAGGACCTCAGCCTGGTGACCGGAATCTTCGGAACGGCCAAGGACCAGCTGGCCCGGGAATATCTGAAACAAAAAGACAGCGTGCTGGCAATCGCCAAGGTTTTTATCGACCAGATGGAAGATCTGTCCGGGGGATCGGAGTCCTCCGTCCTTCCAGTGGACTGACGGTACAAAAATATGAACGAGCGAAATCGATTTGAAGAGCTTGATCAAAAACGCGCGGCCATCGAGGCCGGCGGCGGAGCCGACCGCCTCGAGAAGCAGCACCAGGCGGGAAAACTGGGTGCGCGTGAGCGGCTGGACCTGTTCTTCGACCCGGACAGTTTCCTCGAGCTGGGGCTCTGGGCCCGCCACCGCCATCCGGACCTGGCCGGCAAGGACCTGCCTGCCGACGGTGTGGTGACCGGCAAGGGCGAAGTGGACAACCGCCCGGTGTTCGCCTTTTCCCAGGACTTTACCGTGGGCGGCGGCGCAGTGGGCGAACGTCACGCGGCCAAGATCGTCGACATCATGCAGCAGGCGTTGAAGTGCGGCGTGCCG
>CBESOE010000149.1:0-10271 GCA_965531145.1 uncultured bacterium | reverse complement strand
CGGAAGCCGGCGGCCCGACCGGCCGAACACTTCTTCACCAGCCGCTCCACCGCAGCGGGTTCGAAGAGCCCGGCCCGTTTCACCGCCTCCGGTGACAGGTCCTGCTCCAGGTAGCCGGGCAGCGGGTCGGTGAAGAAACTCTCCTTGTTCGGCGCACCGTAGGGTTGTTTGTTGCGGGCGGTGATCTCACGGGGCAACAGTCCGGCAAAAGCTTTTTTCAGGACGTATTTCTCGTTGAGCCCGCGGATCTTCATCTTCGGGGGGATGGTGGCGGCATAGTCGGCCAGCCGGTGGTCGAGGAAGGGAAAGCGCCCTTCCACCGAATTGGCCATGGCCATCCGCTCGCCCTGGCTGTTCAGCAGATACTCGGAGAGCAGCATCCGGCACTCCAGGTACTGGGCCTGGTTCAGCGGGTGCCAGCGGCGAAAGTCGGCGGGCAGTGAGCGTTCGAGTTCTTCCGTGCAATCGTAGCCTTCCAGTTCGTCCCGCAAATCGGCGTGGAGGAACATCTTCGCCCCAGCGGTGTTGTTCCAGGTGACCCGGTGGGAATAGCCGAAATCATCGGTCTGCTCCAGGCCCCGGCGGTAAAAGGCGACAAACATCCCGCCGCCCTTTTTCAGATCGATCTGGGCGTGGGGGTAGAGTCGCTGGAGCAGGAGGTAGCGCCAGGCCGAATCGGGCTGCCGGGCCCAGAAACGGCGTATCTTGTTCTCCTTGAAAATATCGTAGCCGGCAAACAGTTCGTCGGCCCCCTCACCGGTGAGCACCACCTTGAAGTTCCGTTCACGCACCAGGCGGGAGAGGAGCAGCATTGGCACCGGTGCGGCACGCAGCACCGGCTTCTCACCGTGCCAGATCACTTTGGGGAAATTGAGCCCCACATCCTCGTAGCCGATGCGTACAACGTTGTGCCGGGTGCCCAGGTGTGCGGCCACCTGCTCCTGGTAGGAAGACTCGTCGTAGCGAGGATCGGCAAAGGCGATGGAAAAGGTTTCAAGCGGTGTATCGGTAAAGTGGCGAACCGATGAAGCGATGATCGACGAGTCGAGGCCGCCGCTGAGGTAACCACCCACCGGCACGTCGGCCCGCAGCCGGATGCGCACCGAGTCCTTGACCATCTCGTGAATGGTCCCGGTGACCTCGTCCAGCGACGGGTCGGCAAACTCGTCGCGTCCGGGAAAGCGGAGGTCCCAGTAGCGCTTCAGCTCGCGCCGGCCGTGGCGCACCACCAGCAGGTGCCCGGCGGGCAGGGTGCGAACCTCGCTGAAAATGGTCTTGCGCGGCAGCACCGTCCAGAGGGTGAACACCTGGTCCAGGGCCTGGGGATCGATGTTCAGGGAGAGGCCGGGGATGGCGAGAAAGGCCTTGATCTCCGAGGCGAAGTAGAGCCGGCCGCCGTGGCGGCAGGTGAAGAGGGGGCAGATACCGAACCGGTCGCGGGCCAGCAGCATCCGCTGGCGGGGAGCGTCCCAGAGGGCGATGGCGAACTGGCCGTTGAGCTTGCCGAGAAACTCGTCGCCCTCCTCCTCGTAGAGGTGGACCAGCACTTCGGTGTCCGAGCTGGTGCGGAAGGTGTGCCCCTTCCCTTCCAGTTCCTCCCGCAACTCGATGTAGTTGAAAATCTCACCGTTGAACACCACCCAGACAGTGCCGTCCTCGTTGGACAGGGGTTGCTGGCCGGTGGAGAGATCGATGATGCTCAGCCGCGAGTGTCCCAGGGAGGCGCCGGGGAAGAACTTGAAGCCCTCCTCGTCCGGGCCGCGGTGCCGGAGCATCTTTACCATTCCCGGCACCACGGTGCGGGCTTCCTCCTCGGTGACCCGGCGGGAGATGATGCCGCAGATACCGCACATGGTTTCAGACCTCCAATTCCGGTGGTGCCGGCACCGGCAACACCGTTCCGGCGTGGGGAATGACCCAGGCCGGCGATCCCCCGGGAAGCTGGGCCGCAGCCCACTCCAGACCGGCATCCAGCGTGGCCAGCGGGATCATCCCCATGGCTGACACCGTCTCCCGGGGCATCCCGCTGATCAGCCCCACCCTGAAGCGGCGGGTCTTGGCGGTGAGAGCCAGGGCCGTCTGGCCGTAGACCTGGTAATTCGCCCGCAACCGAGAGGCCATCCCGGCCACATCATGCCGGTGGGCAAACCAGGGGAAGAAATCGGGGTGGCCGGGGCCTTCGGCACAGGCGGCGGCCAGCAACAGCACCCCCCCCTCCTCCAGCGCCGCGACTGAGTATTCCATCGCCTTGTGCGCCTGGATCATGTTGATGTCCTTGGGATGGCCACCGGCCGACGCCACCACCAGGGGCCGTCGGGCTTCGATGGACACCGTCCGGGTGAGCCGCACCCGCTCGCAGGCCGCCAGGTGGGCCTGCTGCCAGTGGCCGGCAAACACCTCGGCCACCCGGCCATTATCGTCGAGAATGGTGTTGACGATAAAGTCGATTCCCACCATCCGGGCGGCCTCCTCCATCTCCAGATGCACCGGGTTGCCGGCGATCCGTGCCGGCCCCACCCCGGGGTGGCGCAGTCCGTCGTCACCCCCGAGCACCTTGAGGTGGTTGGCAAAGATGGTCTCCCGGTGTGCCAGGCCGGGCAGCACCGCCTTGCGGCCGCCGGTGAACCCGGCAAAGTAGTGCAGGCCCACCGCACCCAGCAGGATCTTCAGCTCGGCCTCGGCCAGCAGGCGGTTCAGGCGGATGGCGGTACCCAGCGAGGATGTGCCCACGGTGACGAATTCTCCACCATCGCCGGAGATGTGGTTCACCAACCGGTAACGATCCGCGACCTCCCTGCCGAGGATCGCCCGCTGCTCATCGGCAGTGACCGGCCGGTGAATGCCGGTGGCAAAGAGGATGGTGATGCCATGGGGATCAGCGCCGGCGGCCAGCAGCCGCTGCAGCAGAGCCGGCAGGATATGGTCCACACCGGCGGCGCGGGTGGCGTCGGGGACGACGATGGCCACCCGGCCGCACACCTGCTCCAACTGCTCCACCGGCGGAGAGCCCAGCGGCGAGTCCAGGGCCGTCTGGACCAACCGGCCGGGTTCCGTGGAAACCGTACCGCCACCTCCGGCCACGGGACGCACCTCGTCCCAGTGGAAACGGGAATCAGCGGTGAAGGGCAGCTTCCCTGTGCCATAGGGCAGGCTGTGCGGCAGTCTCGTACCCATGGGCGGTCTCCCCGATCACGGTCACAACAGGTCGTCCTGGCGGGAACCTCCCCCCTTCCAGGAGGGTATCCGCTCCAGCAGCAAGGTCTCGATGTGCGGCGGCATCAGCCCTTCCACACTGCCGCCCAGGGAGGCCACTTCCTTGACCAGCCGGGAGCTGAGAAAGTTGTACATCTCCCCCGGCAGCATGAAGATGGTTTCGATGGACTCGTCGAGCTTGCGATTCATCAGGGCCATCTGCAGTTCGTACTCGTAGTCACTCACCGCGCGGATGCCGCGGATGATGACCCCGGCTCCGGCTTTCCGGGCAAAGTCCACCAGCAGGCCGTCAAAAGCCTCGACCCGGACATTGGGCATTTCGGCGCAGGACTCGGCGATCATGGCGCAGCGCTCTTCCACGGAGAAAAGCGGTTCCTTGCCCCGGTTGCGCAACAGGGCCACCACCATCTCGTCGAAGATCAGCCGGCTGCGCTCGATGATGTCGAGATGGCCAAGGGTCAGGGGATCAAAGGTGCCGGCATAGACGGCGATTTTCTTCTTCATCAGGATATCTCCACGTTGTCATCCATCCATCAGCCGCTGGGCCGATTCGAGCACTTCCGCTGACGGGGTCTCCTCGCCACCGAGCATCCGGGCAATTTCCTCCAGGCGCGCCTGGCCCTCGAGCGGTTCCACCTGCACCACGGTCCGGCCGGCCCGCTCGTGCTTGCGCACCGCCAGGTGGTGGTCGGCCGCGGCACAGATCTGCGGCAGGTGGGTGATGCAGATCACCTGGTCCTTCACCGAGATGGCCTTCAGCTTTTGCCCCACCACCCGGGCCACCCGGCCGCCGATACCGGCGTCAACCTCGTCGAAGACCAGCACCCTGCCGGAACTGCTTTCCGGACGGGCCACGTTGCGCAGGGCCAGCATGATCCGCGAGAGCTCTCCGCCCGAAGCGATGCGGGCCAGGGGTCGCGGTTCCTCACCGGGGTTGGTGGAGATGAGGAATTCCGCATGATCCACCCCGCCCCGGTCATACCCCAGTGCCCGGCCATCCACGGTCACCGGCGAGGACGCATCCTCATCCTGCCACAAGCGCACCTGGAATACAGCATTTTCCATGGCCAGTCCGGCCAGTTCCTCCTGCATGGCGGCTTGCAGTCGCTCGGCCTGCTGCCGGCGGGCAGCGCTGAGCCGGGCGGCCTGCTCGGCAAAGGTCCCGGCGGCCTCGGCCAGCAGGCTCTCCAGGCCGGCACCCTCCTCCTCCTGACGCTGCAGCGAGGCGAGTTCACCGCGAGCGGTCTCGAGGAACTCCAGCACATCGGTCAATTCAGGGCCGTATTTCTTCTTCACCGCCTCCAGCTGGTACAGCCGTTCCTCCACCTCGGCCAGCCGGTTGGGGTCAAACTGGCTCTCCCGGGCATAGTCACCGAGGGAAGCCGCCAGGTCCTCCAGCTCCAGGCGCTGGGCCGAGCACTGCCCGGCCATCTGGATGGTCCCCTCATCGATCTCGGACAGCCGCTGCAGGTTCCGCTCAATCCGGACCAGCCGGGACAGTATTCCCGATTCCTCGTTGTCGAGCATGGCGTGGGACTCGCGGGAAAGTCGGCTGATTTCCTCGGCGTGGGCCAGGATTCCCTTCTCCTCGCGCAGGGCCACATCCTCGTTTGGCAACGGCCGCAAGGCCTCGATCTCACCCGCCTGGAAGCTGAGCGAGTCGATGCGCCGGGCTTTCTCCTGCTCGTCCATCCGGCGCGAACGCAGCCGCCCGGCCACCGCCTCCAGTTCCTGGTACGCGGCGGCACAGCCGGACAGCAGGTCGCGGTGACCGCCGAAATCATCAAGCAGACCGCGGTGGGCGTCCACATCGAGCAGCAGACGGTGGTCGTGCTGGCCGAGGATCTCCACCAGACTGCGTCCGATCCGCCGCAGGGCGCTGGCCGGACAGGGGCGGCCGCCGGCCCGGATCCGTCCCCGGCCGGCAGCGGTGTAGGAACGGAGTATTTCCAGCCGGCCGTCTCTTTCCGCCAGACCCAGTGCCGCCAGCTCCGGTCCCAGCTCCGGGGAATCGTCAGCCTGGAACCTCCCCACCACCTGAAGCGATCCTTCACCGGTGCGGATCAGGTCACGGTTGGCCCGGCCGCCGGTGAGCAGGCCCAGCGCGTTCATCAGGATCGACTTGCCGGCACCGGTTTCACCGGTGATCACGTTCAATCCAGGCGTGAAGCGTACATCGGCTTCGCGAATGATCGCCAGATTGCGTACTGTGAGTTGAACGAGCATGGGTCCGCCCCGGATGCCGGCGGAATGCCGGCCACGGCCGCTTGCCGGCGATACGGTCAGAAAAGTGCCAGGTTGAAAACCTTCAACCCCAGTTCGCGGTCGTCACCGGAACCAACGAGTTCGCTGGGCACCGCCGCCTCCCCGACTCTGAGGGTCATGGGCAGGAACTGCTGGTCCCGCAGAATGTGCTCCGGTATCGGGAATTTCCTCAGGAAGCGTTTTTCGTCCGCCAGCTCGAAGGAGGTCAGCTGCTCCCCGGCAATCTCGATGGTCACCACCTGGGGCCGTTCAAGCATATCCACCGGGGCCTGGCCCTCGAGGTAGAGCGCCGCCGGCCGGTGCGGGTTCTCCAGCTTGCAGAAGGCCTCCTGCCGGCTCCAGCGCCACACGACGCCGTCGGGCTGGCCGGGAACGAACTCGCGGTTATACCAGCCGTCCTCATAAACGATCTCGGGGAGCTGGTCCGGAGGAACCACCTCGAAGCGACAGACTTCGTATTCCAGGCTGTGGGTCTGCCGGCCTTCCAGCCGGACCTTCTCCCCGGTCCCGTCCGCGTCGTAGAGGCCGAGGGTCAGGGTGACCTCCTCCCGGGGAACGTTGCGGGGCAGGAAGTGGATCCTGGTGTATTCGATGGTCTGTCCAGGCTGCCAGCGGCTGGTGGGCACCGGGGGACGGTGATCATCCTGCCAGTGCAGTTCATCGTCCTCACCCCAGAAATGGACAAAGGCCACCAGATCCTTTTCCACCGGAACGAAACTTTCGCTCACATTCCAGATATAGGTCACCTCCAACGGGCCGGTGGCTGGAATGGTCCCGTGAATCTGCCGCGCTTCCGGACGGACATCCAGACTCGTACGTGCCTTGCGGCACCCCGCCGGCATCAGCAGCATGGCCGCCGCCGCCACCACCATTCCCAGCCGCAGACTGGCTCCCCATGGTCTGCCGGACAACACCCATCGCCGTCCCGTCACCTGAATCCTGGACATGACCCCTCCTCGAGGTTGATCCTCCGCCACTCCACCGTGGGAGACCTGACCGGGCGCCCGTGGCGGAGCATTGCGGAAACAGTAGAAAATGCTACAGATTATTGGTCGTTGAACTCAGATGAGATTTCTAACATGAGGCCCCTCCGCCGTCAAGGAGCGCAACCGGAGGCCCAGTGGACCGGAAAGTCGGATTCCAGACGCCTGATGGTGAACAGGCTGGCGATGAACTGCTGTCGATCTCCGGCGCGGTGAGGGTTCCAGAACTCCCAGACGATTTCGCCGCCGGGGGTGACCTCGAAGGCCCGGCCACCATCCGATTCAGCCACCAGGGTATTGCCGTTGGCCAGCCGCTGGCAGGTGCCGCAGGTTTCGCTGAAGAAGGGTTGCTGGGGCGTGCCGCGGTATGACCAGAGAGGCTGCCACTTTTCCAGATCAAATTCCAGGACCCGGGAACGGCCGGGAACGCCGAGGTTGTCGAAGAGCAGCAAGTTGCCATTGGCCAGCAACCGGGGATCGTGCTGGGCTTTGAACCGGCCGGTTCTGGCCCAGACCACCTTTTCCTCTTCCAGGTCCACAACCGCCACGCAGTGGAGCGATCTCATCGAGGTGAGCACCCGGCCGGAAACAAATGCGGGCGGTATGGCAGCAGTCGTTTCGCGGAGCAGGAACAGGGTATTGGTATGAAAAATATCGCCGACCCGATTTTCCGAGGAGCGCCAGATCTCTTCGTACCATGGGGAACGGGCAAAGCACTCCAGCAGGGATAGACGGCCCTTTTCCCTGCCGTTGCTGTCCAGGGTTGTGATGAAGTCCTCAAGAATCGGCTGGTCGTCGCTGACCAGCGGATTGATCCGAGCCTTGCGGGTCAGGACGAGAATGTCGCCATTGTCCCGCACGTCGAGGTCATGGTGGGCGCCGCAACGGTTGGCCCAGATCAGATTGGAGTCCTTGTCCAGTTTGATCAACCCCCGCCCCTCGAAGATAACCAGCAGATCTCCGTTGGGAAAGAGGTGGATATTGCGGAAAAACTCGACATCGGTGCCGCTGTCAGCCATTTTTTTGGCTTTACCCCGCGGGGTGCCTCCTTTGCGGGGAACCAACGGTTCATCGGGGTCAGGCCAGATAGTCCGGCAGGAGTACCTCCATCGGTGTAGCACCTGCCCGGCCATATCCATCAGCACGGCTTCCGGCCCGTGACCGGAAGTGTAAAGGTTGTAACCCTTGCCGGCCCGTGTCCCATCGTGAACGGTAGTACCGCGCTCAACGCCAGCCTCCCGTGAACCACTGACGTAACCGATGGCTTCGAGACGAGCCATCGTCTCATTCCGGCTACTCTCCGATGCCGATGTATCGCGGTGACGGACCCTGTTCCAACGACCGGGGGGATGAGGTTTTCCAGGCTCCTTACTGACAACAGGGGATCGATCCCCGACATCGACGGAGTCATCGGCTTTCCGCTCGGGAGTCTGATCCGGGCCCGGCGCCGTGCATCCGGTGAGCAGAACGATGATAAGGGCACAGTGCACCAGTACGGGGATACCCCCCATCCTCCGGCGGAGATGGCCATCACGGAATCGTCGCATTGATCTCCTCATCATTGGCGTGCCGCCGCCATATTCGGCAAAGCCTAAACCACAGGCCCATTATTGACAAGCTGAGGGGCGGGGCTTAGGATGACGCTTCGCCCCGAAATCCCAAATCACCCTTCAAATCCACGGGCACCATGGCTTCAATGGTCTCTCAACTCCGTGCCCACTGGCCTCTGGCCGCCGCGCTGGTCATTCTGACCGTTTTGCAGTTCTGGGCCTGCGTCATCGACCTGCCGCGGCTGATGGACAACTTCACCATCGACGACACCTATCTCTACCTGCAGGTGGCCTGGAACGTCGGCATGGGCGAGGGTTTCACCTTTGACGGCATCCACCGCACCAACGGGTTTCAGCCGCTGTGGCTCTTTTGCATGGTCCCACTGTCCGTCCTGTTTCGCGAACCGATCCTCTTCCTCCGGGCCTCTCTCGGCCTCTGCGCACTGTTCAACCTCGGGACCACGGTGATGCTCTATCGCATCGGCTCCAGGCTGGATGGACGGCGGGTTTCCCTGCCCCTGCTCGCCGGCTGGATCTGGATGCTCTCCACCTGGAAGCCGTTTCTCTCGGCCATGGAAACCAGCCTCTACCTGCTGATCTTCACCATCTTTCTCGACCGGCTGCTCCGCGACCGGGTGCCGCCGCTGCGCCTCTCCCTGCTGGCCGGCCTGCTGGTGCTCTGCCGCCTCGATGCCGTCGTCTTTGCCGGGGCAGGGCTGGCCGCCGCCTGGCTTTCGACATCCCGGCCCCGCAGCTGGAAACAGGTTCTTCGGCTGGGACTGCCCCTACTGCTGATCCTCGCCGCCTACCTCGGCTGGAACCTGGTGAGTTTCGAGCACCACCTGCCGGTGTCGGGCCGGGTGAAAACCATTTACCACCAGCAGGAGCTGGGGCCGGACTACCTCGGTAAGGTCCACGTGGAAAAGACTTTCAGCACCTGGTTCCGCAAGGCGGCCAACAGCGCCTCGCGCACGGTCTCGGCTCCGCTGGAGACACTGTTTCCCCGGCAGAAGGTTTTCAAACAGCGCTGGTTCTGCCTCGCCGCCCTCTGCTGCTGCCTGCTGGCCGCTCGCTGGCGCTGGCGGCTGGGGCTGGTGGCCCTGGCCGGGCTGCTGCACATGATGATCATGGCCGCCTCCATCGGCCGCTTTGCCGGCCTGGCCTGGTACTACGCTCCGCTGATGGTGATGGTGCTCATCGGCCTCGCGGTGGCCCTGGCCCGGCTGGCCGCCCTGCTGCCAAACAAGCTGGCGCCCCTGGGGATGCTGCTGCTGGCCGCGGCCTGCGGTCTGTCTGTCTGGACCGCGGTGGAGCGGATGACCGAAGTGCCCGACCCGAACAATCTCTACCAGCGCCGCTACCGCATGGCCCGCTGGATGGCCAGGGAGCTGCCGCCGGACGCGGTGGTGGGTTCATGGAACGCCGGCCAGCTCGCCTTCTTCTCCGGGCTCGCCGTGGTGAACCTCGATGGCCTGGTCAACGATCAGGCCTATGCCCGCCGGCTGCAGGAGCAGCTGCCGGTGATGGACTATGTCAGGAGTGAGGGGATCGGCTTTATCGCCGACTACGACGGGCCCGACCTGAGCATGGCGCCGCAGAAACGATGGGACTCGCGTCAGCAGTTCAGGGGAGCGTTGCCGAGGGACCAGCTGAAGCTGCTGCACCGCGAACAGCCCGGGGGGAAGGCGCCGAAGACCGTGCAGCTGCTGAAAGTTCTGCCGCCGGGACGCGAGACTGCTCAGGGAACGAAACGGTAGCCCACGCCGCGGACGGTGAGAATGTGGCGCGGCCGTTCCGGCTCCTCCTCGAACCAGCGTCGCAGACGGAGGATGAAGTTGTCCACGGTACGTCCGGTGGGGAATTTATCCATCCCCCAGACCTCTTCGATCATGTCGGCCCGGGGGAGCGGCTGGCCCTGGAAACTGACCAGCATCCGCATCAGCGCCGATTCCTTTTCAGAGAGGGTCAGCAGCCCATCGTTGGTCACGGCCTCGCGGGTGTCGAGATTGATCTCATAGCTCTCACCGAAGCGGATGATCCGGTCCGAGGGCAGTTCCCGCTCGGACTGGGAGCGCCGCACCAGGGCCCGGACCCGGGCCAGCAACTCCGAAACGTCGAAGGGTTTGGGCAGGTAATCATCGGCCCCCAGATCCAGCGCTTCCACCCTGACCTTGACCTCGGTACGAGCGGTGAGCATCAACACCGGGGTGGTGACCCCGCCGCTGCGCAACTCGCCCAGCAGTTCGAGCCCGTCCCGGCC
>CBESOE010000148.1:0-10340 GCA_965531145.1 uncultured bacterium | reverse complement strand
ATCTTCTGCCAGATGCTCGACCCTTTGAATGACGGGCATGTGGAGCTGAAGGCCACGGTAGGCCGTCAGCGAGAGAAGCGGTATTTCAACCCGGAGCCCAAGCCTAGATTCTGGCAGGAATTCACAAAGCTCGAAGTCAAACAGCTCTTCAAAACGGCCGAGAAGACGCTCGTCGCAAACGGCTTCAGCCAGCCCAGGGAGACTGAGGCCTGGATGCTTCACTATGGCAGGTCTCGGTCATTTGGCTACATCCGGATCCTCGAGCTGGAAGACGTAAAGAAGCGGAGTTTAACGGCCGCACTGGACAGAATCTCTGCCGATTTCAAGGACCTGGATGGCACTATCATCGATATTCGGAACAACCCTGGCGGGGATGACAGCACCGTACTGCAGATCGTGAATCGGTTTTGCGACCGCAAGCGGGTCGCCTTTCACAGAAAGACGAAGATCGGCCCGGGGGCAGACGATTTCAAGGGTCTCAAGACCTGGTACATGGAACCGCAGGGTAAGGTCCAATTCGCCGGGCCGATTGTGCTTCTGACCTGTGATTCCGTGTTCAGTGGAGCAGAGATCTTTGCGCTGACGATCAAGCAGTTGCCGCATGCCACCATCGTTGGCGATCGCACCAACGGCATCTTCTCTTATCAACTCGAGAAGAAGCTGCCCAACGGTTTCCGCTATTGCTTGTCGTATCAGAAGTACTTCTCAGCCGACATGGTCTGCTACGAGGGCGAGGGTGTGCCGGTCGATATCGAACTGTTCAACAAGAAGACCGACATCGAAGACGGTGTCGATCCTTTGATTGTGCGAGCACTCCAGGTGTTGAAGCCGAGGAACGGGAAAAAACAAGTTCAGCGCTCCACTAAATGAGGCACCACCCGATTGCGACGGGTGGGAGCCGGCGTGATCATCGTGATCAGAATCGTGGCGTGAGCAGCTTGATCGCACGGAAGCATTTCCCTATCCTTCCCTGCTGCTGGCCGCCCTCGACCCCATCGAGGCGTTGAGATACGAGTAATCGATCCGGATTAAGTCATCGTTTTCGGTTACCGGAAAATGACGAGGTCAAGCGCGGGGATGTCCTTGAAGTCTTTCTCGTTGCGGGTGAGCAGTTTCAAACTGTTCTGTATCGCCTGGCTCGCCAGCCACAGATCCTGAATGCGGTGGCGATGGTCACGGCCCTCCCGGCGCAGATGGGCGGCGACCCGGCCGAAAATGAGACCGGTCATCTCATCGATGATGCAGAAGGGTTTTTTCCTCAATCGTTCCAGGGCTGCGTGGCGCTGCTGCCGGATCGATTCATCCGCCGCCATGTCCGCTCCGAAAGCCAGTTCGGCCAGCGATACCGGTGACAGATAGACCGGCTCATCGCCGGTAATGAATGCCACATCAGCCGGTGAGATTCGACCTCTCTCCACGTCGATCCAGATACAGGTGTCGATCAGGAATCCCATGGGTCGCGTATTTCCTCGGCCACCCGTCCCGGTAGTCGGCTCTCTTCCAGCCAGTCCACGGCAGCCGCGGGAGGTATTGTGCGATACAGGTCGGCCATGGCTTCCAGAGCCGTCATATGATGGGAGCCGGGTATCAGGCGGGCTATTTTGTGATTGCTGCGGACAATGATGATCTCTTCACCGCCGAACTCCACACGGTCGAGCACCTTTTTGAGGTTCTTGGCGAATTCCGTAACGGTGATAGTTCCCATGATTATCCTCTAATATCAGATAATCATATTATATTTTATTGTCCGATAAAAATCAAGGGCTTCCTTCCCTTTGAGGAGAAGGAGGCCCCGGGCAATCCTAGTTGGATGCGGTGACCGTGGCCGAGTCGGTGTCCGTATCACCGGAGGGGGCGAACGGCGGCTGGTTGAAGGGGCTCGGTGTCACATCCTCGCCGATAATCTCGAAGACGTTGTCTCCCACCAGCGAGCCGAAGGCCGGGAAGTTCTGGAGCCAGTTGGTGCTGAACACTTCGACGGGGCCGAGGTTCGTCCAGCCGGCGCGCCAGTTGGTGTAGTCGCTACCGTTGCCGAGGGTCACGTCGATGCGCGCTGCCGCCCGGCGGTTCTCGCTGGTCAGGTTTTCCAGCTGGACCCAGAACTGGCTGGTGAAGGGCAGTACGCCGGCCGAGGGGGTGGCGGAGATGGAGGCGCCAAGTGTGTCCGGGATGGTGGGGACGGTGATCGTGAAACTGCTGATCCAGTTCGACCAGCCGGACGAGGCGGGATACTCACCGATGGCCCAGAAGGTCATGTCGTCGGCGGGGTCGATGGCGATATCGTAGTAGTCGCCCCAGCGATCTCCACCGTTGACCGGCGCCAGCAGGGCCTGGGTCAGGCTGCCCATGGTGCCCGCCGGGTCACCCGGCGACCGGCCGGTGACATTGACCGCGATTCTCTGGGTGGAGGAACTCGATCCGCAGACCAGACCGACATCGCCCACGGCGTTGGAGTAGATCGCGGGGAACCAGGTGTGGACTCCGCTGCCGCCGTCGATATTCCCCGACTGCACCAGCGACACCGACCCGCTGGAGGGCCAGTTGTTGGTATCCACGTGATACCAGCGGGCGAAGTTCCGGCCGCTGCTGGAGATGTTGTGGGCGGCGTAGAGGTTTCCGTCACGCCAGTGGGTGTTCATGATCCGGCCGTCCACCAGGCTGACGGTGTAACCTCCGGCCGCCGGGGCACTGAACGGGTCGCTGAACGACGGGACCGAGACGGTGGTGCTGGTCAGTGCCGGGGACGTCGTCGGGTTGGTGATGGCGTGGATCCGCAGCGAGGAGCTGGTGTTGGTGGAGACGAAGAAGGGCGCCAGGTTCGAGCCGAAGTGTTGACAGACCTGCACGCTGGCGGCGTCACCGTCCCGGAGCGTGGAGTAGACCGCCGGGTTGCCGGCCAGCACCTCAGCCTTGTTGATCACCCGGAAGCCGACGCCGGCCCAACCGCCCGAGCTCAGTCCGAACAGATTGCCGGTCACATAGTAGGCATCCTCGTCATAGCCCAGACCGGGGTAGTCCCACCAGTAGGTGGTGGAGCCGACGGAAATGACGGCATCGGTGCGATACTTGTACCATGTGCCGTTGGGGTCGCTGTCGTCGGAAACGGCAAAGGTGATCCAGGCTTCGGTGGAGCCGTAGACTTCCAGCGCCAGCACCACAAAGCGGTCGGCGATGTGGTCATAGAAGCACTTGGGGTCAAAAGTGAACCCGCCGGCGCCCAGCGGCTCGAAGAACCCGGGGTTGCCGGCGTCGCCTAGATCGTTGCTGTACTGGACGGTGCCGTCCTTGGCGTAGAAAGCCAGCGACATGTTCACGGTGGAGACGATGTGGTTGGGACCGACCGCGTGGGTCGGGTCCGGCGGGGTCCAGCCGGTATCCGAGATTCCCGGAAAGGTCTTTACTGCTGAAGCACGGGGTGTATCCAGCGTACTGCCCACCGGCAGGCTGTTCGGCGGCCCCAGCGGCAGCGTCCACTGGCTCTCGTGCGGCGGCAGGAGTTCCTTCACCCGCCGATCGGGCCCGTCCACCGGATACTGGATCTGCTGATGCGTGGTGGTGTCGATGATCGCGGCCGGGGCGGTGCCCCAGACCACCGCGCCGGGCTCGGTCAGGTCGGCTGGTTCCAACTGCCGCGGCTCACCGGATGTGCTCGGTACGCCGAAATCATCGTTGCCGAACGGCCGCATGGCGGTGGGGTGGGGAGCCGGTTGAGCGGCGGTTGTCTGAGCGTCGTGTTGTGACGGTGACACGGCGAAACCGATGAGCACAGCGACGAACAGCAGCAGCAAACTTCCTGTGACAGCCTTGAATTTCATGTTTTGGCTCTTTTCGAGATGGGTCCGGGGTCCAGACCGATTGGTAATGCACCGGCATCCCGAAAGAACAACAGACCGAATGACGCTCCGAAGTCCTGGCCCGGTGGAAACAGCTGTCGAGCGCATGGTTGGCACTCGCTGCCTCCAGCATATCATGTTTTCTTGGGTGTTTCATTCATAAATAGTTGCGATCACGGCGGTTCCCCTGGAATCTTCTGCTCTGAGAGCTTAGAATATCTCGACATGTCATCCATGATCCCCAACCTGGAAGACCGTTTCCGCCGGCTGTTGCCGCCGCGGGACGACCTGCTGCTCGAGCTGGAAGCCGAGGCCGAGCGGGACAATGTGCCCATCGTCGGGCCGGTGGTGGGCGAGCTGTTGGGCATCCTCGCCCGGCTGGTCGGCCCCGGGCTGGTGCTGGAACTGGGCACGGCCACCGGGTATTCGGCCATCTACCTCGCCCGGGCGTGCGCCGAGAGCGGGGGCCGCCTGCTGACCCTGGAGAACGACCCGGCCCTGGCCCAGGGGGCCCGGGAAACGCTGCAGCGTTCGGGTGCGTCCGCGCACGTCGAAGTACGCACCGGCGACGCTCTGGAGATTCTCGACGGTTTGAGCGATTCCTGCCGGATGGTCTTTATCGACATAGAGAAAGAAGACTACGTCCGGGCCCTGCCCGCCTGCCAGCGCCTGGTGGAACCCGGCGGCCTGCTGGTGGCAGACAATACCGGCTTTGCCGGCGCCGAAACCTTTATCGACGCCATCGAGACCTCCGGCGTCTGGCGTGTTGTACACCTGCTGGCACACCTGCCGCTCCACTCTCCCGAGCTGGATGGCCTGACCATCGCCATGCGGATGTGAGTGGCCTGGCTCGGTTCAAGGAGGGGATTCCCCGCCGAGCGTCATCAACTGAGGAGAAGGAACATGTTTCGAGTCTTGACCGTGCTCACCGCCATAGTGCTGATGATGACGCCGTTTGCCGGGGCCGCAGACGATGTCCAACAATCGAAAACCGGTTGGCAGACTCCTCCCGAGGAGGTGATGGAGGTACTCCATGCTCCCCGGCTGCCGCGGGTGTGGACCTCACCCACGGGAGAGTACCTGCTGCTGGCCGATCCCGTCAGCTATCCTCCCCTCGCTGAAATGGCTGGGCTCATGCACAAACTGGCCGGCCTGCGGGTGGATCCCGTGACCAACAATACCCACGGACGCCACGGGGCCACGTCCCCGCGCCTGGTCAAGGTGGAGGGCGGTGCCGAGACGGCCCTCGGTTTTCCGAAAGACGCTGAAGTGCACTCGGTGAACTGGACCGCCGACGGCCAGCGTTTCGCCCTCACCACCAGGCACGCCGATCACATGGGTCTGTGGGTGGGCTCGATCCGGGGCGACCTGACCAAAATCAAGGATGTGGCCGTCAACCAGCTCCTCGACATCGGAGCGCGGTGGCTGCCCGATCAGCAGCGCCTGCTGGTTCGCCGCATCCCCAAGCGTGGAGCGCCGCCCCAGCCGCCGGCCATCCCGGCGGGGCCCGAAATCCTCAAGGGTGAGGGAGCCAAGGCCCGCTCCACCTACGAATCGCGCAACCTGCTGGAGACCGCTCACGACGACGCCCTCTTCGAATACTACGCCACCTCGGAACTGGTGATCGTTGACCCGGCAAAGGGCACGGTCACGGTCCTGGGTAAACCTGCGATCTACACCAACTCCGAGTTTTCGCCCGATGGCGCCTTCCTGCTGGTGGAGCGGCTGGTGGGTCCCTGGTCCCATGCGGTACCTTTCTGGCGCTTTGCCAGCGAGCAGGAAGTCTGGGACAAGGAGGCCAGGCCCGTGGCCACTATCGCCTCCCTGCCCCTGGCCGACGAGGTGCCGATCCATGGTGTGCCCCTGGGCCCGCGGGGCGCCGCCTGGCGTGCCACCGCACCGCACACGCTTTACTGGGTCGAGGCCCTGGACGGCGGCAATCCGGTGGCCGAGGCCGACCACCGCGACCGGCTGATGCGTCTGGACGCTCCGTTCGACGGGGAGGCCGAAGAGGTCTTCCGGGCCAAACACCGTATCGTCAGCTGGCAGGGCGGGTGGGGCGCCGAAGGCGGCACGTTGATGCTCACCGAGCGCGAGCGTATCCGCCGCTGGAGTTACACCTGGCTGCTGGACGTGGACAAGGGCACCTCGCGTCTGTGGTACGATCTCAACGAGAGCGACCGTTACAACTCACCCGGCTATGCTGAGCGCCATCCACTGCCCAATGGCCGTTGGGTGCTGCACCAGAAAGGCGACGCGGTCTACTTCTCCGGCAGCGGCGCCACCCCCGATGGTGACCGACCTTTCCTCGACCTGCGCCAGATGAAGACCGGTGAGGTCCAGCGCCTCTTCCGCTGCAACCCGGACCACTACGAATATTTCGTGGCTTTTGCCGGTGACGAGGACCGCTTTGTCCTGCGCTCCGAATCGGCCGTCGACGTGCCCAACTACTACCTGGCGACCCTGGGTGAGGCCATGGAAGCCGCCGAGGGCGAGGCCACCCGGGCCCTTACCCGGAAGCCCATCACCCGCTTCAAGGATCCGACCCCCCAGCTGCGCCAGATCGAGAAGCGTCTCGTTCGCTACGAGCGGGAGGACGGCGTACCGCTCAGCTTCCAGCTGCACCTTCCCCCCGGTTACAAGGAGGGCACGGCGCTGCCCACGGTGGTCTACGCCTATCCCATGGAATACTCCGATCCGGCCACTGCCGGGCAGGTCCGCGGCTCCACCAGGCGCTTCAGCAGGATCTACGGTTCCTCGCACCTCTTTTTCCTGCTCCAGGGCTATGCCGTGCTCGACAACACAACCATGCCGATGATCGGGGACCCGGAAACCACCTACGACACCTTCGTGCCCCAGCTGGTGGCCGATGCGGAGGCGGCGGTGGCCAAGGCTGTGGAGATCGGCGTGACCGATCCCGAACGCATCGGTGTCATCGGTCACAGCCACGGCGGGCTGATGGTGGCCAACCTGCTGGCCCACACCGACCTGTTCCGGGCCGGTATCGCCCGCAGCGGCTCATACAACAAGACCACCCAGCCATTCGGCTTCCAGTCCGAGCGGCGTTCCCTCTTCGAGGCCCGGGACGCCTACATCCAGGTCTCGCCCACGTTCTTCGCCGACAAGGTCAACGAACCGGTGCTGGTCATCCACGGCAACGCCGACTCCAACCCCGGCACGCTCACCTTCCAGTCCGAGGTATTCTTCGAGGCCGTGCGCGGCTCGGGCGGTACCGCCCGCCTGGTGCTGCTGCCCTTCGAGGACCACGGCTACCGGGCGCGGGAGAGCATCGAACACGTCCTCTGGGAGCAGATCGAGTGGTTCGACACGTATGTGAAGAACGTCGAACCCGACACACCCGCGGCTCCCGACGAACCGTGACGGGGTGACCGGGCAGAGGTCTGGATGAACAACATGCGATGAAGACGTTCCCGGGCAGCCGTCTTGCTCACCAGGGTCAGCACGCCCTGCTGAACTACAGCACACCTCGCAAGCTGCGCAACCTGGCCAGGTCCCTGGTCGAGCGAAAACTGCGCCGGTCCAGGGTCACCGCCTGGCCGTACCGGCTGATCGTGGATGTCACCAACTCGTGCAATCTGCGATGCTCTCACTGTCCCACCGGTAAACAGGTCAAGGGCCGTCCCAGGGGCTTCATGGATCTGGCGAGGTTTGGCCGTATCCTCGATGAACTTGGTGATTTCGCCTACATCATTGATCTGTTCAACTGGGGTGAGTCGCTGCTGCACAAGGACATCGTGCAGATGATATCCATGGCCGAGCAGCGCAAGGTCTGCACCAGCATCCACACGAATTTGAATGTCCGCCTGAGTGACGTAAAGCTCGAAGGATTGCTCCAATCGGGATTGACCTACCTGTCCGTCTCGCTGGATGGCGCCGACCAGGAGACCTACGGCCAGTACCGAAAGGGCGGAAGTCTGGATACCGCCCTGGACAACGCTGCAAGACTCATCAGCTTCAGGAAAAGGCTGGGAAGAAGGAAACCGTTTCTGACCTGGCAATATCTGATCTTTCCCCACAACGCACACCAGGTGGAGCGCGCGCATGGACTGTCACAGGATATCGGCTTCGACCGCTTTGTGACCATGCCGGGAATCACGGACCGAAACAGGCCGGTGGATGACCGCCGCGGTGGGATCTGTGACTGGCTTTGGACCACGGCCACGTTTCACTGGGATGGAGGGATCGGGCCCTGCTGCCTGCAGTTCATGGACCGGGATGATTTTGGCGTATTTGGGGATGATGATTTCATGTCGGTCTGGAACAATGAAAAATTCCAGGATGCCCGCAGCCTGTTTTCCGGGAACCCACGGTCCCGGCAAAAAATCATGTGCAATCAGTGTTACAAAGTGAAGGCGTTTGGTGATGCCAGCCGCTGAATCATGATCGGCTTTAGTCTGCCCCCACAAACAAGGACGGCGGCCCATGGCCGCCGTCCCCGGTGCGTACTATTTGTTTCAGCCTTTTACGGTGCGATACCGCTCACCGTGACCGTGTAACTGTCCGTGTCTCCCGACGGCATGTATGGTGGCTGGTTGTAGGGAGCCTGGGTCACGTCCTCCAGCTCCAGTGTGAACTGGTTCGGCCCGATCATCGAGCTGATGGCTGGAATGGTGCTGTACCAGGAGGCGTTGTAGGCCTCTCCTGGTGAAAGGGTGGTGGACCCGGCACGCCAGTTGCTGACCTGGGAACCGTTGGCCAGCAGGATGTTGACCCGGCCGGCCACCCGGCGGAACTGGTCGTCCAGCAGGTTGTACATCGTGGCCCGGAACCGGGTGCTGAAGGGCACCGCTCCCGAGCAGGGCAGGCAACCCAGGGCGGCGTTGATGGTTTCCAGTCCGCCGAGGTAGCCGTTCGAATCGACCCACTGGGCGTAGAGGTCATAGTCGGTTCCCCAGCGCTGGTCTTTCCAGGTGAATATGGCACCGCCGGTGTTGTCGGCGACCATCCGGGGGGAGTTCTGATGGCCCGGCGCAGTGCAGATCGGGATGCCGCCATCGGCCCACTGGATAGTGCCAAACCAGTCCACCCGCTGGGCATAGAGATCCTGCTCGTCCGGTTCGAAGCGGTCATCAATCCAGGAGATGATCACGCCGCCGTTACCGTCGCTGATGTTGCGCTGATACTGCTGATCGTTGATCGCGGTGCAGACCGGGTTGTTTTAGCCGTGTCCTTGGACCAGGTTGCCCCGGCGGGCAGAGCCCAGAGGCCCGAAAGCACGAAGATCAGGATTGCCATCATCACCTTCAATTTCATTTTGATTCCCCCATGAGTATTGCTGGTAAAGCCTGTGACGGGGCATCCTGCCTGGATTGGTCATTGCCCCTCACATCGGTAAGCGACATTCGGGTGAAAATCCGGACAGGGGATTTGTATTTTTGTATTCGCCCTGTTTCCGGGTTGCCGCACTTGCTACCGATATGGTGTTGCGATACCGTACCAGGACACCTTTAGAGAGCATTGGTCGTGGCGGGGGAGTGGGCCATTGGAGAACAAGACGTTCCTCAGGACCGTTTTCTGGAGCATCGTCCTGATCGGTTTTGCTCAGGGACTGTTCTATGCCTGGAACGTGGTGATGACCTCGGACCAGGAGCAACTGCTGGAAAAGGGGATCAGGCTCGCTTTCCTCGGAGAGTGGGAGCACTACGGCAACCTGGTCACCAGCGGCGGCAATGTCCCCGGCAGCCTGACCACCGCCCTGGTGGGGTTGCCGCTGATGCTGGCCGACAGTTCCATGGCCCCGCAACTACTCATCGGCCTGCTGCAGCTGGCCAGCCTCGGGCTGCTGGTACTGGCCCTCAGAGGGACGTTCACGCCGCTGCAGATCCTTGTCTTTGTCGGCCTGTTCTGGCTTTCACCCTGGCGGGTGTCCAAAGCCGTTCTCTGGAATCCGTCCTATCTGTTCTGCGCCACCGCACTGCACCTTTACAGTTATCACCGGCTGGTCAAAAAACCGAAAGCGTTTTGGATGAGTTTTCTGCATGTCCTGGCCATGGGCTATGCCTTTCAGCTGCACCCATCGGCGCTGCTGCTGGTGATCATGAGCGGCTTCCTCTACCTGCGGAAATCTTTCCGAATAAACTGGCTCGGAGTTGCCCTGGCGCTCACGCTGATCGTGGTCACCCTCATCCCCTGGTTCCTGGTCATGCAGGGTGACCAGAATCTGGCCCCGGTGGTGGACGAGAGCAAGGGGCATTTCTACTACGGGTTCAACCTGGTTCACCCATTCTCCTTTATCAAGGGGGTCTCCTACTGGCCGCGATACAACTCATTTGTGTTCCCGCACTACATCTTCTCCAACCTGGATTACTCCCGGTTCGGCAGTGAGGGGATACAGGCGGCGGTGAAGCATGTGTTCGATCCCCTGCGCTGGCTGCTGGGCGGAAGCAGTGTGCTCCTCGCCCTGTGGGGGCTGGGCTGGCAGTTGCGGAGATTCTGGCGGCAGCGGTTCCGTTGCCCGGACCCGCTGGAGAACTACATCCTGGCCGG
>CBESOE010000147.1:0-10344 GCA_965531145.1 uncultured bacterium | reverse complement strand
CCGCCGGGGGAGGGGAGAATCAGCAGCAACAGACGGTGCAGCAGCAGGGTGACCATCAGGTGGAGGATCATGTTCACCAGGTGGTAGCCCCAGCCTCGGGATTCGCCGGCGGCGAAATTGAGGGCGTAGGTCACCATCAACAGCGGCCGGTACATCTGGATTCCGGGATCGCGGGAGAAGGTGGACGGATCGGTGAAAAACCGCGGCAGGTTACCGGCATCGCGAATTGACGGGTTTTCAAGGACGTGGTGATGATCATCCCAGTGGAACCCGTTCCCCAGGCTGTTCAGGTAGGGCAACAGCACCGCGGCCGCCAGGATGAGCAGGGGCAAAAGGCGGCGGGCTCGGTTGCCGGCACCCGGGCTGGTCAACTGTGGCGCCTGTGCCGCGCGGGTTCGACTGGTCATGGCTCCTGCCGGCTGCTGGCCGCGGTGGCGGCCGGGTTTTGTTCCTCACCCTTCCGGTGAGGTGCTCGGCCAGTGTAAAAGATCCTGCGGGTGGAAATCCAGCAGCCCGTCAACGGTTGATTCTGGAGCCAATGTACGTTACGATTTTCAACAATTGAAATCGTTGTCACAGTACGTCCGTGTTCGGGGGGAGAAATTCTGCTGAGGGTTGTTTTTTTTTAGGATTAACATTTCACGCAGAATACCGATACGGAGTAAGATCGCAGTCACTTTTTGCGCAGAGCGGGATGGGCTTTCCCGACCTGCACGTGTCCGGGGTTTCGCGGGGGCAGGCCGGAGACTGATCCGGAGTTCCCCGGAAGTTGAGGAGCGCATGCTGCCATGATCGGCTCTCGATGGCTATGCCTGTTGTCGGCTCTCTGTTTCCTCCTTCTGCTGTCAGGCTGCAGTTCGCCGACCTACCGGGAGGTGACCGAGGAATCAGCGGTCCTCGATGCCGTGGACCAGTACGGGGTCCAGAACGGCGGCGAAACCTATCGGATCAAACCCGGCGACTCCCTGCGGTTCAGTTTTTTCTATGACAGCGAGTTGAACCAGGAAGTCACCGTCCGTCCGGACGGCCGGGTCTCCCTGCTGCTGGTGGACGATGTGGTCGTGGCCGGCCGCACCCCGGAAGAACTGGACAAGGAACTGACCGAGGCCTACGCCACTTATTTCACCAGGCCGGAAGTGACCGTGGCGGTGCTGGAGATCGCCGAGGCAAAGGTCTACATCGGCGGCGAGGTACGCTACCCGGCGATGCTCCCGTTGAGCGGCCGGATGACCGCCCTGCAGGGAATCATGCGCAGCGGCGGCTTCTCCAACAAGGCCAAGGTCAAGGAAGTGCTGCTGGTGCGGAAGTCCCCGGAGGGCGAACGGGAAATCTACCGTCTCAATCTCCGCGAATCGATGCAGATGGAGAGCACCCTGGACGACATCTACCTCCAGTCCGCCGACCTGGTCATCGTGCCGAAGAAGACCATCTCCAAGGTCAACCAGTGGCTCGACCAGTATATCTACGGAATCATACCGCTGCAGCTAAACGTCGTGTTCCGCTACCTGTACGGCAAGAACTACTACGTCAACGATCAAATCGCAGAGTAAGGATCAACGCCGGATAGCGATCCGGGCCAGAGGGATGAGGCGAATCATGGAAGTCGGCTACCTGCAGGTCCTGACGAAAAAATACAGCAAGCTTCTGATCTCCATTACGCTATTCGTGGGCCTGTTGTCCCTGCTGGGCAGCGTGACCATGCGGTTGGTGAAGCCGACGTTCGTCTCCTCCTGCCTGATTCTGGTCTACCCCTCAGAAGAGGACCGGTCCCTGCTGAAGGAGAAATCGGTCTTTGGCGGACGGCAGGACGTGGAGAGCACCACCCTGTCCAAGACACAGATCATCCTCAGCCGGACGGTGCTGGAATCGGTGGCCAGAAAGATGATGGACAGCCCGGCGATGGCCGAGGAGAAACCTGGATTTGCGACTCGGGCGGCAGGTGCGGTGGTGGCGGCCGTCGGGAACACTCTGAATTTCCTCAACTACGGGCCGGGCCGCGAGACCACCGAGCTGGAAGAGATGGTGGAAACCCTGGAGCAGAAGGTCAGCATCAATATCTTTCCCAACTCCTTTGTCCTGGAGATCCAGGCCCGGGCGATCTCGGGCACCATTGCCTACCAGATCACCCGGACACTCTCCGAGACCTACGTGGAATACACCAGGTCCTTCAACCACGATCTCGCTGGTGAATCCCGCCGCTTCATCGAGAACGAACTCGCCCGGCTGGAAACCGATCTCTTTGCCGTGGAAGAAGAGCTGCTCCAGTTCAATGAGAGCGAGGGCACCCCGCACATCGGCACCCAGGGCACGGACCTGATCAACCGGGAGAGCGAATACCAGGCGGAATACGATTCGCTGTGGGCCACCCTGCAGGAGCTTCGCGCCGAGCGCGAGGGGCTGCTCAACCAGCTTGAGGGGGTGGACAAGGAAGTCTCTTCGAGGATGATGGAATTGAATCCCTCGCTCATGAAGATGCGGTTCGAGCTGGCCGATGCGGAGGTCGAACTGGCCTCGTTGATGGAGGTCTACACCACCGAACACCAGCAGGTGAAGGCGGTGCAGTCGTCCATCGTCACCCTGCGCGAGGCGTTGGGCGGGGAAATGGAAAAAATCCTGACCCAGGAACAGTTCTCCACCAACCCGGTCTACACCGAGATGATGAACCGGCTGGTTCGGGTGGAAACCCTGCTCATCTCCCAGGAAGCCCGCCTTTCCGCGCTGGACGAAGTGCTGCAGCGCTACGACGGGCTGCTTGCCGATCTCCCGGGCAAGGAGACGCATTTCACCCGGTTGAACCGCCAGCTTTCTGCTTTGAGCGCCACCTACGGCCTGCTCCAGGAAAAACTCGGGGAAGCCCGGCTCCTGGAAGTGGCCAAACTCTACGACATCCGGATCGTGGAGCCTCCAACACTGCCCGTGAGGCCGGTCTCCCCGGCCATCCTGGTCACCACCTTTCTCGGGTTGGTGCTCGGGTTCCTGCTTTCCCTCGCCACCATCATCCTGCTGGAATATTTCAGAGCTTCGAGGTAGACTGCCGGGCCCCATCTGGTGAGTGCAGGCCCGGAGAGTGCAGATGACCATCGGCGTTCGCAAACTGTTCCAGTTCTCAATCGTGGTGGCCCTGTTCCTGCTGGCCGAAGCGGCTCTGGCGGCGATCCTCTTCATGGCGGGCGTGGCGCTGACGCCGCTGCACCGGGCCCTCTCCGGCGTGGTCCTGCTGGTGGCGGCGGTTGCCGGCCACCTGATGATGTACCGCCCGCGGCCGCGAAAAGTGCCGGTGCTGATGTATCACAGCGTCGCCGATGCCTTTTCCGAATACCCGGACCAGCAGATCGTCATGTCCACCGGGCTCTTTGAGAAACAACTGGCCTGGCTGGACCGCCGGGGTTTCGAAACGCTCCACCTGCACCAGCTGCAGGACGGGGTGGAGGGGAAGGGGCCGCTGCCCCGGCGGCCGATCAGCCTCACCTTTGACGACGGGATGCTCGACAACTGGGTCAACGTCTTCCCGCTGCTCCGGAAATACAACAAGAAGGCCACCTTCTTCATCGCCACCGATTTCATCGAGGAGGGCGGGGGCCTGCGGCCCACACTGGAGGACGTCTGGCAGGGCCGGGCGCGGCAGGAGGACCTGAACTGGACCGGCTACCTGAACTGGAACGAGGTCAGGGCCATGCAGGAGAGCGGGCTGGTGGAGTTCATGCCCCACAGCTGCACCCACGACTGGGCCTTCACCAGCGATGAGATCATCGACTTCCACCACCCGGGCGATAACCTGTTCTGGCTCGACTGGCTCGATCACCCGGAGCGTAAAATCCGGTGGCTGGAGCATCAGGGGCCGGGGGCGGAAAGCCTTGGCCGTCCGGTGTATCGTTTTGACCGCTCACTGGTCTCGCCCCGCTGGAACGAGGACCTGGGCCTGCGGGAGCACTGCCAGGAGCACGTCCGCCGGTGCGGGGGGCTGACGTTTTTTCAACGCTCCGACTGGCGGGAGCAGCTCCACGCTATGGCGCGGGACTACCGGGCGGACCATGCCGGGACCGGGAGCCTGGAGACGGTGGAGGAATACCGGTCCCGGGTGCTGGACGAACTCCAGCGGAGCCGCCGGCTGGTACAGGACAAAACAGGGTGCACCGCCGATTTCTTCTGCTGGCCGGGTGAGCGGTTCAGCGAGGCGTCGCTGCAACTGGCCCTCGAGGATGCCGGATTCCGGGCGGTCACCTGTGACCACGGGGAGAACGTGGCGGGTCGGTCCTCGGGGCTCATCAGCCGCAAAATCGCCCAGGAGGTATTCCGCCACGTGGGGCTGCCCGGGCTGGACCGGCTCCTCTTCAGGGTCAATGTCAGGGCCCTGGAGGGCAACTACTATGCATTTCTGCTTGAGTTTCCGTTGAACCGGATTAAAGATATTATCCTGGGTCACCGATCCTGTGGGGACCAGGCGAAACTGAAGCGCTACTGAAGAATGGGAGGGGATCTGAATCGTGAATGACGGCGCACCCGCAAAAGTCGGCTACGTTGTGGTGGAGTTTCCCAAGGTGACCGAGACGTTCATCCTGCGGGAGATGATCGAGCTGCGGAACCTCGGGGTTGATGTAAGGCTCTTCTCGCTGAAGACCATCACCGACTATCCGGTGCACCACCAGGAAACACGGATCATGCTGGAGCGGACCACCTACTCGCCGTTCCTGCTCTCCTGGGCGGTCTGGAAGGCCAACCTCGGCTTTCTCTTCCGCAGCCCTGGCCGCTACCTCTCGTTGTGGGCGCACCTGGTGCTCGGCATGCGCCGCAGCGGCAGCTTCCTGCTCAAGACCGTGGCTCTGCTGCCCAAGTGCGTGCGGTTTGCCCGCCAGGCCCAGCTGCAGGGCCTGGAGCGGGTTCACTGCCACTTTGCCCGGCAGCCTGCGGTGTGCGGCCTGGTGATCAACTGGCTCACCGGCATCCCCTTCTCCATGACGCCCCACGCCCACGATATTTTTGTCGACACGGTGATGCTCGACGACAAGCTGCGGCGGGCCGACATGGTCGTGGCCATCTCAGACTACAACCGGGACTACTTCCTCCGGATATGCCCCGACATGGACCCGGAAAAGATCAAGCCGGTGCGCTACGGCCTGCGTCTCGAAGAATACGAACCCAAGACATCCTGGGATATCAAGGGCAAGGTCAAGATCCTCTCGGTGGCGGCACTGCAGGAGTACAAGGGCATCCGCTTCCTGATCGAGGCCTGCCGCCTGCTGAAGGAGCAGGGTATCGAGGTCGAGTGCACGGTGATCGGTGAGGGGGAACTGCGCTCCTCGCTGGAAGCGCGGATCCGCCGGGCCGAGCTGGAAGAAGTGGTGAAACTGCCCGGGATCTTCCCCCACCACCGGGTCATCGAGCAGTTCAGGGCGTCGGACATCTTTGTCCTGCCCAGTATCATTGAGAAGAACGGAAAAATGGAAGGGCTGCCCAATGTCCTGATCGAGTCACTGGCCCTGGGGGTCCCCGCCGTCTCCACCACCATCGCCGGCATTCCCGAGCTGGTGATGAACGAGCAGACCGGATTGACCGTGGAGGAGAAGAACGCCCCTGCGCTGGCCGATGCCCTGAAGCGGATGATTTCGGACCAGGATCTCCGTGAAAAGGTGGCCGCCGCCGGCCGGGAGGATGTATTGAAAAGGCACAATATCCGCACTAACGTTAAAAAACAATTGGAATTCTTCTCACAGTTCGGCGGCCAAAAAACTTCTTGACACCCGCCACTCCCCATGGCAGAATTCGGCCTTCAGGTTGAAACAAGAGTACTGTTTTACACACTGTATGCATATTTTTACCCCGGGAATCGATGTCCCGGCAGTGCCCTCCGGAATTGTTTTGTGTCAGGTCTTTATTTTCATATAATTACCATTGACACCGAACATTCTCATCCTGGTATTAATTTTGCATTATTTCAACCGTCGAGTATGGTGACAGGCTGTTGGTTTCACCAACTGAAGGTTTCCACCGGGAACGACAGAATTCCCGGGGTCCGGTCCTTGGGCAGCAAGCAGTAAACATCCCGATTAGAAGTTTTGCTCCCGCCACCATCTAGTCCATTACCGGCACGATTCTAGACCGTGACCTGTTTTCAAGGGGGTTGAGGTTCCGGTCGTCGGCTTGGACAAACGTGCAGCAACACCCGCGTGTAGATGTATTTACAGTGCAGGGAGTATTGTCGCGATGCAGCAGTCCCAACGGGTAGCCCACGCAGAACCTGAGGAAATCAACTTTCCTCTCACCATGACCATCCCTTCCGTCCACCGTGAGCGGAAGAGAAATCACATGTCAGCCACTGCCATGAACCTTGCCACGGTGGACATCGCGGTTCTCAACCGCTATGCCGAAGAACTGGTCCAGGTCAACGGGCACGCTTTCTACAAATTCGCCAAGCGATGTCTTGACGTAACGGCATCCCTGGCTGCCCTGGTGATCGGTATGCCGGTCATGCTCCTCATCGGATTGCTGATCAAACACGAATCCCCCGGTCCGGTTCTCTTCCGGCAGATCCGCCTGGGCAAGGACGGGACCAAGTTCCCGATGTACAAGTTCCGCACCATGCACCGCGATGCCGACGCGATCAAGTTCACCGAGGAGATCCAGAAACAGAACAAGCTCAAATGGCCCGACTTCAAGATCGAGAACGATCCCCGGGTGACCAGGGTGGGCCATATCCTGCGCAAATTCAGCCTTGATGAGCTGCCAAACTTCATCAATGTTCTGCGCGGCGAGATGAGCCTCGTGGGCCCGCGCCCCACCTCGTTCCACGAGGACAAGTACGACGAGTGGCACAAGCTCCGCCTCAAGGCGATCCCCGGCATCACCGGTCTGCACCAGGTGAACGGGCGCAGCGATCTCGAATTCGACGAGCGGGTGAGACTGGACATCGACTACATCAACCGTCAGTCCCTGGGCCTCGACCTGCGAATACTGCTGCGGACCGCAGTGGCCGTTTCCAGGAGAAGCGGAGCCTATTGATCGGTGGGTCGCCGTCGCTCAACGTCCTGAATTCCTGCCTTACTCCACATTCTTTTCCATTGCCATTCCCTGAATTTGTGCCGATATGTCTGCTGAGAGGGCGGTCAACGGCCTGGGAAATGCGCCTGCCGTGATAATGATTTCGTCACGGCAGTTACGTATCCGTAACGGTCATATCAGCGGTACTGGACGCGGGTGTATGGCATTGCCCCACCCGGGTTCCTGTGGTAACTTCGCCTTCTATCCAGAACAATGAGCCGGATTGTGGTCGTTTGAGCGGAGAGGGGAAGAGAATGTGCGGTATTTGCGGGTATCTCCACACCGAAGATGGTGACCGCCCGGTATCCGAGGAGCTGCTCCGCCGGATGTGCTCGGTGATGACCCACCGCGGTCCGGACGACGAGGGGATCTATACCGATGGTTCCTTCGGTATGGGGATGCGGCGCCTCTCGATCATCGACCTCTCCTCGGGCCAGCAGCCCATCCTCAACGAAACCGGCCGCATCGCCATCGTCTGCAACGGCGAGATCTACAATTTCCCCGAACTGCGCCAGGATCTGGAGGCCCGGGGCCACCGGTTCTCCACCAACAGCGATGTGGAGGTGGCCGTCCACCTCTACGAGGAGGAGGGTGTCCAGGGCCTGGTGAGCAAGCTCAACGGGATGTATGGCCTGGCCATCTGGGATGCTGACCGCAGGAGATTGCTGCTGGTGCGCGACCGCCTGGGGATCAAGCCGCTCTACTACTGGCAGGACAACAAGAGACTGGCTTTCGCTTCGGAGTTAAAATGCCTGATGGAGGACCCGGATCTGCCCCGGGACTTCGACCCGGTGGGGCTGAACAACTACCTCTCGCTGAACTACATCCCGGCACCGCAGTCGATCTATCGGGCAGTGCAAAAACTCCCGCCGGCCCACTGGTTGCAGTGGCAGGACGGCAAGGTGCAGATCCAGCGCTACTGGTCGCTGCAGTACAGCGGTGACGGACGGACCGGCCCCGAACAGTCAGAAGGCTGGTATGCCGAGCGGCTGCTGGAATTGCTCACGGCGGCGGTGAAGCGCCATATGATCAGCGACGTGCCCCTGGGTGTGCTCTGCAGCGGAGGCATCGACTCCAGTTCCATGGTGGCCATCGCCAGCCGTCTGCTGAACAAACAGGTGAAGACCTTCTCCATCGGTTTCGAGGAGGACACCTTCAACGAGCTGAAATACGCCAGGATGGTGGCTGAAAAATTCGAGACCGATCACCACGAGGAACTGGTCAGGCCCGATGCCGCGGCCCTGCTGCCGCAGCTGGCCTGGCACCTCGACGAGCCCTTTGCCGACCACTCGGCCATCCCCACCTACTACGTTTCGCGCCTGGCCCGCCGTGACGTCACCGTGGTGCTCTCCGGGGACGGCGGGGACGAACTCTTCGCCGGTTACGAGACCTATGCCGCCCACCGCTATGCCCGGCTGCTGCGGCGACTGCCAGGGCCGCTGGTGCGAGGGCTGCTGCAGCCGGCGGTGGGGATGCTGCCGGTCTCGGACAAGAAGGTCAGCCTCGACTACAAGGCCAAGCGGCTGCTCTCGGGCTACCACCTGTCACCGGCCCAGGCGCACCTGGCCTGGAAGGTGATCTTCACCGAGGCCGAGAAACAGAGCCTCTACGCGGCGGACTACCGGGCCGGCCTCACCGGCGGGGACACTGCGGCTGACCTCTTTTCCGGCTATTTCGGCGAGGCGGCGGCAACGGACGAACTGGACCGCCTGCTCTACATCGATACCATGGTCTACCTGCCGGACGACATCCTGATGAAGGTGGACAAGATGAGCATGGCGGTTTCCCTGGAGTCCCGGGTACCGATCCTCGACTACACGGTGGCCGAATTCGCCGCCTCGATCCCCGCCCGCTACAAGCTGAAGGGCCAACAGAAGAAGCACATCCTCAAGCAGTCGCTCAAGGGGGTTCTCCCGGACACCATCCTCTATCGCAAGAAGGCCGGGTTCAGCCTGCCCATCGCCGCCTGGATCAAGGGGAGCTTGCGGGAGATGGTTCTGGACGTGCTCAGCCCCGACTCGCTGGCCCGGGCCGGGCTTTTCAACCCGGAGTATGTGCAGCGGGTCATCGATGACCACATGGCCGGCCGGCGTGACAACAGCCGCCCCATCTGGGGGCTGACCAACTTCATGCTCTGGTGCGATGCGCTGCATTCCACCAGCGCCGGACAGACCACGGGAGTGCAGGGATGACAGGGATGATGGAATTCCTGTTCTGGCTGATACTGGCCCTGATCGCCTACACCTACGTTGGCTATCCTCTCCTGCTGGTCCTGCTGTCCCGGGTGATCAACCGGCCGATCAGGCGGGACCCGGAATACCGCCCCACGGTCACCATCCTGGTCTGTGCCCTCAACGAGGGGTCGATCATCGAGGAGAAGGTGCGCAACTGCCTGGCCCTGGAATACCCCGAGGGGCAGCTTGAAATCGCCGTGGCTTCCGACGGCTCCACCGACAGCACGGCGGAGGTCGTCGGCCGTTTCGCCGACCAGGGCGTGAAACTGTTCGACTACCAGGTGAACCGGGGGAAAGTGCTGACGCTCAACGAAACCATCCCCCAGCTGTCGGGAGAGATCGTGGTCCTCTCCGACGCCAGCGTGATGTACGACCCGCAGGCCATCATCAACCTCGTCCCGGGATTCAGCGACCCCGAGGTGGGGGGCATCTGGGGCGACAAGATCTACCGCAACCCGGGGGAGGTGATTTCCGGGGAAGGGGAGAGCCTCTACCTTCGCTACGAGAAGTTCTCCAAGCGCTGCGAGAACCGATTGGGCAGCATCGTTTCGGCCGAAGGGTCGATGTTCGCCATCCGCAAATCGATCTACCAGCCCATGCCCGACCCGGCCGTGGCCGACGACTACTACCTTTCAGCGTATATCCGCCACCGGGGCTACCGGCTGGTCTATGAACCCCTGGCCCGCTCCTTCGAGGATGTGGCGCCCACCTCGTCTGACGAATACCGCCGGAAGGTGCGAATCATCCAGGGCGGACTGCGTGGGTTCTGGCTGATGAGGCATCTTTGCAACCCGATGAAAACCGGGGTCTACTCGATCCAGATCTTCACCCGCCAGTTTTTGCGGCGGGCAGTGGCCCTGCTTTTCCCGCTGCTCCTGCTGCTCAACCTGCTGATCGTTCTGCGCCAGCCGTCCCTGTTTTACGGGGCCCTGCTCCTCGGCCAGCTGGGGATCATTTTTCTGGCCCTGGCCGGGTGGAGAATCGTTTCGGACAAGGGGCGGGCGCCCTTCCTGATCTACGCTCCCTACTACTTCGCCATGGTCAACCTGGCCTCGGTACACGGGATGTGGAACTG
>CBESOE010000146.1:0-10606 GCA_965531145.1 uncultured bacterium | reverse complement strand
TTGTCACTCAGGAAATTGCCACGTCGCCCGCTCTGCGGGCTCCTCGCAATGACAGGAGCACTATTCGCTGAACGGCACCAGCCAGATCTCTGTCTGGCGCGGCGAGAGCCAGCGGCACCCGTCGGCGGTGACCACCACGATCTCCTCGATGGTGGCCACGCCGTGCCCGGCAATGGGCAGCCGCGGCTCCAGGGTGTAGACCTGGCCCTCCTCCACCTTGAGGAAGGGCAGCTGACCGTACCGCTCCCACTGCGGACAGAGCAGGCCGCCGCCATCGTGGGCCACCCGGCCCACCTGGTGGCCCAGGGCGTGGGGGTATTCCTCGTACCCGGCAGCGGTGATGTGGCCGCGAGCCTTGTCGTCCACCTCCCAGCCCATGACCCCCGGCTTGAGGAACTCAGCCGCCAGGGTCACCGAGTCGAGGATGGTCTGGAAACCGCGGAGCACCTCCGCGGGGGCCGTGCTCTCCCCTTCCCGAAGAAAGTACCAGGTGCGTTGAAGGTCCGAGCAGTAGCCGTTCTTCCGCACTCCGAAGTCAATGTTCAGCACGTGTCCCGGTTCGGCGGTGCGACCGGTGGGCCCGGCGTGGGCGCCGGCCGAGTCGGGACCGGTGAAGATGGCCGGGCAGTGCTCTTCGTCCCAGGCCGGCGGCAGCCCGGTTTTCTCCCGTTCGGCGATGACGAATGCCGCGGCCTCTTTTTCGGTCACTCCGGGCCGCAGGAACTCACCCAGCTTGCTGAATATGGTGACCGTCTCGGCAATGGCGCCCTCGATGAGGCCCAGCTCGCTGGCCGACTTGCGGCCGCGCAGGGCGGCGATCACCGCTTCGGCCGAGACCAGCCGGTCGGCATAGGGCGTCCCCTCAAGGTATTCCAACAGTTTGAGATACATGCCGTGGGTCAGACCGTCGGCCACCGGCGTGTCGGTGGAGTAGTTGATGGCGATGCGGCGGGGGTCGAGACGCTCGAGCACGGCCAGCAGTTCCTCATCGATGCCCTTGAGGTAACCGGTGAGTTCGCCGAAGAGCCCGGTGGTCTCGATGTTGGCCTTGTCCAGGCTGCCCACCAGGGCGATGGTCTCGCCTCCGGCGGTGACCATGAAGGCCGACTGCCAGGTACAGCCGGTGCCGAGAATCATGTCCAGCGAGGGGTCACGGGTCACCTCGGTTTCGCGGACAAAGGTGAGCCAGAGGTCGATGTCCAGCTGCCGCAGGATCTCGGCGGCCTGGGTCAGTTTTTCCTGTTCCAGATTCATGAGCAGACTCCTTGGGGATGTGAGGGACAACGCCGATCAGTATGCCACAAATTGAGCAAGGATGACGAACGGGTCAGCGCTCCGTTCCCCAGCCCATGGCGATGCGGTCCAGGAGGTGTTTTTCGTAGGTGTCGCAGCGGCCGTCCTCGTGGCAGAAGAGCCGGGCGGTCTCGAAGAGAACCATGGCCTGCCGCTCGTCGGCCCCCAGGTCCTCGGCCACGTGCCGGTAGTGGTTGAACAGTTCCAGGCCGGCCACGGCATCGCTGAGCTGGGGCACCGAGGATACCAGCCGCGCGTGGTCCCAGACGTCTCCGGACCAGAGTTCGCCGGCCAGGGGGAGGACCGTCCCGCCGGGGCCGGGATCCGCGAGGCTGTTCAGACCGCCCAGACGGGGGAGCATTCGGCTGGGCCCCTTGATCCGCGCCGAGCGCCAGAACCAGCGGTTCCACTCCCAGGACCGTCCCCCTTCGGCGTCCAGGGCCCAGATGGGCAGGGCCGGCTCCATGGGCGAGTAGTAGGTCCCGAGGCGCAGGTAGCGTCCCTGGGGATCGTGCCAGAGGAGCAGGGTCTCCTGTGGGGGATGATCCTGCACGTCCTCCGGGTGGCTCCACCCTTCGACCTGCCGCCAGCCTTCGGGAACACGGCCGGCAAAGGTGGCGAGGGCGCAGGCCCTCGATTCCGCCGACCGCACCAGCCCCTCGCCCCAGTGGGCGCTGCGCCTCAGGAGCCCCGGTTTACGGACCACCCGCAGCAGGGTGTCGGGCCAGAAGTTAAAGGTCAGCTGGAGCAGGGTCAGTCCCACAAACAGCAGGCAGGCCGCCCGGGCCGGCCCCCGTCGGGCGGCCGGACCCACATCGCGGCGGCGGACCAGGCCTGACCAGGCTCCGCCCAGCAGAGGGGAAAGGGCCAGGCAGAGGCCGAACAGGGGTTCAACGGCGTATCGGCCTGCATAGGCGCCGTAGACCAGGATGGGCAGCCCCGCCGCGGCGGCCCAGGCCAGGCCCGGGGTCACGGTACGGCCCCCGCGGAGGAGGGCGGCGGCCAGCAGTGCCATCAGCAGGACCGCGTGCAGAATCCCCCCGGGAAGGAGCAGCAGAACCGCTGCCGAGATGGCCAGAACTGCCGCTCCGGTCCGGCCACCGGCCACGGACAGGCCCTCCCCACCCAACCCGGGATGGACCAGGGCCAGGGGCAGCAGCAGAAACCAGGCCAGGCATTTCAGCACGGTTCCAGCCTGGGCCAGGAAGGTGATGCGGGCCAGCTCGAGGGTGAGCGGGATATCGGCAAAGGGGATCCCGCCGCCGCTGCGGGCCCGGAAGGACGGGATGGCCCAGAGGAGCACCGCCAGCACCAGGTAGAAAAGTGCCGGCTGGAATCGTTTCCAGTCGCGACGCGGCCCCGCCACCGCGGCTGCCGCGGCCAGCACCACGGGAACGACGAAAAGCTCGGTCTCCCGGGTGAGCAGCGCGGCCAGCAGCAGGGGGAAGCCGAGATAGAGGCCAGGCCGCTTCCCGTCGATGACGAATCCGAACGTCAGCCGCAGGCCCGCCGCTGACAGCACCAGGCCCAGGGCCAGGTTGAGATGGCTGGACCAGGCCAGCAGGCCGGCCACCGGTGGACAGGAGACAAAGAGCAGCGCACAGAGGGCACCACCAGCCGGACGGCCGGAGAGATACCCGGCCAGTTCGGCCAGCTGGGCGGCCAGCAGGGCCAGCAGCAACAGGAGAACGGTCTGGTAGGCCGCCGGACTCTCCCCCAGGTAGTGATAGAGCGTGGCCCGAAAAAGGTTGGTCACCGGCCGCCCGGTGTGGACATGGGGGAAATGCTCGCCCGGAGAGACCGCCGTTGAGATAAAGCGGCCGATATATCCACGCCCGGATACCTCCGAGGCCGTTTCCTCCACGTGCCGACAGAAGGCCAGGTGGCCGAAATCATCGACACGGAAATAGATTTCCCCGGGCTTGACCGAGTTGAGCAGAAACAGGGACGCCAGGGCGACCAGGACCGCTGCTGCTGCCCGTGACCGCCATCCGCCGCTGTTCATCGGCAGCTCTCCCATGGGGAAATCACGCCTCCCGAGGCAACCCGGTCAGCCGGCTGGCGAGGCCGGAACTTGACAATAACTCTTGTGTAATCTATACTTAGTGTAACCGTAGTTATTATTCAGGGCAATGGTGCAAGTTGAGAATCTCCGGTGTCATCAATGACGACTCCGGAACGTGCGGATTGTCGGTGCCGCTGGATTCGAATTATAGATTATGGTGATCTTCCGAGTCCAGACGATCCAACCCGGCTGTGGAACCGCCCGCTGAAGCCCAGTTGTTTTTTTCCTGCCCGTTCATAAGAGAAACCCGGGTCAGAAACACCGGGAATCTCCCGGGAACGTTTTCACGCTCCTGTCGGCCGGGCAAGTAAAACACTACATTCTCAGTGACCTGTACCGTGAACGCGGATCAGTTCCCATTGGGAATTGTCGATTTTTAAAGTCGATCAAGTATCGGTTTCTCCCTCGAGGCCGGGATCATTTTCCAGAGAGGCCGCACCGTGAGCACAAAACAAATCGCTAGCATCTCCGCACTGCCCGAACTCGGGGAGCAGGAAAAGCGGCGCCTGCAAAAAGTGGTGGACCGCTTCCCCTTCCAGGCCAGCGAACACTACCTCTCGCTGATCAACTGGAGCAACCCGAATGATCCCATCCGCCGGTTGATCGTGCCGGACGTCGGGGAACTGCACAACTGGGGCCGACTGGATGCCTCGAACGAGCACGACCACACGGTTATCCCCGGTCTGCAACATAAATACAATTCCACGGCCCTGCTGCTGGCCAGCAACAGCTGCGGCGGGATCTGCCGTTACTGCTTCCGCAAGCGGATATTCCTCAACAACCGCAATGACCACCTGCGGGACCTCACCGGCGCGGTGGACTACCTGCGGCGCCACCGGGAAATCACCAATGTGCTGATCACCGGCGGTGACCCGCTGACCCTGCCCCCGTCCCGGCTGGAGTCCATCATCGGCCGGCTGATGGACATCGACCACATCCGCTTCATCCGCATCGGAACCAAAATGCTCGCCTTCGATCCCTTACGGGTGGTGGACGACCCCTCCCTGGCGGCGCTGATCCGGCGGGTCACCAGGCAGGGGAAACAGATCTACATCATGAATCACTTCGACCACTCCCAGGAAATCTCCGATCCATCGGTGGAGGGGTTCAGAATACTGGGCGCGGCCGGAGCGGTGCTGCTCAACCAGACCCCGCTGATCCGTGGGGTGAACGACTCCCCCACCGCCCTGGCCGATCTGTTCGGGAATCTCTCCGCAGTGGGTGTAAGCCCCTACTACGTCTTCCAGTGCCGCCCGGCCCTGGGCAACAAGCCCTTCTCGGTCCCGCTGGAAGAGGGCTACCGGATTTTTGAAGCCGCCAAGTCGATGGTTTCCGGTCTGGCCAAGCAGGCCCGGTTCGTCATGTCCCATGCCGAGGGCAAGATCGAGGTGGTGGGTAAAACCGACCGCCAGATCTTCTTCAAGTTCCACCGCGCCGCCGACGACCAGGACAGCGGCCGCTTCATGATCCGCCGCTGCAACCCGCATGCCCACTGGTTCGATGACTACCAGCAGCCCGGTCTGCCGGCCACGGTGATGGACCGTTACCTGGACGGCAGCGAGGGGCACCGGGCCCAGGCCGGCATGGCCTGACCCGAAAGTTGATTCCCCGCCACTGATGTGGTAGATTCTGGCTCGCACCGAAAGTCCTTTGTTTTGAACGATCAACATTGACCAGGACCTGCTGCCGGCCCGAAAGAAACCACTGTGACCGATTTGCCTGACCAGACCCCGCGGCTGTCGGTGATCATCGCCGTGCACAACGGGGAACGGATCATTCAGCAGACCCTCGATGCTCTCGCCGCCTCCAGCTTCACCGATTTCGAAACAGTGGTGGTGGACGATGCCAGCACCGACCGCTCGGCGGAGTTGATCGCCCGGTTTCCCGTGCGGCTGGTCCGGCTGGAACGGAATCTCGGCGCCGGGTACGCGCGCAACGAGGGCGCCCGCCAGGCCCGCGGCGACATCCTCTTCATCACCGACCAGGACTGCCTGGTGGAACCGGAGACCCTGGGCCGGGCCGTGGAGGCCGCTGCCGGCCATCCCCGGCGTGTGGTGGGCGGGACCTACACCACCATCCCGGCGGACCGGCACCTCTTTGCCAGCTCCTTCCAGTCGCTGCACGTTCACTATTTCGAGACGAAGCTGGAACACCCCGACTATGTGGCGGCCCACGCCATGGTGGTGGAGCGACAGCTTTTCCTCGACCATGGCGGGTTTCCCGAAGAGCCGATCATGGGCAAGCTGGATGGACTGGCCGCCGACGTCCAGCTCTGCCGGGAGATGCGGCGGGACGGGGTGGAAGTGGTGGCCGATCCCACCATACTGGTCCGCCACGACTTCGGGTTCACCATCTGGAAATCGCTGGAGAATGCGGCACGGAAGAGCTACACCTGGACCCGCTACGCATTGAACCAGAGCACGTTGTTCACCGATTCGGGAAGCGCCTCCACCGAGATGAAGCTGGGCGGTATCTTTTCCGGCCTGTTCACTGCCGCGCTGCCGCTGGCCGCGCTGGCCGGATCACCGGCACTCTGGCTGCTGACCCTGCTGCCACTGGCTGGCGCCATCTGGGTCAACCGGCGGTTCTACGGATTCATCAGGCGTGAGCGCGGCCTGCTGTTCATGCTGCGTTCCATGCTCTTCTACACGGCGATGCTCGACCTGATCCTGGTCGCCTCGGCCCTGGCCACCGTCCGCCACCTGGCGGGCAGGCGCGGTCCGGACGCGGGGGCCGGGCAATGAACCGCCCGGCGGCCGGGGCAGTGTATCGCTGGGGGTTCCCCATCCTGCTGGCCCTGCTGCTGCTGGGGTTGAAGTGGCCCGCCCTCTCCCTGCCGATCTGGGGTGACGGCCAGGCCTACGTGGTGCCCAACGGCCTGCTCCTGCTGGAGGAGCCCGGCCGGCTATTCATTCCCGACGAAGTCCACCCGCCCTTCTACTTCCGCCTGCTGAGCGAAACATACCGCCTGTTCGGCACCGGGCTGGGGGTGTCACACGGCCTGATCATTCTCTTCGCCTGGCTTGCCCTGCTCTACACCTGGCGGCTGGGGGAGACCTTTTTCGGCCGCGGCACCGGGGTGGCCGCCTCTCTGCTGCTGCTCTTCTGCCCGCTCTTTTTCTGCCAGTCCGGGCTGGTCCGCCTGGCCATCCCGCTCACCGCGCTGGCGGTGATGACACTCTACTACGGTCTTTCCGCACGACCGCTTCCCCTGGCCCTCTGCGGGACGGCCCTGGTGCTGACCAAACACCCCGGTGTCTTTGTCACCGCCGGATTGCTGGCCGCCCTGCTGCTGCCTCTTCTCCGTCGGGGCTCTGGCAACACCACCCCCGGCCGGAAATTCAGCTGGCCCCT
Organism: uncultured bacterium; assembly: GCA_965531145.1. GTDB lineage: Bacteria > Acidobacteriota > JAQAZP01 > JAQAZP01 > JAQAZP01 > JAQAZP01. The sequence continues at coordinate 3,894 of CBESOE010000146.1, read as the reverse complement.
GCTGCTGGCCACAGCCGTTCCTGCGGGTGTCTTTCTCCTCTGGGCCCTGCTCTGCCGGCTGCACTACGGCTGGATGTTTCACCCGGAGAATACCGCCGATCTGGGATTGTCGGTGGGCCCCCTTCTGTCCCGGGTGGGGTACTGGCTGCGCCAGCTCCTGCTGCTGAAGTGGATGTGGGTCCCGGCCCTGTTCACCCTTGCCGGGGCCGTGGTTCTGCTGCGCCGGGGTCGCACAGGGGGCCAGACCGACAACAGGCTGCATGGCCTGGAGCTGGCCGTGGCCATGGGGTTGCCCTTCCTCCTCTTCATCGGGTTCTTTTCCTGTTATGCCTTTGATTTCCCGCGCTACCTGCTGCCCCTCTACCCCTCGTTCTTCCTGCTGGCCGCCGCCGGAGCGGCACAGCTGACCAGCCGGCGTCCCACAGTGGGGCTGCTCCTGCTCCTGGCCCTGTCACTGCCCCTCTTCACCTGCGGCTGGTTCCGCAACTACACCCTCCCCCGCCCCCGACACTACTACGAGAGCGACCTGGCCTACGGCCAGGTGCTGGCCGCCAAGCGGGCCGCTGCGGCCCACCTGGAGCAGCACCACCCGGGGAAGACCATCCTCACCGGCAAGCCGGCGCTGGACCTCCGGGAACCGGCCTTCGGCTACGTCAGCCGGCCGATGAAGGTGCTGCACCTCCCGCGCAAGCGGGGGCTGGACCTCGATCGCTTCCGCCAGGCTGACCTGTTCTATCTCTTCTCCTCCACCAGCCCCGAGGTGGAGGGTGAGAACGAACAACGGTTGATCCGGGCCGGGATCCGCCCGGTGCCGGAAGCCGACTTCTCCATCCCGGCCATCCAGCTCAAGCTCTACCGGCTGGAACCGGTCCCCCCCGCCGCGGGGAACGGCGAAGCGGATGGCCCGGGGGACAAACCATGAACGGTTGGTGGCAAAGATGGTGCCGGCCGGGCAGTGCCATCCTGCTGCTCCTGCTGGGCGCTCACGGCTTCCTCGGCCTGCACAGCATGGTGCGGAAGTCGGCCACCTTCGACGAGTACAAGCACCTGCGCAACGGCTACATCTATCTGCGCTCCGGGGTCTACACCAGGATTCCGGAACCGGACGAACTGATCAACCCGCCGCTGGTCAACGTGCTCACCGCCCTGTCCCTGGCGGACCTGGAGCTCACCGTCACCGAAATCGCCGGCGGTCCGGGGGCGCCGAAGACGAAAACCGAGGCCTGGAAACGGACCTTCCCCTTTGACACCGGGTTCCACCCGGATATTCTGCTGGGCCGGGGCCGGGTGGCGACCCTGGTCATCTCCCTGCTCACCGGCCTGCTCCTCTTTTCCTGGGCCCGACGGCTCTACGGTGAGGGCGGGGCCCTCTGCGCCCTGGCCCTCTATGCACTGAGCCCCAATATCCTGGCCCATGCCCGGCTGGTCACCGTGGACCTGGGATTTGCCGCCTTTGCCCTGCTGGCGGCCCATGCCTGCTGGCGCTGCGCCGCGGCCCCGGGACGGTGGCGCGCGGTCTGGATGGGGCTCGCCGCCGGCCTGGCCCTACTGGCCAAGCACAGCGCCCTGGTCCTGCTGCCGCCGCTGGCCCTGGCCTTCGTGATCCGCCGTTTGCTGTCACCGCCCGGCACTCCCCCGTCCCCGCCGCGGCACAGGCTGCTCGAACTTCTGCAGCACCTGGCCCTGGCCGCGGCCTGCGCCCTGGTGGTGGTCTGGCTCGGCTGTCGCCTCTTCCTGGTGCCCGCCTTCAGCGCTTCCGGCGGGGCCGCTGACTCTGCCGGGCTATGGGGGTTTCTGTCCGACCCGCTGCGGCTCTGGCTCCACGGCGTTTTCATCGTCAAGGACGCCCGGATGAACGCCTTTCTTTTTGGCAGACTCTCGCTGGACGGCTGGTGGTACTATTTCCCGGCGGCGATCCTGATCAAGAGCACCCTCGGGGCGCTGTTTCTCACCGGCACGGCGCTGGCCGGAGCCATGGCCGCCACGTTGCGGTTCCGCCACCGGGCCGTTGCCGCGGCCGACGAACTCTTCCTCTGGCTCCCGGCTCTGTTCTTTCTCGGGGTGAGCATGGCCGGGGGGATCAATGTCGGGTTGCGCCACGTACTGGTGATCTACCCCCTGCTCTTCCTGCTCAGCGGCCGTCTCTGGCCGACGACCCGGGGCAACAAGACCGCCCGGATGACCCTCTGGGTTGCCCTCGTTCTTCATGGGGCGGCGTGCCTGGCCATCCACCCCCACCACCTGGCCCACTTCAACCGGCTGGTCCGCGGCCCGGAAAACGGCTACCGGATGATGGTGGACTGCAACCTCGACTGGGGCCAGGACCTGAAGCTGCTGGCCCGGCACCTGGAAACCGCCGGATCCGGGGAATTGGTCCGCCTGGCCTACTTCGGCCCGACCCCTCCCGAGGTCTACGGTCTCCACAACTACGCCCCGGTGAGCCCGGAAAACGAAATGAACCCCGAGCCGGGGTTCTACGCGGTCAGCGCCACCCGGCTGCAGAACCTCTATGGCTTCCAGCGCGCCCCCGACCGGTTCCGCTGGCTGCGGGACCGTCCCCCGGACCACCAGGTGGGATACTCGATTCTCCTCTATCGCATCAGCCCCGAGGAAGCGGAGCAGCTTGCACGTAGCGGAAGCTGAGGACTAAGATCCAGGTACCATGAACACGGATCACCCCGACAACGAGGACGGCATCTTCCAGGGAGAGTGGTCCCCCACCGGTGGGGTTCCCACGGGCCGGGGGGTTGCCTCCTCAGCGGCAGCACTGGTGCTGGTGCTGGCCCTGGTCATCGCCGCAGGGGCCGGACTGCGTTTCTTCCGCCTGGGACAGAAGAGCCTCTGGGTGGACGAGGCGATCAGCTGCGTGCTGGCGTCCACCGGACATGACCCGGTGGAACTTCCCCCGCTCTACTTCCGGTTGCTGGGCCTGACCATGGAGCTGGCAGGCAGCGAGGAGGAGTGGGCGCTGCGGCTGCTCTCGGCCCTCTGCGGCATTGCCGCCATACCGCTGATCTTCCTCCTGGGACGCGAGGCCGGGGACCGCTGGACCGGCGCCGCCGCCGCGCTGATCCTGGCCCTTTCCCCCTACCACGTGCAAATCTCCCAGGAAGCGAGAAACTACGCCCTGCTCTCGATGCTGGCGTTGCTCCTCTTTCTGTTGCAGACCGTGGCCCGGCGGCGGCAGGGCCTGGTGTCGGTACTGGCCTGGGCGGCCTCCGCCCCGGTGCTGGCCGCGGCCCTCTACACCCACCACCTGGGCGTGCTGCTCATCCCGGCCACCCTGCTGCCCCTGCTGGCCGGCAACCGCCCCTGGAAGCGGGAACTGACCGCCTGGGCCGCGGCCCTGGCCCTGGCCCTGCTGATCTACCTGCCCCAGCTGCCGCGCACGGTGGAGCAGGTGCGGTTCCATGCCCGGGTGGGCCAGCTGGTGGACGGCCAGCGGCCGGCAAACGGGAGGGGGGCACCCCCCGGTCCGGCGGCGCGGGTCAAACCGGCGCTGCGCAAGGCCGCCGGCTCCCTCTATTACATGGGCGCGGGGTATCGTTACACCGACCTCTCCGGCGACGGTCTGCGGGAAGCCATGTCCCGCTGGCCCGACCGGCTGCTGTTGCCGGCCTTCGTGCTCCTGCCCCTGGGCGCGGCGTTGCTGGGTCTCCTGCGGCTGTTGCGGGAGGGACGGCGGGGCATGGCCCTGTTGCTGGCCGGCACCCTGCTGATGATCGTGGGTTTCGGAGCGCTGGAGGGGTCACCGCCCAACCACCTGGCCCAGGCCTTCCCCTGCCTGGTGGTGTTGATGGCCGTCGGGGTGCGGGGTGGCGGCTCCCGCCTCTTCCCCGCCGCAGCCCTGACGCTGCTCTTGGCGCTCTACATCCTGGCCCTGGCCGGCTACTT
>CBESOE010000145.1:2500-10726 GCA_965531145.1 uncultured bacterium | reverse complement strand
AGGGGGCCTACTCGCTGCTCTTCATGACCCGGGACAAGATGATCGCCGTCCGCGACCCCCACGGGTTTCGCCCGCTGGTCATGGGCCGCCTGGGCCAGTCCACGGTCTTTGCCAGCGAAACCACCGCCCTCGACCTGATCGATGCCGATCTGTTGCGCGAGGTGGCGCCGGGGGAGATGGTGGTGGTGGACCACCAGGGGCTTGAAGCGTCCTTCCCCTTCCCCCGCCGTGAGCCGAAGTTCTGCGTCTTCGAGCACATCTACTTCGCCCGACCGGACAGCACGATTTTCGAGCGCCACGTGGATTTCAGCCGTCACCGGCTGGGTGAGACCCTGGCCCGGGAGCACCCGGTGGATGCCGATATGGTCATCCCGGTGCCCGACTCCGGGGTCTATGCCGCCCTGGGCTATTCCAAGGAATCGGGGATCCCGGTGAAGTTCGCCCTGGTGCGCAACCACTACGTGGGGCGCACCTTTATCGAACCCAAGCAGTCGATCCGCCACTTCGGGGTGAAGATCAAACTCAACCCGGTGCGGGGGCTGATCGAGGGGAAACGGGTGATTCTGGTGGATGACTCCATCGTCCGCGGCACCACCAGCCGCAAGATCATCAAGATGGTGCGCCAGGCCGGCGCCCGCGAAGTACACCTGGTGATCAGCTCACCCCAGATCGTTTCCCCCTGCTACTACGGCATCGATACGCCCACCCGCCGGGAGCTGATCGCCTCCTCCCACTCGGTGGAGGAGATCGAGAACTATCTCAGCGTGGATTCCCTGGGCTACCTGAGCATCGAAGGCATGCTGCAATCGGTGGGGGCGGAGGAGGGCGGCGCGCCGTTCTGCACGTCCTGCTTCACCGGCGACTATCCCATCGAGCCGCCGCGGGACCATCTGGACGAGACCACGCTGATCGAGAACAAGGTGAAACGATGAAGGACGAGGACGCCGGAAAGAGTGCCGGCGGGATGACCTACCGCGATGCGGGGGTGGACATCGATGCCCAGGATGAGGCCCTGGCCCGGATCAAGGGGATGGTGCGGGAGACATTTGATTCACGGGTGCTCACCGACATCGGCGCCTTTGGCGCGCTCTACCAGCCTTTTGGCGACGGGCCGGCGGCTGACCGTATCCTGGTCTCCAGCGCCGACGGCGTGGGGACCAAGCTGAAGATCGCCTTTCTCACCGGAGTGCACCACACCGTGGGGAAAGATCTGGTCTGCCACTGTGTCAACGACATCCTGGTCCAGGGTGCGATGCCGATGTTCTTCATGGACTACCTGGCCACCGGCGCCCTCGATCCCGACACCGCGGTGGCGGTGGTTCAGGGCCTGGTGGAAGGATGCAAGGAGGCGCGCTGCGCCCTGATCGGCGGCGAGACCGCCGAGATGCCCGATTTCTACGGATCCGGCGAATACGACCTGGCCGGGTTTATCGTCGGTGAGGTGACCCGTGACCGCCTGCTGGACGGGTCGACTATCCGGCAGGGTGACCTGGTGCTGGGCCTCAGGTCCAGCGGTTTGCACACCAACGGATACTCTCTGGCCCGCAAGGTGTTTTTCGACGTGCTCGGGCTGACCGTGGACAGCGAGGTGGATGAGCTGGGCTGCACCGTGGGTGAGGAATTGCTCAAGATCCACCGGCAGTATCGTACGCTGCTCGAGCCGCTGATGGAGCGAGGGCTGATCAAGGGCCTGGCCCACATCACCGGAGGCGGCCTCACCGACAACCTTCCCCGTGTGCTGCCCGCCGGCTGCCGGGCGGAGATCGAGTTGTCCTGCTGGGAGGTGCCGCCGGTGTTCCGCATTATCCAGCGGGCCGGCAAGGTGGAGCAGGCCGAGATGATGCGAGCCTTCAACATGGGCATCGGCATGGCGGTGGTGGCCGATCCGGCCGCCGCCGACCAGGTGGTGCAGGCGCTGAACGCGGCGGGGGAGAAGCCCCTGGCCATCGGGCGCATCGAGAAGGGTGACGGCGGGGTGACCTATGTCTGAGCGGCGGTTCGGTGTTCTCATCTCCGGACGGGGCTCCAACATGGTGGCCCTGGTGGACGCGGCCCAGCGGGGTGACATCCCGGCCCGTCCCGCGGTGGTGATCAGTAACCGGGCCCAGGCCCCGGGACTGGAACTGGCCGCCGACCGGGGGGTCGAGACCCTGGTCATCCGGCACCAGGAATTCGGCAGCCGCGAGCTGTTCGACCGGGCCGTGGTGGCGGCGCTCCAGGATCGCGGGGTGGAACTGGTCTGTCTTGCCGGCTTCATGCGGCTGCTCAGCCCGTTTTTCGTCCGATCCTTCACCGACCGGATCATCAACATTCATCCCTCGCTGCTCCCGTCCTTCCCCGGTCTGCACGTGCAGCAGCAGGCCCTGGATCACGGGGCAAAGGTCTCCGGGTGTACGGTGCACTTTGTCGACGAGGACCTGGATGCCGGGCCGATCATCGTCCAGCGGACGGTGCCCTTACTGGAGGGGGACGACGCCGATATACTGGCCGGCCGGATCCTCGATGAGGAACACCGGGCTTACACCGACGCGGTGCGCCTCTATTTCGAAGACCGTCTCACAGTGGAAGGCCGGGTCGTACGTATCCGCCAGGAGTAAAACCTCAGCTTGCGGCCCGATAGCGTCGTTGGCGGCTTTTTCGGAATGCTCACATACCGACGAGAACCCCTGTTAATGGCGATCACAGAAGGTGCAAGCACGATGACACTGGAAGAACAATACGCCCACCTGGCCCGTGGTACGGGGGCGATCATCCGCCCCGAGGAACTGAAGGCCAAGCTTGAGCGCTCGATCAGGACCGGCACGCCGCTGACGGTGAAGGTCGGCTTCGACCCCTCGGCGCCGGACATCCATCTCGGGCACACGGTGCTGTTGAGCAAGATGCGCCATTTCCAGGACTGCGGGCACCGGGTGATATTTCTCATCGGCGATTTCACCGGGATGATCGGCGATCCCAGCGGAAAATCGAAGACCCGGCCCCAGCTGACCCGCGACGAGGTGCTGGCCAACGCGGAGACCTACAAGAAGCAGGCGTTCAAGGTGCTCGACCCGGAAACCACGGTGATCGATTTCAACAGCCGCTGGCTCGGCGAGCTGGGCTCGGACGGATTCATCCGCCTGGCTTCGAAAATCACCGTGGCCCGCATTCTCGAGCGGGACGACTTCACCAAACGCTACGGCGCCCAGCAGCCCATCGCGCTGCACGAACTGCTCTACCCCCTCTCCCAGGGCTACGACTCGGTCTTTCTCGAGGCCGACGTGGAACTGGGGGGCACCGACCAGACCTTCAACCTGCTGCTGGGCCGCGACCTGCAGCGGGAGTATGGCCAGGAGCCCCAGGTGATCATCACCGTGCCCCTGCTCGAGGGCCTGGACGGGGTGGAGAAGATGAGCAAGTCGCTGAACAACTATGTGGGCGTGGAGGAACCGCCGCCGGAGATGTTCGGCAAGCTGATGTCGATCAGCGACGACCTGATGTGGCGCTACTACGAGCTGCTGACCAGCCTGCCTCTGGACGAAATCGAGAAGATGAAGAGTGACACCGCCTCGGGATCCCTGCACCCCATGGAGGCCAAAAAACGCTTGGGGCGGACCATCGTCGACCAGTTCCACGGCGAGGGGGCCGGTGAGAAGGCCGAGGCCGAGTTCTCACGGCAGTTCAGCCAGCGCAAGCGGCCCGAAGAGATCGAGGAGGCGGTTTACGCCACCGACGGCAGCCCCGTCTGGCTGCCCAAACTGCTCACCTCGGTCGGTCTGACCAAGTCCAATTCCGTGGCCCGCCAGGTGATCAAGCAGGGCGGGGTATCCGTGGACGGCGAGAAAGTCACCGACCCCTCCACCGAACTGCCGGGAACCTTAGGTACCGAAGTGGTGCTGAAGAAGGGCCGGCTCTACCTCAAGGTCCGGTTTGAAAAGGACGGTAGCTGAACGGGACCACCCCTGCACCCTTGACGCCAGGAACAAACCTCTGTAATCTGCTTTTATTATCAGAAAGATGGATTCCCTGATTTAGTGCCACGGTTCATCCCGGTTGTGCAGTCAAGGAGGCTCTTTCCATGCGTGGACTGATCAGTATCGGAACCCTGCTCGCCCTCCCGCTCCTCCTGTTCACTCCCCTCGGTGCGGCGGTGATTCACGTGCCCGCCGACCAGCCCTCGATCCAGGCCGGGATGGATGCCGCGGGTGGCGGCGACACGGTGCTGGTGGCCGACGGGACCTGGTCCGGGCCCGGCAACCGCAACCTGGACTTCGGGGGCAAGGCCATCACCGTGGCCTCGGCCGGCGGGCCAAGTCTATGCATCATCGACTGCGGCGGCGGGCACGACAATGGATTTGTCCTGGACAGTAATGAGGGGCGCAACTCGGTGATCCGCGGGTTCGCGATCCGCAACGGTTTCCGGGGGATTTACTGTCCCGGTTCCTCCCCGGCAATCGTGGGCAATGTGATCACCGGCTTCGAGACCGGAGTCCAGATCTATCAGGATTCCCCCTTGATCACCGGGAACACGATCAGCGGCTGCAGCAGCAACGGAGTATCCGGCTTCTTCTACACCTCCGGCGGCTCGGGGCGTCCGGTGATCACCGGCAACACGATCAGCAGCAACAGTGGGGACGGGATCAGCTTCTACAGTGAGTATGGTTCTCCCTACCCCGAGATCGTGGCAAATGTCATCGAGGGAAACAGCGGCAGCGGGATCGACGCCGGGGGCCACATTACACTCACGGTTACCGGAAACATTGTCTCCGGCAACGGCCGGAGCGGGATCCGCTTCGGCGGCGGCGAGGCCTCGGGCACGGTGGAGGGCAACGTGATCACCGGCAACAGCGCCGAGTTTGGGGGCGGGGTCTACCTGTACTCCGGGGGCGTGCTGCGCAACAACCTGATCCTGAACAACCAGGCCAGCGACTCGGGCGGCGGGATCTGTGCCCGTTTTTTCATGCCCACGATCACCAACTGCACCGTGGTGGGCAACAGCGCCGGCACCAGGGGTGGCGGGCTCTATTTTTCCGGGGGCTTTGAGCTCTTCGTGGCCAGCTGCATCTTCCGTGAAAACCAGGCCCCGTCGGCGGCGGAGATCTACGCTGACCCAGTCTGGCGACAGGGTGAAATTCGGGTGCGTTATTCCAACATCAGCGGCGGGGTGGACGGAATCGTCCTCGAAGACGGCTGGGGCCAGGTGCACCTCGGGCCGGGCCTGATCGATGCCGACCCGCTCTTCGTCGCCGGGCCGCAGGGTGACCACTACCTGAGCCAGATCGCCGCGGGACAGGATGCGGAGAGCCCCTCCGTGGACACCGGCGATCCGGGGGAGGTGATCGAGGGCACCACGCGCACCGACGAGTGGGTGGACACGGGGGTCGAAGACCAGGGTTACCACTACCAGGGCTACGGCGCTCACTGCGATCTGGACGGCTCGGGCCGGGTGGACGGGACGGACCTGGCGATCCTCGGCCGGGCCTTCGGCTCCTTCATCGGTGACTGGCGCTATTCGGCCGTGGCCGACATCGACGGCAGCGGCAGCGTGGACGGCGATGACCTGGCCCTGCTCGCCGCGTACTTCGGTACCGGGAGCGCCTGAGCGGCCCGGATGCCGGCACCTCACATTCCTCTTCGTGACGATTTGGTGAATAGGCCTGTTGATGGTCCCTCGTGAAAATTTGCGAATACGGGACATCCGGTTCCTGCGGCTCTGTCTGATCGGCCTGGCCCTGATTGCCTGGAGTTTCTGCCGGAGTGGTCCGGCAACGGCCGTGGAAGACTCGTTTCACCTGGCTGCGGGCCGGCTCGCAGCCGCACCGACGGTGGATGGTGTTATCGATCCGGAGGAGTGGCGAGGGGCGGGTCAGGCCGAGGGGATGATCCAGGTCGAGCCGGCATTTGGTGAACCCTCACCCTTTCCCACGCTGATCCGCTTCGGCTTTGACGAAGAGGCGGTTTACATCGCTTTTAACTGCACCGACCCGGAGCCGGACAGGATCGCCGCCTCGGTGACCTCGCGTGATGGGGAAGTGGATGATGTTGACGATTCGGTGGCCGTCCTCCTCGACACCTTCGATGACGATCACACCGGCTATTACTTCGTGACCAACCTGCTGGGCACCCAACTCGATGGACGGATTGCCGACAACGGGCGATCCATCGACAGCCGGTGGGACGCACGCTGGCGTTCGGCCGCCCGGCGCACCGAGGGCGGCTGGTCCGCTGAAATCGCCATCCCCTTCAAGATACTCAAGTACCGCAGCGGCGACGACCGGCAGTGGGGCGTGAACTTCCTGCGAACCGTACCGCGGCGTCTCGAACGATCGACATGGGCCGGCCCGGTGGAGAACCCGGCCCGGGTCTCCCAGGCCGGATCGGTCACTGGCCTGGCGCTGCCGAAAGACAGCAGCAAGCGCTGGGAACTGATTCCCTACGCCCTGGGCCTGGTGGAGAAGGGAGGGGAGGCGGATTTCGAAATCGGCGGCACTGCCCGCTACCGGATCACCTCCAGCATCCTGGCCGAGGCGACGGTCAACCCGGATTTCGCCATCATCGAAGCGGACGCTGAACGGATCAACCTGACCCGGTTCGAACTTTCGGTGGAGGAGAAGCGGCCGTTCTTTCTCGAAGGGAACGAACGGTTCAGCCAGCGGATCAGGCAGTTCTACTCCCGGCGGATCGGCAAGATCCCCTGGGGGGCCAAGGTCTCGGGCACCTTCGGCCGAACGGATTTCATCGTGCTGGGCGCCCGGTCCGACCCGGAGGCCGGCGACGAGGATGCCGGCTACACGGTGGGGCGGATCCAGCAGGGCGTGTTCGGTTCCTCCAACATCGGCCTGCTGGTGGCCAACCGCCGGTATGGCGGCGAGGACACCGGCTCGATCGGGGTCGATTCGACACTCTTCTTCACCAACACCCTGGGCATGACCGCCCAGTTCGTTCGGGTCCACGGCGGGAAGAACGACGGTGGCCTGGCCTGGTTCCTCCGCCCGGCATACGACAGCTCAACCACGCATTTTCACCTGCGCTACACCAATCTCGATCAAGGCATCAAGGAGGCCTTCAACACGGTGGGTTTTCTCAGCGATGACAACCGGCGGGAGTTCGACACCAACTTCAGCCATACCTTCTGGTGGGAGGACCGGGCCGTGGAAAAGGTCCGTATGGGCACTAACTACAACCGCTACTGGGGGCAGGACGACGTGCTTCGCAGCTACGATCTGGATGCCTGGGTGTCGATGCATCTGGCCAGCCGCTGGTTCGTCGATCTCGAACACTCCAACGAGTTCGAGCGGTTCGAGAAGGACTTCCACAACCGGATAACAAGCCTGGGAGCAGGGTACGACACACGCGCCGGACGATCTTTCGAGGTCGAGATCGGTGGCGGCACCAATTTCGACAGTGACCTTCGCCTCTATGGTGCAGAGGGGAAGTTCCGGATCACCGATCGCTGGAACATGTTCTACGAGTTGACCCGCCTGGAACTGGATCCCGATCCGGACAACGAGACCACCTGGATCCATCTGTTCAGCAGCGACTACTATTTCACCAACGATCTCTACGTCAAACTGTTCTTTCAGACCAATTCAGCGATCACCAAGGAAAACGTGCAGACAACTTTTGTCTGGCGTTTCAAGCCGCCCTTCGGCTCGCTGCAGGTGGCCTACCAGAGGGGGACGTCGGAACTGGGGCAGGAGTCCGAACAGGGAGATACCCTGTTTACCAAGTTTTCCTGGGTGTTCTAGAAGTGGTTTCATAACCTCATCTGAGGCCCAAGAGCTGTGTTGCCGGCTTCCTCGAAATGCTCACATACCGAAGAGTATGCTGCGCTTTCTCGTCAGCCGTCGCCTTGCTCTTGAACCACAGCTGAGGTTATGAATCCACTTCTTGCAGGAGGAGGAGGATCCGGCCCGCCAGCTGATCAGGCAGGGCGTCCGCCCTATTTCTCGATATCATCCACGACCCTGATTCGGTTTCGCTGGTGCCGTGAGGTGTTGTCATCGAGTGAGCCCGATACGTGTGCTTCCTGTTCTAATCGATATTCGGTGTGTCCGTGAAAGCGCTTTTTACGTGCCTTGATCCGCAATCATGGTTCGGACCATCGTGGATCAAATCTATGGCCTGGGAGCCGGTGTTCAGATCGATGCGGAGCTTTCGCGACAGTTCAGCGAAAGAAAGCGCCCCGAAGAGATAGAAGAGGCGGTCTTCAGCGCACCGGATGGAGGTCCGGTGTGGCTGCCAGGCTGC
>CBESOE010000144.1:0-10810 GCA_965531145.1 uncultured bacterium | reverse complement strand
GGTCCCGGCGACATTGTCGCTGTTGCGTCCGGCGCCGGCGACTTCAATACGCTGGTGAGTGCCCTCCAGGCGGCAGGGCTGGTGGAAGCGTTGCAGGGCGAGGGGCCGTTCACGGTTTTTGCTCCCACCGATGCCGCTTTCAAGAAGCTGCCTCCCGGCACCCTGGAGGATTTGCTCAAGCCGGAAAACAAGAATTACCTCGTGTCGATTCTGACCTACCACGTCGTGCCGGGGAAAGTCATGGCCGCGGATATTAAGACCATGGAGGTCGAAACGCTGAACGGGCAGAAGCTCAGCATCAAGGTTGAGGACGGAAATGTGACGGTGAACGGCGCCAAGGTCATCACAACCGACGTGGCTGCTGACAACGGCGTGATACACGTCATCGACACGGTGGTGCGCCCGCCCGCCAAGGATCCCGCCGCAGCCAAACCCAAGGACCACCCGGCCCACTGAGGCCACCGTATTGGTCGTTTCCGCGCAGTGAGAGCAGACTGAGGGAGCAGCAGCCCGGACGGTTGTCGCTCCCGGTTCCGTTCCGCGGGGCTTCATTCCAGAAAAGAGGAGAGGTTCATGTCTCGTATTCGCCTTCCGTTCAGTGTCCTATTGATGTCCGGCCTCCTTGCTGGGCTTCTGCTGAGCACCGGATACGGCCAGGACGAAGCAACCGGGCCTGATCCGGCCGTTGCCGCCTACGTGCCGACCATCGTCACTGGCGATATCCAGGCCGGCATTGAAAAGCACATTGCCGAGCAGGTGGAACACGGTGGCGGTTACTTCACCGTTCCTTTCGAAGGAAAAGAACTCAGGCTCAAGCTGGTCCGCGTGCACGTCGAGTACCTCGCCTCACTGGCGCCGCGACGCCACTTCGCCTGCGTGGATATGGCAAGTTCCGACGGGCAGTTCTACGACATCGATTTCTTCCTGGCTGGCGATCCGGGCGCGATGACCGTCACCGAAACCACGGTTCACAAGCTCAACGGCGTCCCCTACTACGTGTGGAAGCAGAATGAGGACAAGCACTGGGTTCGCGCCCCGGTCGATGACGCGTCAGAGGAACTGCTCGGCGTGCTGACCGGGCGGGACGCTTTCGAGTTCCGCTACCAGGCCACGCTACCCGAGATTAAAGGCGCGGCGCGCTGCTGGCTGCCGCTTGCCGGTTCCGACGACTACCAGAAGGTCACAGTGAAATCCGTCACCGTGCCCGGCACGCAGAAGACGCTTACCGACAGCGCCCACGGCAACAGCGTACTGTTTCTGCAGCTTGGCCCCGAAGACAGCGGAAAGCAGCTGGAGATCGTTTACGAAGTCGAGCGCTTGGAAAAGTCCGCCTATGCCGGTGACCCCGACGAGGCGTCGAAGCACCTGCGGCCCGAGCGCATGGTTCCGGCGGACGAGCGGATCAAGGGTATCGCCGATAAAGCGGTGGAAGGAAAGAAGGGCGACCTTGTGCGCGCCCGGGCCCTGTACGACCACGTGGTGGAAGAGATGCGCTACATGAAGTTCGGCGATGGCTGGGGTCAGGGCAACGCAGTGTATGCCTGCGATTCCCTCTATGGCAACTGCACCGACTACCACGCCTATTTCATAGGCCTGGCGCGTTCAATCGGGATCCCCGCGCGTTTCGCGATCGGCGCCGCGATCCCTTCCGAGCGCAATGACGGGGGGACGGACGGCTATCACTGTTGGGCAGAGTTCTACGCCGACGGCAAATGGTGGCCGGTGGACATCAGCGAAGCCGACAAGTTCAGCGCACTGAGCATGTACTTCTTCGGACACCATCCGGCCAACCGGTTCGAGTTCACCAGCGGTCGGGATTTGGTACTCGATCCGGGCCCGGCCTCCGGCCCCATCAATTTCCTGGCCTACCCGTTCCTGGAAGTGGAAGGCCAACCGCAGAAGGTCAAGACGCTGTTCCTTTTCCGGCGCACTGGCTGCGACGCGAATGGCCGGGTGCAGGCGAATGACGGGCACGGTGAGCCATAGGTGGATGAGCCTCACCGAGTAGTGCCCGTAGTCGACACTATGTGCACTCCTGGCGGTGGTATCTGCAGCGCCAGCAGCTACCAACGAAGCATAACCCGTACCAGAAGTGGATGAGATGTAACTCCGATTTCATTTGAGTGATGGATTGGCAACTGTGTCCCGGGCCTGCTTCCAGCGCATCTCGATATTCATCCGCGGCGCCCGGTCGCGGAGGGCGGCTGCAGAGAATAACGGCAGGTCGTCGCTTCCCGGCTGGCCGGTGAGGGTTAGACGGAGGATGCTCTGCGGGTCGAGGCTGGCAAACTCCTGGTCCAATAGTCTACCCAACTGTTTCCCTCTTACACCGCCCAACTTAAGTTCCAGGTCCACCATGGGCCGCGATGGCAAAGCGACAAACCGCTCCCCCACCAGCGTCCCCTGTCCATCGGCCATTCCCCCCAACTCCAGCATCACATATCCCTTGGTCTCATCCTTCTCGGCGAAGGCAGTCCGCTCCGTCGATCCTGGATAAGTTACCGGCGAAGCCAAGGGCTGCCCTTGCAGATCGTGTGTCAGAGTCTGTGCCCGATGAATATGCCCTGAAATTACCGCAGCAAATCCACCGGGGATCATTCGCCCCGGGATGATGTCATCCCCCCTTCGAAAGGTGTAGTTGTGCGGCCCCACGGTGGCGCCTTCTACAGACTGGTGCAGGCAAAGAAGACGGATATCAGCCTGGTGCTTGTCCCAGCCAGTCTCGGCCAGCAGGCGGGGAAAGGCCTGGAGGATGCCGTTCCGCTCGCAGGGGAAACCGGCCAGGGCCAGCTTCTCCCCTGCTGCTTCGATGATGAAGGTGTCGGGCTTGCGGAAGACATGGAGATTCTCCAGGTCCCAGAGCAGGGGCAGGGGCGTGGCCGAGCGTTCATGGTTGCCGGGCACCAGGACAAAGGGAATGCCTTTATCGGTGACCTCGGCGATGAGGGCGAGGGCCTTCTGTACCACGTCGGGACGCACCTTGGAGCGGAAGAAGATGTCACCGCCGTGGATCACCACATCCACTTCGCCCTTTCGGGCCGGCTCCAGAGCGAGACGGAAGTTGTCGTAGAACTCCGGCCCACGACGGCGGCGCTCTACCCTGGGCCGCAGGGGGTCGTCAAGCCCGAGGTGCGTGTCTGCCAGGAAGAGAACGCGCATCAGACCAGCTCCAATAATTGGAAAAGCTTGTCACCGGCCAGCCCCCTGCCCCGCTTCAGTATGACCTCGGGGTTGCGGCCGTCACGGATCAACCGGCGCAGTTCGGTGGTCAGCACCCGCAGGAGGTCGTATTGCTCCAGGGTGTCGGCTGATTCTGCCGGCAGGGTCACGCTTCGCTGGCCCTCCCCCTTCCGCTGGGCCCAGCTGACCTCTGCACCTGCCAGTAGAGCCAGCCAGCGGCCCTTCCTGAACTGATGCCCGACACTCATGGTCAGGCCGGTGAGTCGTCCAGCGACGATCTCGGGTGTTATCTCGACCTCTTCCTCCTCTTCAACGTCCGGCTCCTCAGCACCGACAGTCTCTTCGGCATCATCAGACTCTTCATCTTCTTCCAGAAGGCCCGCGGCCCTGGCCTCCCGCTCCTGAAGCTGACGTTCTCGCATTTGAAGCCAGAGATCATGGCCCAGGGTGCGAAGGGCCCGGGCAAGCGCGGCATCCCTCTCCAAGCCATGCATCTCAAGGAACAGCTCCGCCCCTTCCGCGAACAGATCCGGATCACAGGGCGCATGGTGCTGAAGCCAGAGGGTCTGCCAGGTCTCCTCGGCTACGGTCTCGGGCACATCGCCGGCAGCCAGCCCGCCCACCAGCCGAAACCAGTTGCGGGCCAGGGCGGTGTCGGTCACCGGGCAGGGGCGGCCCAAGCGGTACTCCGTCTCTGCGGCCAGCGCAGCCACTTCCTCAGCCGTTCCAAATGCCCTCCCCATATCCCGTAAGGCGGTGTTGTACGGCGGATCCAGCCGCTTTATCTCGGCGGCTTCCAGCAGCGCGGCCTCCAGGCTGGTCTCGGTGGCCTCGGTTTCGATCCGCGCGGCCTGGCTGACGATCTCCAGCTCCTTCTCCGCTTTCTTCCGCTTGCGGTAGTAGCTGTTGACCCTCGACTTCAACGAAGTGGCTTTACCAACGTAAATCACGCTGCCCGCGGCGTTGATGAAGCGGTAGATACCGGGGCCGTCGGACAGGGCCAACCGTTCGTCCCGATCCATGGGCACAACCCAATGTTTGCCGCGGGGCGGCTTCTTTTTAGATAGAAACTCATCCAGCTGGTCGAAGGTGGTCACACCCTCTTCCCCGAGCAGTTCCACCAGCTTTGACCAGATGAAGAGCGTGGCCCGCACGTGCTCTTCGGCCCGCTTCATCTCAGGTAGAGGATGGCCGAAGTATCCCGCCAGTGCCCTCATCCCCCGCCGGGGAAGGTCGGGCAGCAGGCGGGTGGCGATGCGGTGGGTGCAGATGAAGTTGAGGGGAAAAGCCCTGCTGGAATCAGTGGATTCGTGGAGGTGACGGTAGAAACGCTCCTCGAAACTGGCGAAGTGGGCCAGGCAGCGCGATTTCCCAACGGCTGCCTTCAGTTCTTTCCATATGGCATCTGACGGCCGGGCCTCCAGCATCATCTCCATGGTGACGCCGGTGAGGCGTGAGATACGGTTGGGGATCACCTCTCCATCGGGCAGCCGGGCCAGGAACCAGAGGACATCCACCTCGTCGGGCGAGTCACTCGCCCGGGCGATGGCCCAGGCCGCTTCCAGCAGATGGCCGCTCTCCGGGGTGGAGCCGGTGGTCTGGCAGTCGGTGATCAGCACCCGGGCTGTGGCCAGCTCACCGGCAGACATGGCTTCAGCCCCCGGTGCGTTTGGCGCCACGGCAGGCATCCCAGTAGATGTAGCCGCAGAGCAGCAGCACCAGCACCAGGCCCAGCCAGTTGCCAAAGGCGCCGGTGTTGGCCAGGTTGGGGATCAGCGTGAAGCCGAACTCACTGTCGAGGTAGACGAAGACCGCGCCCACCACCCCCATCAGCGCGCCGCCGGCGATAAAGCCCGAGGCGATCAAGGTTCCTCGCTCGTTTCGTTTGCGGCCCACCTCCTCGTCATCCCCCCCGCTCTTCCGGACAAAGTGGGCCACCAGGGCACCGAGCAGGATCGGCGAGTTAAGCTCGATGGGCAAGTACATCCCCAGGGCAAAGGCCAGGCCGGAGATGCCCAGCATCTCCACGATCACCGCGATCACCGCCCCCACGCCGTAGAGCATCCAGGGCGCCGACTCGCTGACCATCAGGCTTTCGATCACCGCGGCCATGGCGTTGGGCTGGGGTGCGGGCATGGGGTTAGGGTGCAGTGGGCTGGGGGAAAAACCGTAGGTGTGGGCCAGCAGGATGATGGCGAATGAAACCGCCACGCCGGAGACGGCGCAGCCGAGAATGTTGCCCCACTGGATGGTGCGGGGCGTGGCCCCCAGCCAGTAGCCGATCTTGAACTCGGTGACCAGGGTGGCAGTCATGGAGAGGGAGGTGCAGACCACCCCGCCCACCAGCAGGACGGCCAGCATGCCGGCTTCTCCGCCCACGCCGGCCTTGATCAGCACAATGCAGGTGACGACGAGGGTCATCAGGGTCATCCCGGAGATGGGGGTCACACCGATCATGGCCACCGCCCGGGCCGAGACACTGGCAAAGAGAAAGGAGACCACCAGGGTGATCACCAGGGCGATGAGGCTGACATAGGTGGCGTTGGGCAGGCCGTCGAGCACCGAGAAGCGGAAGTAGAGCCAGAGCAGCGTAACGGTGAGGGCCAGCAGGCCAAGCACGGTGGACATTTTGATGTCCAGATCGGTGCGCAGTGCGGATGGCGCGGCGCCCTTGCTGCGGCTGCGGAAGATGTCGGCCATGCCCGAGGTCAGAGCGCTCCAGATCACCGGGGTGAGCTTGAGGATGCCGATCAGGCCGGCGGCGAAGATGCCGCCGATGCCGATGAAGCGGACGTGGTCGAAGAAGATGTCCTCGGCCTCCAGGCCGGCGGCGGAGACCATGGCGCCATCCGGGCCAGGGGGCAGGCCGATATTGGCCAGCAGCGGCACCAGCACGAACCAGGAGAGCATCGACCCGGCAAAGATGATGGCGGCGTACCGCACGCCGATGATGTAGCCCAGGCCGATGATGGCGGCCGAGGTGTTCATGGAGAAGACCGCCTTGGCCTTGTGGGTCAGCGGGTCGAAGAAACTCACCATGGCGGTGCTGAAGTTCTCGCGCCAGGCGAACATGGAGACGGCGAGGAAGTCGTAGATACCGCCGATCAGAGCGGCGATGACCAGCACGATGGCCTGGCGGCCGCCGCTCTCGCCGGCCATCAGGATCTCGGTGGTGGCCGTGCCCTCGGGGAAGGGCAGCTGGCCATGCATGTCGGCGACGAAGTAGCGGCGGAAGGGAATGAGAAAGAGCACGCCGAGCACGCAACCGAAGAAGGGCACCACGAAGAGCTGGAAGGGGCTGGTCAGGTGGTCGATGCCCAGCACATAGAGCGCGGGCAGGGTGAACACCGCGCCGGCCACCACGATGCCCGAGGTGGCACCGATGACGATGACATTGACGTTTTGCAGCAGGGGCGAACGGAGCTTGGCCAGGGTGGTGTAGCCGATGGCGAGGATAGCAATTGGGATCGCCGTCTCGATTCCTTGACCGACCTTAAGTGCCAAATACGCCGCAGCGGCGGAGAAGAGCACGGCCATGATCAGGCCGTAAATGATAGTGTACGGCGTCACCTCCCGCACATCGGCGTCGGCCGGCACCACCGGGTGGTAGACCTCGCCCTCGGCCAGTTCCCTGAACGCGTTCTCCGGCAGTCCTGTCCCGCCTTGCTGCTGCTCCATGATTCACTCTCCGCTGTGTGGTCCGTTGATGGCCGGGGGCACAACGATCTCGCCGGCCAGGGCCGATGCCGCCACGGTGGCCGGGCTGGCGAGAAAGGTCTCCCCGTCCCCCTGCCCTCCCTTGAAGTTGCGGTTGGCCGTGCTCACCATCACCTGGTCGGCCCCGCTGATCCCGGCCTGGCCCGGCGCGCAGCCGCCACAGCCCGGGTTCTTGATCACCGCCCCGGCGTCGAAGAGCGCGCGGAGGGTGCCGTCGGTCCAGAGCCGGCCGAAAACCCCGGCGGTGGCCGGCACCACGGTGAGGATGGTGCCCTCGTGCAGTTTCTGGTCACCCACCATGGCGGCGGCCAACTGCAGGTCGGAGTCCCGGCCGTTGGTGCAGGAACCGATGAAGGCCGCGGCGATGGGCCGGCCAGCCACGTCGGCCACGTCCACCACCCGGTCCGGGCCGTCGGGCAGGGCGATCTTTGGTCCCATGCCCTCCAGGTCCACCTCAACCGAGGCGGCGTAAGTTGCGCCGGGGTCCGGCTCGAAGAGCCGCACCGCACGGTCGGGCGACAGCTTGGCCGCAAGGGCCAGCAGCCTTTCGTCGGGCCGGATCCAGGCGGTGATGCCGCCCATCTCGGTGGTCAGGCTGGCCAGGGTGATCCGCTGATCAAGGGTGAAGGTCTCCAGCACCGGCCCCTGATACTCGATGGCCCGGCCGAAAGCGCCGCGTGCCCCCACTACCCGCACCACCTCCAGGGCGATGTCCTTGACCGTGGCGGCCGGACCGGGGCGGCCGTGGAGGCGCACCACCATGGTCTCGGGCACCCGGAGCCGGGTCTTGCCGGTGCGGAAGGCCATGGCCACCGCTTCGGGGGTGAGGCCCAGGCCCAGCGCACCCACGGCGCCGAGGATGTTGAGGTGGCTGTCGGTGCCCACCACGGTGTCGCCGGGGACCACCAGCCCTTCGTCGATGGAGATGTGGGTGCCGATGCCGCGGTTGACGTCGAAGACGGTGATGCCCTGGTCCCGGGCAAAGCGGCGGCAGATCTGCTGGTCGGTGGCCTCGCTGTTGCCCCGGGCGCCGGCACAGTCAAAGGTGAAGCAGGTGCGGGCGGGGTCGTCCACCTGCTCGCCGGGATACTGGCGGTTGAAGTGCTCCACCACGCAGGAGCCACCGGCGTCCCGGGCGGTGCGCAGATCGACCGCGATCCACACCTCGTCCCCCGCCCCCGCGTCCTTGTCGGCGTGGGCCGTGATCAGTTTTTCGATGAATGTTTTGGCCACCCGTTCACCCTAGAGGAGAGCGGAGGGTGCGGTCAAGCGCCGGATAGCCCGGCGCTGCCGCGGCCGCTGCCGGTCAGGGTCAGCCCCCGGCCGAGAAATCGAGGTAGCGGTAGATCTCGGCCTCGTGGCCGGCGAGCTTTTCCTCGTAGATCTTGATGTATTCCCCGGGTGTGGGGATTCGCCCCAGCAGGGCGCAAACCGCGGCCAGCTCTGCACTGCCGAGGTAGACCCGGGCGCCGTCACCCAGCCTGTTGTCGAAGTTGCGGGTGGAGGTGGAGAAGACCACCGCCTTGTCTTCAACACGGGCCTGGTTGCCCATGCAGAGGGAGCAGCCGGGGATCTCCACCCGGGCGCCGCTCTTTTTCAGTTCGGTGAACACGCCCTCGCTCTCCAGCTGGTCGCGGTCCATGCGGGTGGGCGGAGTGATCCAGAGGCGTTTCACCGCGGCCTCGCCGCCGCCGAGGATCCGGGCCGCGGCGCGGAAGTGGCCGATGTTGGTCATGCAGGAGCCGATGAAGACCTCGTCGATGGGCGCGCCGGCGATCTCGGAGAGCAGCTTCACGTCGTCCGGGTCGTTGGGGCAGGCGACGATGGGCTCGGTGATGGCGGCCAGGTCGATGTCGATGGTGGCGGCGTATTCGGCATTGTCGTCGCGGACCAGCAACTGCGGGTCGGCCAGCCAGGCCTTCATGGCATCCACCCGGCGCTGGATGGCCTCGCGGTCCTTATAGTTATCGGCGATCAGCGTCTCGAGAAGAGCCGCGTTGCTGCGCAGGAACTGCTCCACCGGGGCGCGGTCCAGGGCGATGGTGCCGGCCGCGGCCGACCGTTCGGCGGTGGCGTCGGTGAGCTCGAAGGCCTGCTCCACCGAGAGGTTCGGCATCCCCTCGATCTCGATCACCCGGCCGTTGAAGACGTTCTTCTTGTTCTTTTTCTCCACCGTGAGCAGGCCCTGCTGGATGGCGAACCAGGGGATGGCATTGACCACGTCGCGCAGGGCGATCCCGCGACCAAGTTCACCGGTGAGCTTGACCAGCACCGACTCGGGCATCTCCAGCGGCATGAAGCCCAAGGCGCCGGCAAAGGCCACCAGGCCCGAGCCGGCCGGGAAGGATACCCCCATGGGGAAGCGGGTGTGGCTGTCGCCGCCGGTGCCCACCGTGTCGGGGAGAATCATGCGGTTGATCCAGGAGTGGATCACGCCGTCGCCCGGCTCGAGGGAGAGGCCGCCCCGCTCCTGGATGAAGCCGGGCAGGTTCTGGTGCATTTTCTTGTCGATGTCCCGGGGGTAGGCCGCGGTGTGACAAAAGGACTGCATGAAGAGGTCGGACTGGAACCTGAGGCAGGCCAGCTCCTTGATCTCGTCGGCGGTCATGGGCCCGGTGGTGTCCTGGCTGCCCACGGTGGTCATCTTCGGCAGGCAGGCCGACCCGGGGTGGAAGCCCTCGGTGCCGCAGGCCTTGCCCACCATCTTCTGGGCCAGGGTGTAGCCCACGCCCTCCTTTTTCACTTCGGTGGCGTTGGCGAACATGTCTGCGGGGCCCATGCCCAGGGCCTGGCGGGCCTTCTCGGTGAGCTGGCGGCCGATGATCAGCGGCACCCGGCCGCCGGCGCGGTATTCATCCAGCAGGGTATCGGGACGGATGTCGAAGCGGCTGATCAGTTCGCCGCTTTCGCTGGACAGCGTGCCCTCGGCGGGCCGGGCCACGATGACCTGGCCGGTGGACAGGCCGGTGACGTCAGCCTGCAGGGGCAATGCGCCCGAGTCCTCGGCGGTGTTGAAGAAGATCGGGGCGATGACGCCGCCGATGATCAGACCGCCGGTGCACTTGTTCGGCACGTGGGGGATGTCCCGGCCGATGTGCCAGATCACCGAGTTGCAGGCCGATTTGCGGGAGGAGCCGGTGCCCAGCACGTCGCCCACAAAGGCCACTGGCAGATCGCCGGCGCGGAGTTTGGCGATCTCGTCGATACCGCCGGGAAAGCGGGTCTCACCCATGGCCATGGCGTGGAGCGGGATGTCGGGCCGGGTGGGTGCGTACTTGGCCGGGGAGAAATCGTCGGTGTTGGTCTCGCCATCCACCTTGAAGGCCACCGCCCTGATCTCGTCGGGCACGGCGGGGCGATTGATGAACCAGTCAGCCCGGGCCCAGGATTCGATGACGCCGCGGGCCCGCGCACTCCCCTTCCCGGACAGCGCCAGCACCTCGTCAAAAGCGTCGAAGACAAAGAGCGTGCCGCTCAGAGCGGCGGCAGCTGTGTCGCCCAGGGTATCGTGGTCGAGGAGGCCGATCAGCTCGGGAACGTTATACCCGCCGAGCATGGTCCCCAGCAGGCGTACCGCTTTGTCGGGGGTCACCAGCGGCGACGTTTTCTCGCCGCGGGCCAGCTGGCCGAGAAACTCCGCCTTGACCTGGGCCGCCGGGTCGACACCGGGGGGCACCCGCTGGGCCAGCAGGTCCAGCAGCAGATCCTCCCGGCCCGCGGGAGGGGCGGCCAGCAGCTGACAGACATCGGCGGTCTGCTCGGCGCTAAGCGGCAGGGGGGGGACTCCCAGGGATTTCCGTTCCTCGACGTGCTTCTCGTAGGCCTCGATCATGGTGCGCTTCTCCCAACGTTTGTTGACCAGCGATAAATAATGACCGGCCTATTATGGACGGCTGAGCGGGTCAGTCAAGTT
>CBESOE010000143.1:0-11035 GCA_965531145.1 uncultured bacterium | reverse complement strand
TGGTGCCGAAGGGGGGACTCGAACCCCCACGCCCGTTAGAGCACTGCCCCCTCAAGACAGCGTGTCTACCAGTTCCACCACTTCGGCACGCGGGATGTTTTGCGTATTGGCGGTTACTCTGTCTCTTCCGCTCCGGCCGCCGGTTCTTCACCGCCGCCGGTCTCTTCCGCCGGCGGAAGCGCCGCAGCGTCCTGCCCTTCGGTGTCACCGGTCACTGCTGGTGAGGTGTCGGTGGCCTCGGCAGCGGCGGGCGGGAGCACGGACTGGTCGGCCGGGACGGCCGGTTCGGTCTGCTCCACCGAGTCCATGAGCGACGGCGCCTTGCGGGTGGCCACGATGGCCAGGCTGAGCGAAGTCACCATGAACAGGACAGCAGAAGTGGTGGTAAGCTTGGTGAGTATTGTGGCTGCACCCCGGCTGCCCAGGGCAGTCTGGCTGCCGCCGCCGCCAAAGGCTCCTGCCAGGTCGGCACTCTTGCCGGTCTGCAGCAGCACCACCATGATCAGAAACATACACACGCCAACGTGCAGAATTGTCAGTAGGATTGCTAGCATGGCCCTGTTACATTAATAATCCCTACTCCCTCTCCCGTCTCCGGCTCACCGGAAATTGACGATTTTGGAAAAGGAGTCGGGCTTCAGGCTGGCCCCACCGACGAGTGCACCGTCGATGTCTGGCTGTGCCATCAGATCGTTGATATTATCCGGCTTGACACTTCCCCCGTACTGAATTCGGATCTCCTGGCCCAGCCCGTTCTGGCTGAACGAGGCCAGCATTTCACGAATCCAGCCGTGGACTTCGCCCGCCTGTTCAGGCGTGGCGGTCAAACCGGTCCCTATAGCCCAGATCGGCTCGTAAGCGAGCACCATACCATCAAGGTGTTCCTTTTTCAAGCCGGTCAAAGCGCCGTTGACCTGGCGCCGAATCACGTTCAGCGTCTGTCCCGCTTCGCGTTCGTCGAGGCTTTCCCCGACGCAGACGATGGGCTTCAAACCGGCCCCGATGGCGGCCTTGATCTTCAGATTCACCGTCTCGTCGGTCTCCCCGAAGAGCTGGCGCCGCTCGGAGTGGCCGATGATCACGTAGCTGCAACCGGCATCGGCCAGCATGGCTGCCGAAATCTCGCCGGTGTAGGCGCCATCAGCCTCCCAGTGCATGTTCTGGCCGGCCAGCATCACCCGGCTGCCGGTCAGGGCGGCTGCTGCGGCCTTCAGTGCGGTAAAGGGGGGGGCGAGCACCACTTCGGTGCCCTCGGTGTCCTTGACCAGCGGAAGGAACTCGTTGATGTAGGCCAGGGTCTCATCAACGGTTTTGAACATCTTCCAGTTGGCGGCGATAATCGGGTTGCGCACTCTCTTACTCCCTCTTACGTGCTGTTCAGGCGTCGGTCAGCGCGTCCACTCCGGGAAGCACCTTGCCCGAGAGATACTCCAGTGACGCCCCGCCGCCGGTGGAAATGTGAGTGATCTCACCGGTCACACCGGCCTTGGCCACCGCGGCCACGGAATCACCTCCGCCGACGATGGAGACGGCGTCCGATGCGGCCACCGCCCGGCCCACGGCCAGGGTCCCCTGGGCAAAGGCGTCCTTCTCGAACACACCCATGGGCCCGTTCCAGACGATGGTGCCTGCCCCGGCCAGCTGGTCGGTGAACTGCTTCACCGTGGCCGGACCGATGTCGAGGCCCACCAGGTCTTCGGAGATATCAACACCATCGACGCTGGTGGCTCCGGAGGCCGCCTGCAGACTCTCCGCTGCCACGTGGTCCACCGGCAGGAAGACCTTGACCCCCGCCTCCTTGGCCCGCTGGAGCAGGTTGCGTGAGAGGTCCAGGTGCTCGCTGTCCAGAAGCGAAAGGCCGATCTCATGGCCCTGGGCCTTGAGGAAAGTGTAGGCCATGCCGCCGCCGATGAGCAGCGTATCGAGCTTCGAAATCAGGTTCTCCACCACCGGGATCTTGTCCGAGACCTTGGCTCCGCCCAGCAGCGCCACGAAGGGCCGCTTGGGGTTGACCACCGCGTTGCCCAGGTAATCGATCTCCTTCTTCATCAGGAAGCCGCAGGCCGCCCTCTGGAAGTGACTGGTGATCCCCACGTTGGAGGCGTGAGCCCGGTGGGCGGTGCCGAAGGCGTCGTTGACATACTCATCGAACCCCGAAGCCAGGGCCGCCGAGAACTCTGGATCGTTCTTCGTCTCCCCCTCGTGGTAGCGGAGGTTCTCCAGCAGCACCACCGACCCGGGGGCCAGGGATTCCATGGCTTCCGCCACCGGTGCGCCGATGCAGTCCTCTACGAACACCACGTCCCGGCCCAGCAGCTCGGCCAGGCGGGTGGCCACCGGCCGGAGGCTCAGCTCGGGAACGCGCTTGCCCTTGGGTCGGCCGAGGTGCGAGGCGAGAGCCAGCCGCGCGCCGCCGTCCAGCAGACAGCGGATGGTGGGCAGCGCAGCGGCGAGCCTGGTGTTGTCGGTCACCTGCTGCTGGTCGTTCAGGGGGACATTGAAGTCGACCCTGAGGAAGACCTTCCTGCCGTCAACCTGCAGCTGGTCGACGCTCAACTTCTTCAACATGGTTCTGTCACTTTCCACCGGTTCAACCGATGTATTTGATCAGGTCGCGAATCCGGGAGGAATAGCCCCACTCGTTGTCATACCAGGCGAGCACCTTGACCATCCGCGGGCCCATCATCCGGGTGAAGCCGGCGTCCAGCGCCGATGACTCGTCCATCCCGTTGAAGTCGATGGAGACCAGCGGCTCCTCGCTGTAGCGCAGGATGCCTTTCAGGTCGCCGTTGGCGGCGGTCTTCATGGCGGCATTGACCTCGTCCACCGTGGTGTCACGCCCGAGGTTGGCCACCAGGTCCACCACCGAGACGTTGGGAGTGGGAACGCGGATGGCGAAGCCGTCCAGCTTGCCCTTCAGCTCCGGCAGCACCAGGGCCACCGCCTTGGCGGCGCCGGTGGTGGTGGGGATCATGGAGAGCGCGGCCGCCCGGGCCCGACGGAGGTCCTTGTGCGGCAGGTCGAGGATCCGCTGGCCGTTGGTGTAGGAGTGGATGGTGGTCATGATGCCCTGCTCGATGCCGAAGGTGTCGTTGAGCACTTTGGCCACGGGGGCCAGGCAGTTGGTGGTGCAGGAGGCATTGGAGATGATGTGGTGCTTGTCCGGGTCGTAGTCGCTGTTGTTCACGCCCATGACAAAGGTGCCGTCGGGCTCCACGGCCGGGGCCGAGATGACGACCTTCTTGGCGCCGGCGGCGATGTGCCTGGACGCGCTGTCGTGGTCGCGGAACAGCCCGGTGGACTCCACCACGATATCCACGCCCAGGTCGCCCCAGGGCAGGTCGGCCGGGTTGCGTTCGGCCAGCACTTTTATCGTGCGGCCGGCCACGTGAATCGAGTCCCCGTCAACGGTCACGTCTTCCCTGAGGGTGCCGTGGACCGAGTCGTACTTCAGCAAGTGGGCCAGTGTGGCGGCGTCGGTGATGTCGTTGACCGCCACGATCTCCAGATCGCTGTCCGCCATGGAACAGCGCAGGAAGTTCCTGCCGATCCGACCAAAGCCGTTGATGCCGATTTTAATACCCATGGAAAGATCCCCTCCGCTAGGCTCTGAGGCCGTGTACATGTGTTATTCCGGGTGACGGAAGCCAGCCATCGTTCTAATGAGGGAACGGATTATAACACCGGCCCCCCGGCGGCAAAAGGTATAATAATCTTTATTGGTGCGACGGGCGGCGCCGGCCGGGCGGAAGGTTGCCAAAGGGCGATTCCGGCGATATCCTGCCGCCGGAACAGGAAGACGGGGTGGACCCGGGGAAGGACACCATGGCTGGACAATGGAAACGGCAACGGCCCGGACGGGCACTGCTTGGCTTTCTGTGCCTGGGCCTGGCGCTGGCCGGGTTCTGGACGGCAGCCGCGCCCGCGGCGGAGGCCGTGGCGGCAGGCAAAGGAGAACCGATGGCGACGGGCCTGGTCATCCTCCCCGGGGGAGAAGAGATCATCGTGGAACTGGCGGTCTCCACCAGCCAGCGGGCCCGAGGCCTGATGTTCCGGGACCAGCTCCCCGAAGGACAGGGTATGCTGCTCGTCTTTTCCAGCTCCGACTTCCGCTCAATCTGGATGAAGAATGTTCGTTTCCCCCTTGACCTTCTCTGGGTGGACAAGTCGGGACGCGTGGTTCACTTCGAGCGGAGCGTGCCTCCTTGCGCCGAGGAGCCCTGCCCCAGTTACATGCCCCTGCGCAAGGCTTCTGCGGTACTGGAACTGAATGCCGGATCGATTGAGAAATGGGGAATCGATTTTGGTGACCAACTGGTGATCATCCCTCCTCTTCACTAATTACGGCCCCCTCGGAACCGCCGCGAAGTCTTGCCCTGTCTGGGTTCCCCGCGATCGGACCCGATGAATCGGCGCTTGACTTTCCCGTTACTTTCATGCAACGATTTTCCTGACGTGACCCGAGCGTCGTCTGAATATATCGTCCCGGATTGCTGAACACGTACCACCAGCCATCCCGAGCGGACGATGAATGACCACGCGGGGTAAGGAGGTACTAACGTCATGAGAAGAATACTGCCGGTGCTGCTGCTGGCCCTGCTGGTCTTCTACGGGATTCACTTCAATGTGGTCCGCGACCAGGACACCCGGAGCATCGCCGAACTGAACACAATTATCGATGGTTTGAAGCTGAGGAACGAGAAACTGGACCAGCAACTGGACTTGGTCAAGACCCGCAGCCGGGTCCGGGGCTACTTCGACACCCGGCGGGTCAATCTCTCCCCCAGGGAGCTGAAGACGATCAGTGAATCGATCCTCAAGGTCAGCGACAGGTACCAGATCTCTCCCGAGCTGATCATCGCGTTGATCGAGACCGAGAGTTCCTTTGACAAGAACGCCATTTCGGAAAAGGGCGCCGTGGGACTGATGCAGCTGCTGCCTTCCACTGCCGCGGACGTGGCCCGCGACCTGAAGATCGAGTGGGAAGGGGCGCACCTGCTCCATGACCCGGGGCTGAACATCGAGATGGGGGCGTGCTACCTCAATCAGCTGCTCGAGCGGTTCGAGGACATGGACCTGGCCCTGGCGGCTTACAACATGGGGCCAAACCGGGTGGAAACCATCGAGCGTCTGGGGCTGGAAAAGCCGAAGAGATACGCCCGGTCGGTGCACGGGAAACTGCGGACGATTGAAGACATCCAGTAGTCCAGGTGCGGGGAGCGGCAGTCCGGGCGGCTGGCGCGGGGCGTTGCCGCTGCTCCTAATCGCGCTGGTGCTCGCCCTGCTCTTCGCCGATGTTCTCGTCGGTGACCGGACGCTCTATTTCCGGGATATCTACAACAATCACCTGCCGCTCAAGGCGCTTCAGGCCGGTCAGATCCTTGCCGGCGAACTGCCGCTCTGGAACCCGGGGCTTTCCGGCGGCCAGCCGCTGCTGGCCAACCTCAACATCTTCACCTTTCACCCGTCCACCCTGCTCTTTCTGGCCCTCGACCCGGTGAGTGCGGTGAACTGGACGGTGTTCCTTCAGTTGCTGCTGGCCGGCTGGTCCTCTTTTCTCCTGGCCCGGCGCCTGGGCTGGGGCGAGGCCGGAGCCCTGTTCACCGCCCTGGCCTTCACCCTCTCCGGGTACATGCTCTCCCTGGGCAATCTGCTGAACATGCTCAATTCCGCTGCCTGGCTGCCGCTCACCGCCTGGTTCTTTCTCGGCTGGCGGCGAACCCGGTCGCCACTGGCCGGGGCCGGCTGCCTGCTCTCTTTGGCGGTCCAGTTGCTGGGTGGCGATCCCGGCATGGTTCTGGCCACGGTGCTGCTGCTGGCCCTGCTGATCTTCCGCCGGTCCGAAAGTGCCGTCCCCCGGCGTCCCCGCTGGCGCGAGCTGGCCTCGGTGGCCGGGTTGTCAGTGGCCGCCGCCGGCCTCTGCGGCCTGCAGCTGCTCCCGTTCCGCGAGCTGCTGCAGCAGACGGTGCGCGGCTGGGGGTTCACCTATCGCGGGGCCACCTTCTGGTCCACCCACCCGCTCCGTTTGGCCGAGCTGCACCTGCCGGCGTTTTTCGGCGACGTGAACAGCACGGTGGCCGGCGCCCTCTGGGGGCACCGGCTGTTCGATGACGGCTTTCCCCTGATCCTCAGCGTCTATGCCGGGCAGGCGGTGCTGCTCTTTGCCGCCGCGGCTCTCCTCCGTTTGCGCCGCGACCGGGATGTCGTTCTCTTCGGACTGTTTCTCGTCGCCGGCCTGGTGCTCTCCCTGGGCGGCCACACCCCGCTCTACCGTTTGGTCTACGCCCTGCCGGTGGCCGGCGGGATGCGGTTCCCCAGCCGTTTCCTGATCATGGTGACCCTGGCCCTGGCCCTGCTGGCGGGCAAGGCCTTTGGTCGCCTGGCCGCCGGTGACTCATCCAGCCCCGCCAGGGACCGCGTCTTTTCCCGGCTCTGTGTGGCGGCCATGGCCTGGTCTGGCGTGGCGGCGCTGGTGCTGGCGCTCACTACCCTGCGTGGCGACTGGGCCGTGGGCCTCATCGCCAGGGCCGCCGAGATCGATCCGGCCGGCCCGGTGCTCCGGGAGGCACTGTCCGGCCTGCTGGGGCGCGGGTTGCTGGCCCAGGTCTTTCTCCTCGGTTCCGCGGCGCTGACCTGGGCCGTTCTCAACGGCCGGTTGCGGCGGCCTCTCTTTGCCGGGTTCGTCCTGGCCCTGCTGGCGGCCGATCTCTGTATCTTCGGGGCCGGCGTGAATTTCCGCACCGACCGAACGTTCTTCAGTTCCGTCCCCCCGGCGGCGGAGGCGATCCGGGCCGATGCCGGGCGCAGCGGTCTGATCCGGATCTATCGTGAAGACAAACCAAAGGGGTTCCGCATCGATCCGCCGGCGGAGGAAAAGGAATGGATCTGTCTCTGGGACCGGTCGCTGCTCTCGCCGCCATCAGGGTTGTTGCTGGGGGTTGGCTACGACCTGGGGGTGACCACCGACCTGCTCAGCCCCCGTTCCACCGCCGAGGCGGCAAGACGAATGTACAGCGGCGGAGTCCAGGAGCGGAGTCTGATGTGGAATCTCTGTGCTGTGGACTACGTTCTCGGGTTCGACGACCCGGGGGTGCCCGGCCTGCTGCCGATCCACCGCACCAACGATTTCAGCACCATCTCCATGCGAGTGAATCGTAACCATGGGGCCCTGCCGCGAGTGCGGCTGGTGGCCTCCGGCCTGCCGGTGAACCAAGGGGAAGAGTTCGACCAGGTGTTTGCTGCCGGTTTCGACCCGCAGCACCAGGTGGTGCTGTCCGGGGACACGGACGAGCGGCCCCCCTCCATTCCAACCGTTGCGGAAGGTGACGTGACCCCGGGCCGCTGCGGCATCGTCCTCGATTCACCGGCCACCGTGACCGTGGAGCTCGATTCCCCGCAACCGGCCTGGCTGGTGCTGGCCGACAGCTGGTTCCCCGGCTGGGAGGCCGAGGTGGACGGGGAGCGGCGCCCGATTCTGCGAGCCAACGGCCTGCACCGTGCCGTTCGGGTGGGGCCCGGGGACCAGGTGGTGACCTTTACCTACCGCCCCGGTTCGTGGCGGGCCGGCCTGCTGCTCTCCCTGGCCACGGCCGTCACGCTGGGACTGTTTTTCGGCCTGGCCCTGTTCCGCCGGCGGGCAGGGGAGGGGTAGCGGGATGAATGACGGCAACCGGGACAAACGGCGGCGGATCTACCGCCTCACCGGGGAGTTGCTCAACGTGGGGCTGGTCTTTCCCGCGGCCATCGCCGTGGGTTACGGGATGGGCTACTTTCTCGACCGCTGGTTGGGCACGGCACCGTGGCTGGCGGTGATCCTCTGCATCGCCGGTGCGGCAGCCGCATTCATCAACCTTTTCCGCGTGGCCTCCCGGATGGAGAACTGAGGCGATCGGATGTCCAATCAGACCGAATCGGCACAGGGGGATTCGGAAGGGCTGCGGATGCTGTTCCGGATCAAGCGTAACGCCTTGATTTTTCTTGTCCTGGCGGCGCTGGGCAGCCTCTGGTTCCGTTCTCTCGGCGTCACCCTCGGAGTGCTGGCCGGCGGGGCCTGCGCCGTGGTGAATTTCCGCTGGATCGAGGCCGGTCTGGACGCGGCCATGGGCGGCCCCATGTCACGTGGAAAGAGGGCCTTGGCGGTGGCCAAATTCGTCCTGCGCTATATCTTGCTCGGCCTGATTATCTATGCTATAGTCGCCAACCGTATCGTGGACCTGAAGGCTGTCCTTGCAGGTCTTTTCATCTTTGTAGTGTCCATCATGTGGGAGGCGTTCAGGTCGGTGCTGGCCTCCTTCGGTGGCAGCAGGTCCTGACGGTCCCGGGGCTCTGAGGTACAAAAGAGAATGCACGAGCCATCCCTCGTCACGGTTTTCTTCCACTGGCTGCTGAAAATGGTGGGTGTTTCGGACGCGGTGCTCAACCGCTTCCTCCCCGACCACGTGGTGATGGTCCTCTTCCTCGTCCTGGTGGCCGCCATCGCCCTGCCGCTGATTCGCCGTCGGTTCAAGGTATACAAACCAGGCGGGTTCCAGCAGATCCTCGAACTGGTGGTGGAGGGCATCCGCTCCCTGCTCGGGGACATCATCGGCCCCAAGGCGGACCAGCACCTGGTGCTGCTGGGCACCTTCGGCATCTTCATCTTTGTCATGAACTTCTCCGGAATGGTTCCCGGTCTGGGCCTGGCCACCTCAAGCCTCTGGGTCACCGTGCCCCTGGCGCTGATCTCCTTTGGCTACTACAACTATCACGGGGTAAAGACCCAGGGCGTTGGCAATTACCTCAAGCACTTCTGCGGCCCGATCTGGTGGCTGGCCGTGCTGATGTTCCCCATCGAGCTCATCAGCCACTGTGCCCGCCCGCTGAGCCTCTCCGTCCGCCTCTTCGGCAACATGTTCGGTGAGCACCAGGTGAGTGGCGTTTTCATGAATCTGGTTCCCGCGCTGGTTCCCATTCCGGTGATGGTGATCGGTCTTTTCGCCATCGTGCTGCAGGCTTTCATTTTCATGCTGCTTTCGGCTGTTTACGTGGGCGGTGCCATCGAAGTCGAGGATCACTGATCCGCGATCGCAACGCACTCCATATTGAGATAGGGTTTCGGCTTTGTGAAAAGTGTAACAAGGAGGATGGGGATGCTGAAGAAAGTGTGGATCGTCTTAGCGCTTTGTCTCGTGGCTGGTTTTACCGCTGTTCCGGTCATGGCCCAGGAACACGCGGTCGAAGGCGCCGTTGCTGACACCGGTCACTGGCTCTGGCTCTCTGCCGGTTTGTCCATGGCCATCGCTGCTTCTTTCTGTGGTCTGGCCCAGGGTAAAGCCATCGCCGCGGCGTGCGAAGGCATCGCCCGCAATCCCGGTGCTGCCGGCGCCATCAGGATCACCATGATCATCGGTCTGGCGCTCATCGAGTCGCTGGCCCTGTATGTGCTGGTGGTGGTTTTCGCCAAAATCAACTAGTTCACCCGAGGGTGGGTGAACCACCCAGAATGGGAAGAAAAGTAGCACCTTTCTGGGTAGTATGTCGGTTTGCCGATCGGGAAATAGTTTCATGATTTTCCCGGCAATCGGATGACCCGACAACTTGATTGCTTTCATAGAGATCCGGGCGTCGCTTTTGGCGAATCCCGGGTCTTTTTTTTATGTATTGACTCCCATTCTGGTACATGATTTGCTCTATATCCAATGCTATGGATAAGCATGGCCTGACGACGACGCAGTATGCGGCCCGTTGGTCTCGCCCTGACACTGTTCCCCGGGCCGACGGTTCCGGCGCCCGCCGGGGTGAACCGTGCCGCGGTTTGCGAGCCCCGGCTCCCGCTGGATATCGCCTGGCACCCGGCTGCTGCTGATCCGTCCCTCCCCGGAACCTCTCTCACCCTGGTGCTCAGCGCCAGAACCGACCTTTCATCGGTGCGCCTGGATCTGCTGCTGCCCGAAAATGCGTTCATCCTCTCCGGGCCGGGCATCTATCAAGGAACCCTCCGTCGGGGTGAAGAGGCCCGGTTGACGATGCGGGTCTCCAGCAGGGGGGCGGCAAAACTCCAGGTGCGGGTGACCGCCGTGACTCCCGAGGGACTGGTGTTCCGGCGAGGAGCGAGATTCGACCTGGGCGCCGATGGCCGGCCTGCCAGGGGGCGTGACCCGGGCCGGCTGCTCCTTTCCCCGGACGGGGGGCGTCAGGTGAGGGAATTCCCCTGCGCCGGGCAGGAGGTGGCGCCATGAACCGGCTCCACCATCCGTTACCTGCTGCTGGTCGCTTTTCTGCTGGCCGCGGCGGCCACTGCGCCGGCGGTTGCGGACTTCACCGCCAGTGGTACGTTTCTCTACGAAGACCGGCCGTTTGATCTGGATGGTTTCACCGGCGAATCGACTTTCCACCCCATCCGTCGCGCTGACGTGGAGGTGGTGGACCTGTTGACCCAGACGGTGATCGGGAACGGCCGGACCGACAACAACGGAACATTCCAGGTGGAGGTGGCGCTCACCGTGCCGCGGACCATCTACGTCCGGTGCCTCACCGACACCGCGGCCCACCCCATGCTCAACCTGCAGGTGAAGAACGATTCCGGGGAGCAGTCGGTCTACGCGGTGGCCGGGCCGCCGGTGCCCGATCACGATCCCTGGACCGACATGACCTGTGGCACTTACACCGCTGCCGCCGGCGGAGTGGGGGAGGCGTTCAATATCTTCGACGCTGCCATCAAGTCGCTGGACTATCTCTTCTACGTTTCCGGCAGCTATCCGGGCCAGTCATGTAGCCTGACCCTCTTCTGGCGGGACGGGGCCGGTGAATACTCCAGCTGGTATGACGACGTGTACCGGCAGGTGATCCTGGCCGACAACGCGGGGTACGACGACTCGGTGATCCTCCACGAGGCCGGCCACTATGTTCAGAGCGCCTTCGCCCTCTGCCAGAACCCGGGCGGGGCGCACTTTGTCACCGACATGAACCAGGACCGCCATCTTGCCTTCTCCGAGGGGTGGGCCACCTTTTTTGCATCGGCGGTCCGGCTTTACCACCAGGAGCCCGATGCGCAGAT
>CBESOE010000142.1:0-11050 GCA_965531145.1 uncultured bacterium | reverse complement strand
GATCCTCGACATCCCCGTTGGCTACGGGCGGTTCACCCCGCTGCTCCTGCCCCATACCGACCGCCTGCTCTCCTTCGACCTCAGCCCCCGCATGCTGGTCAAAGCGGCGGAGAGACAGCAGGATCTGGACCCCGAACTGGCCGGCAAGATCCACCTGGCGGGCGCCAACATCGGCTGGTTGCCCCTGGCTGACAAAAGCGTCGACCTCTCACTCATGGTTCGCCTCCTCCAGCATCTCCACCAGCGGGAGTGGCGGGTGGCCGCCCTGCGGGAGTTGAATCGGGTCACCCGGCGGCGGGTGATCCTCACCTTCTACCGCAGCGGAACTTTCCACCACGCCCAGCGTTTGGTTAAGAAGGTGAGGCCGAAGACCAAGGAGATCACCTTCCACAGCATCAACCAGTTTATGGAAGAGGCCGGGGAAGCCGGTATCGAGGTGGAACGGATCATCAAGCTGGTGCGGATGGTCCATTCCCAGACCTTTGCTGTTCTCCGGCCGAGTTGAGTTCCGGCAGGTCTCGGTTGACACTGTTTTGTGATCGTGTAAAGATAAGATCCTTATAAATCATAAGAATAACCCCCACTACCAATAAGGATCACCGCTGAGGGACAATTGTCTCCAGTCTGTTTTTTCGTCCGTTGGGCTGGCGGGCGATGGGGGTTCCCATGGTTACGTCAAAACGGCTTCTTTCCGGACTCATTCTTCCGCTTCTTTTCCTCACGGCTCCGCTAAGCGCGGCCACCATCTATGTCCCGGACAACTACGCCACCATTCAGGGGGCCATCCTGGCTGCCGGCCAGGATGATGTCATCCGGGTCAGGCCGGGAACATACGTCGAAAACATTGATTTCCTCGGCAAGAGAATCACGGTGAGCAGCCTGCAGGGGCCGGCGACCACCATCCTCGACGCCGATTTTCAGGGAGCCGCGGTGGTCTTTGCCAGTGGAGAAGGCCCGGCGTCTGTTCTGCAGGGATTCACCCTGACCAACGGGGCCGGGTTCTTCGACACAACCGAACTGCGCACCTTTGGCGGCGGTATCTACTGCAACCAGACATCACCAACCATCACCAACTGCCGGGTGGTGTATAACGGTGCCGACATCGGCGGCGGGATCTGCTGCGAAGGCGCCGCACCGGACATCTCCGGCTGCGTGATCGAGGGGAACGTGGCGGACAACGGGGCCGGCCTTTTCATCCGCCAGGCCGATCCCCGGGTCAGCGACTGCGCGTTCACCGCCAATGTCACGGTCTATTACGGTGGCGGCATTCAATGTGTCTCCGCCTCCCCCTCCATCACCGGCTGCCTCTTCAACCAGAATGAGACCACGTTTAACGCTGCAGGCGGTGGCGCCGGGATTTCTCTCTCCAACTCGTCGCCGGTGATCAGCCACAACTCGTTCACGGAGAACCAGACAGCGAATTTCGGCGGCGGGATCCTCTGCACCACTGATTCGGGCAGCTCGGAACCGTCCATCGCCAACAATTTCTTCAAGGACAACGTGGCCCAGTACGGTGGGGCCATCAGCTGTGAAAACTCCGGGGCGGTGCTGATCAGCGGTAACAACTGCACGGGCAATGTTGCCGACGTGCGAGGAGGAGGCATCTACAGTGCGAACTCGCAAGCAATTCTGCGGGACAATGAGTTCATCGGTAACGTAGCTGGCTCGTTCGGCGGCGGCCTCTACCTGATCAATCCCTCGAACTCCGACAATCGAGCCGACATCCAGCGGAATCTCTTCGAAGGCAACGATGCCTTTGAGGGTGGCGGCCTCTATACGGCGGGGGGCGAACTGCGGCTGACCGGCTGCCGCATCACCGGAAACACCGCCCATTCCGGCGGCGGGGTGAAGGTGGAGTTCCACGACAGCGGCCTGGTCACCGGCAACGCGATTTCCGGTAATCAGGGCACCCGGGGCGGGGGACTGCTGATTCACGCGGCCGGTGCCCTGACGCTGGATGGCAACACCTTCACTGCCAACAGCGCGGATTACGGCGGCGCGGTCTATTGCACGGATGGCACGGCGCTCAGTGTGGTCCACACGATTTTCTGGGACAACACGGCCCCCGACGGCAAGGAGCTGTATCTCGACTACGACGACCTCGGCCTCTCGCTGGATATCGATTTCTCGGACGTGGACGGCGGCATCGGGTCGCTGGAAGTGGAAACCGGTTGCACCCTCAACTGGGGTGAGGGGATGATCGATGCCGACCCGGTCTTTGTCAGCGGGCCCGGAGGATCTTTCTACCTCAGCCAGGTGGCCGCCGGCCAGGCGGTGGACAGCCCCTGTGTGGACGCCGGTGACCCGGTGGCGGTTGGGGCTTCCGGGAGCACCCGCACCGACGCCTTCAGCGATGCCGGCATCGCCGACCTGGGGAGTCATTACGGCAACGGCAGCCTGCTGGCCGGACCCGGCCCGGCGTTGTCAAACCCGCCGCTGGTCCGCCGTTTCCCCCTGCAGCAGGACGCGGTCCACGACCTGGAGTTCTCTGCCTACGGCGCTGACCGTTTCGGGGTCAACGTCCAGGCCGGTGACCTGGATGGCGACGGATTCGACGAGATCCTCACCGGCGCTGGTCCCGGCGACATCTATGGCCCCCACGTCCGCGCCTTCACCCCGGACGGCACGCCCTTCCCCGGGGTCAACTTCTTCGCCTACGGCACGCTGAAGTATGGGGTCAATGTCGTGGCCGGCGACATCGACGGTGACGGGAAGGACGAGATCATCACCGGCGCCGGCCCGGGGGCGGTGTTCGGCCCCCACGTCCGGGCGTTCGACGTCAGCGGATCACCCCCCGGTACAACATCCATTCCCGGGGTGAACTACTTTGCCTACGGCTCGCTGAAGTGGGGGGTCAACGTGGCCTGCGGGGACATCGACGGCGACGGCTTCCACGAGATCGTCACCGGCGCCGGGCCGGGGGAGGTCTTCGGCCCCCACGTCCGGGGCTGGAACGTTGACGGCGGCATGGCGGCGGCAATCCCCGCGGTGAGTTTCTTCGCCTATGGCACGCCGCGTTACGGAGTGCGGGTGTCCTGCGGCGACCTGGACGGGGACGGCATCGACGAGCTGGTCACCGCTCCCGGGCCGTCATCCCTCTTCGGCCCGCACATCCGCGGCTGGAACTACGATGGCGAGACCGTGGCGCCGCTGACCGGCTGCAGTTTCTTTGCCCTGCCACCGGCCGACTACAGCCACGGGGCGCAGATCGATGCCGGCACCGACCTGGACGGTGACGGGCGCGCGGAACTGGTGGTGGGGGCCGGGCCGGACCCGGGCGCTGATTCGGCGGTGGCGGTGTTCCGCTACAGCGGTGCGGCGGTGAGCCAGTGGTTCACCCTGCAGGCCATGCCGGCTGACTGGCGTTACGGCGTGTCGGTGGCCGCCGGGCGCTTCTAGAACGCCGCTGAATTCAGTTTCTCACGTCGGATCAGCCAGATGTTCCGGGTGTAGATCAGCACGCCGCAGGACTGCCCCAGGATGAAGATGGGGTCCGCTCGATAGATCGAGTAGGCCAGCAGCAGCGATGCGCCGCTGATGCTCAACCACCAGAAAACATCGGGGACGATGCTTTTTCCCGCTCTCTCGCTGGCCAGCCACTGGAAAAAGAACCGGCTGAAAAACAGCACCTGGGCCAGAATACCGAGCCCCAGCCAGATTTTCTCGGTGGTGCTGAACCCCGCCCAGTACTGCTCGATCGAACCGAACCACGATACAATATTCTCGATCATTTCGTACCTGTGTAAAACGCTATTGTGGATACCGGATGCGGACTGATGTGTCACCCGGCATTTTGAACGCTGCCGGAACGATCGTCAACCGTGTGGCACGGGCCGGGCATGCGCGGTAGTATAGATCTGATCAGGGGGACAGGGGATGAACGACGGTCTTGACCAGCGTGGTGAATTCGGGATCATCGACCTCTTCCGGGAAAAGGCCGGCGCGGATCGCGACTGGGTCAGGACCGGAATCGGGGACGACTGCGCGGTGCTGGACACCGGCGGCGGGAACAGCCTGCTGGTGACCACCGACATGCTGGCCGAGGGCGTCCACTTTATCCGCTCTGGCGTTTCGCCCTGGAAGCTGGGCTGGAAGAGCATGGCGGTGAACATCTCGGACATCGCCGCCATGGGCGGCGAGCCGGCGGCGGCCTTCCTGGCCCTCGGTCTGACCCCCGACCTTCAGGAAAAATTCCTCCTCCAGTTCCGCGACGGCCTGCTGGCCTGCGCCGCGGAGTACCGTACTGATTTGCTGGGCGGTGACACCATCCGCACCCGCCGGGACCTGGTCTTCAGCCTCACCCTCCTCGGTCAGGCCCCGGCCGGCCAGGTGGTGACCCGGGGCGGTGCCCGGCCGGGTGACCTGGTGCTGCTCGGCGGCCCGGTGGGGGAGAGCGCCGCCGGCCTCCATCTGCTGGACGGCACCGTTGGCGAACTCGGGTCCGCGGATCGTGAGCAACTTCTGCGGGCGCACCTCGAACCGCGGCCCCAGGTGGCGCTGGGCCGGCTGCTGGCCCGGGAAGGGATGGCCCGGGCAATGATCGACGTCAGCGACGGCCTGCTGCAGGACCTGGGCCACATCTGCCGGGAGAGCGGGGTGGGGGCGGACATCGACGGCAGCCTGCTGCCGCTTTCCGGTGCGCTCCGCCGGGCGGCTGCCGCCGCCGGCACCGACCCGCTGGAGTGGGCGCTGCGGGGTGGCGAGGATTACGTGCTGCTCTTCTCTGTGGCGCCGGACCTCGAGGCAGTGGCCCGCTCGGCCTGCCGGGACGAGCTGGGAACCGAACTGCTCACCATCGGCGAAATCACCGCCGGCCCCGCCATCCGGATCAAACGCGACGGGGAGTGGGCCGAGACCGATCCTGCCGGCTTTACGCACTTCTAGCCAGCATTTCAGTAAATCCCGAAATAAATCCTTGACAGATCTCTGGCCCGACTCTATATTCCTATTATTCCTATAGGGACGATAGACGCAGTAGGAATAAAGACATATCACCATGAAAATCTCCACCAAAGGACGGTATGCCACTCGGGCCATGCTAGCCCTGGCCGCGAGATACCAGGTCCGCAACCTGCGGGCCAACGAGATTGCCGAAGAGCAGTCGATCTCCCTCAAATACCTGGAAACACTACTCTCAAGCCTTAAAGCAGCAGGCCTGGTGGTCGCCGTTCGGGGAAAGAACGGCGGATACATGCTGGCCAGAGCTCCCGGGGAGATCAGCATCTACTCCATCCTCCTCCCCCTGGAAGATTCCCTCGGATTTGTCCACTGCACGGAGAGCGATACGGCGTGTGACCGCCGGGCGGTCTGTGCCACCAGGGAACTCTGGCGCGAGTTGAGGGATGCCACCGACCGGATTCTCAACTCCACCACACTTCAGGATCTGCATCAGCGACAGAACGAACTCTTGAACGGTGACGAAGTATCAGCGGAGGTGTGTGCCAAATGAACACGCAGCCCCCCGCTTGTGGTTTCAGGGCCGGGATGCCCTGAACCGGATAGTCCGCAGGCCAGCGACCAGAGATCCGGAAGCGACAGGTTCCATAGTGTTCTCCGGCTGCTGCGACAGTGCCGTGTGACGTCCGGGTCCCTTCAACTCCAACCGGGTAAGAGGCAAGACATGCACGAGATCGGAGTGTTCGTCGGAGCGGTGATGCCGTTCCTCACCCTTGCGATCCTGATCTTCGGTTTAATCTTCCGGGTTCGCAAGTGGTCCAAAGCGGCCGTGGGCAACATGGCCCTGTTCCCCGGGGCTTCGGCCTCCAGGGGGGAGATGTGGCGCAAGATTCTGGGAGAGGTGCTGCTCTTCAGCAGTTTCCGCAAGGAGAACCGGGAGCTCTGGAACAAGACGTGGATCTTCCACGTCACCCTGATTCTCATCATCGTCGGCCATTCACGGTTGATCACCGACTGGCCGCTGCGGGTGCTTCTGGGGATGTCGGAGAGTTCGGTCAACACCCTCTCCGCCTGGGGCGGCGGCATCGCCGGGGTGCTGGCGCTGCTCACCTGCCTGCTGCTCTTCATCAGACGAATCACCAGGCAGCGGGTTCGTGAAGTTTCCTCCAGCGAGGATTTCGGCATCCTCCTCCTGCTGATGGCGATCCTGATCACCGGCAACTGGATGCGCTTCGTCACCCACTGGGATATCACCACCACCCACGTCTACTTCGCCTCCCTCTTCAGCACCGGGCCCACCATGGTGCCCCAGCAGCCGATGTTCCTGCTGCACTTCTTCCTGGTCCAGCTGCTGTTGATCTACATGCCTTTCGGGAAGTTTCTTCACATACCCGGCATCTTCTTCTCCAAACCGCTGATCGTAAAGGATTTTTGATATGAGCCAGGACGCAGCCCCAAATCGTCCCGCGGCCGAACCGGAAAAGCGCATTGCCCCGGTACCGGTCAGTGGTGACCCACAGGTGAACGAAGACGATCTGCAGAAGATCATCGAGCAGGTCAAGGCGATCAAGAACGGGCCCCGGGTCCTCCAGCTCTACATGGACCTCTGTGTCAAGTGCGGCACTTGCGCCGAGGTCTGTCACGTGGCCCAGGCCATGCCCGAGCGGCGGACCAATCCCGCCGGCCGCTCCGACCTGATCCGCAAGATCTACAAGCGCTATGGCGGCACCTGGGGCAAGGTGCTGAAGGTCCTCGGCACGGCTCGCGACATCGAGGACGACGAGCTGGAAACCTGGGCCCGGGATTTTTACGAGTGCTCCGGCTGCCGGCGCTGTGCCCAGTTCTGTCCTTTCGGCATCGACAACTCGGTGCTGACCCGCAAGGGCCGGGCCGTGGTCCACGCCCTGGGCAAGTCACCGATCATGATGTCGGAGACCCAGCGGATCTCAGACGAAACCGGCAACGACGAGGGCCAGACCTACGCCTCCTTCCAGGACGCCTGCAGCTTTCTCGAGGAGGAGATTGTCGACGAAGTGAACATGGAGGCGAAGATTCCCATCGACAAGGAGGGCGTCGACATCCTTTTCATCCCCGCCTCCGCCGACCTGATCTCCTTTCC
Source organism: uncultured bacterium (assembly GCA_965531145.1). Classification (GTDB taxonomy): domain Bacteria; phylum Acidobacteriota; class JAQAZP01; order JAQAZP01; family JAQAZP01; genus JAQAZP01. The sequence continues at coordinate 4,035 of CBESOE010000142.1, read as the reverse complement.
CGAGACCCAGATGGGGGTGGCGGTCTTCTTCAAGATCCTCAACGATCTCGATGGCACCACCTGGACCATGTCCTCCAAGGCCTTTGACGGCGCCAACTTCGGCCTCTTCACCGGCGACGACCCGCACATGAAACGGAAGAACCAGCTGGCCCACGACGCCTGCATGGAGCTTGGGGTGAAGAAGCTGGTCATCGGCGAGTGCGGACACGCCTACCGCATTGCCAAAAGGATGGGCCCCACCGCCTCTCACAACAACAACGTCTTCGAAACGATCAACATCTTCAACCTGGCCGACGATTACCTGCAGAAGGGGGCGTTGACCTTTGACAAGAGCAAGATCACCGAGAAGCCCACCTACCACGACCCCTGCAACTTTGCCCGCTCCACCGGCATCTTCGACGAACCGCGGCGGCTGCTCCAGGCCATGACCGACAACTTCATCGAGATGACGCCGAACAGGGCCGAGAACTGGTGCTGCGGCGGCGGAGGCGGCCTGGCGGTGATGGACAGTGCCGAGGGCGTGAAGAAGATGGACGAGACCTACATGGACTACCGGATGAAGGCCGGCACCATGAAACTGCAGCAGATTCTGGCCACCGGCGCCGACTACGTGGCCGCGCCCTGCGCCAACTGCAAGCGCCAGCTGATGCAGCTGATGGAACACAACAAGACTGGAGTAACGGTGGGCGGTGTTTTCGACCTGTTCATGAAGGCCATCGTGCCCCAAACGTAGTTCACCGGGCACGGGGCGCCGGCCGGCGCTCCGTGCCCGGTGAACAGAGGAGGAATTCATAATGTCGCAATTACATGCCGTGGTCATCGACGACGAGCCCGATCTCACCGCCTTCATCTCGACCATTCTCGAAACCAACGGTTTCGAGGTACGGACGGCGAATGACGCCAGCGCCGGTGAACAGCTGATCCTCGACAAGGCGCCCGACATCGTCCTCATGGATCTGATGATGCCCGGCCGCTCCGGGGTCCATCTTTTTGCCCGTCTGAGCAAGAACGAGGCCACGAAGGATATCCCCATGGTGATGGTCACCGGGATCAAGGAAGCGATGGGGGTGGACTGGGGCGAGGTGGCCGGCCAGTTCAAGGTGCGTCAGCCAGACGGCTACGTGGAAAAGCCCATCGACGCCGACCGCCTGATGAGCGTGGTCCGGGGAGTGCTTTCCGGCGAAAAGAGCGAGGGCGAGGTCCTTCGCGCGTGAGGGCCCAACCAGGGCCCGGGGCAGGATGATGAAGACCAGGCCGAGGCTGACGTTCCCGGCGTACCACAAGCTCCTGCTGGAGAACAAGATCATGCTGTTGATCACCGTTCTCCTGCTGGTGCTGGGGGCCGGGCTGCTTTCCGCCCAGTACTGGGTCACCCGGAACGTGGCCGGGCAACTGGCTGACGACCTGCTGATCCTGCTGCCTGAAAGTGCGGAGCCGGACGTGGGCCGCCTGGGGAACATCGAGCGTCTCTCCATCCGCTCGGTCTGGATGGTGGGGGGCCTGATGGTCCTGCCGGTGGTGCTGGTGCTGCTGGCGGCCAAGCTGTTGGTCCGCCGGGCGGTGCAGCCGCTCAAGGAGCTGACCCGGGTGGCGGACGAGATCAGCAGCGGCAACCTCGACCCGCGGCTCAGTTTCGGCCAGCCGGTGAACTGCTGGGAACTGAAGAACTGCCAGCACACCGACTGCCACGCCTACCTCAACATCTCCGAGCAGTGCTGGTATGTGGATGACACGCCCTGCGAGGGGGGCTACGAGCCGCGCTTCCCCCAGAAACTGGAGGGCTGCCGCACCTGCGAGGTTTACCAGGCCCACCGCGGTGACGAGATCGTCCAGCTGGCCGACGCCTTCAAGCACATGACCAACGTGCTCAAGCGGTCCCGCGACGACCAGGTCAAGTCAGCCGATCTCCAGCGGCGGCTGATCCGCAACTCCTTCGACGCGGTGGTGGCCACCGACGCCAACGACGTGATCACCATCTTCAACCGGGTGGCCGAAGAAACCCTCGGCATTTCCAGGGAAGAGGTGATCGGCATCCGCGACTGGCGGGACTTTTTCCGCGATGGTCTGGAGCGTACCATGGACCGGCCCCTGACCCACGAGCGATTCCGCCGGGTGCGGGGGTTCCGGCATATTGAATCCCAGGTGCTGCGTCAGGACGGCAAGCTGGTGGACGTGATCCTCTCCGGGCTCAGCTTGTTCGAAGGCGGGATCCACGTCGGCAAGGTTTTCTTCTTCCAGGACATCCGCGAGGTCAAGCAGCTGCGCGAGGACCTGATCAGCTCCGAGCGGCTGGCCGCCACCGGGCAGGCCGCCGCCGGGATCAGCCACTCGATCAAGAACATCCTCGACGGGTTCATGGGCGGGGCCTACGTCTTCAAGGCCGGACGCAGCACGGGTGACGAGACGAAGATGGACCAGGGTTGGGAGATGATCGAACGGAACATGGCCATCATCTCCAACCTGGTCAAGGACCTGCTCAACTTCGCCAAGGAGCGTGAGCCGAAGATCGAGCCCCACGATCCCGCCACCCTGATCACCGAGACCCTGGACGTGCTGGGCCACTGCGGCCGGCCCGACGTGGTCATCACATCCGAGGTGATGGAGCAGGCCAGCCCGGTGCTGCTGGACCAGCACGAGTTCCAGCAGTGCCTGGCCAACATGGTGCGCAATGCGGTGGAGGCCATTCCCCTGGATCATGAGGGGCTGGTCACCGTCCACTACCATGCCGACGGCGACAAGGCGGTTTTCTCCATCACCGACAACGGCATGGGAATGAGCGACGAGATCATCGAGAAGGTGAGGAGCGGCATGTTCTCCACCAAGGGGTCCAAGGGCACCGGCCTCGGCCTGCTGGTGATCCAGAAGGTGATTGCCGAGCACAAGGGCAGCCTGGAGATCGAGTCCACCGAAGGGCAGGGCACGGTCTTCAAGGCCGTGATCCCCGCCGCCGTGGCGAAAACGGCCTGAGCCGGACTTGCCCCAACACTATCCATCACTCACCCGATGCCTTATGACATGCAGGTGATCCATCCCCGATTCAGTGATTCACCAGCTCGTTCGCCCATGCCGTGTGCTTGTCGCCGGGGAATTCCGTGCGTAACATTTGCAGGTATTCCTGCACTTCACGTTTCTTCTTCAGCTCCTGACCAGCCTTCACCAGGCTGAACAACTGCAATGGCCGGTATTCGCTGTCCGGATGGTCCTCCACACACTGGATGAACTGTTTCCAGGCCTTTTTTGTCTGGCCCAGCAGCAGGTAGTTGAGGGCACAAAAGGTATTGATCCTGTCCCGCAGTTCCGGGGGGGAATCCGCGGTCAGCGCTTCCTCCATTTCCATGAGCGCCTCGTTGCTCTTCTCGTAGAACCCGGCCTGTCGGTATTGATAGGCCACCGCCAGCTGCAGATCGAGATTCTCCGGGTCCTCGGCCAGCCGGTTCGCGGCCAGGTGGATCGATACCACCGAGTCCGGCAGTGCCTTGAGCAGGGACACCATCTGCTCCGCATCCTTGTATCCGGTTATTCTGGTGAGTTCCGTGCCGTGGCCGTCGAAGATCAGCATTGCCGGGATGGAGCGGATCCCATACTGCTTGGCCAGGGCGTGATTGGTATCTGTGTCCACTTTCAGGCAGACCACACGGGAAGATTGCTCGACCACTGCTGAATCCAGCCAGGTTTTCAGGTCCATCCGCTTGCAGGGCCCACACCATTTGGCCCCGAAATCGGCGAGGATCAGTTTGTTTTCGCTCAGCGATTTTTTCCTGGCTTCTTCCAGGTCGGTGAACCAGTCGATTTCTTCACCGGCCAGGCTGCCCATCGGGGAAGCAAGGATGAACAGCAGAACAAGAACCATGCACGCAGGGGTTTTCATGGGAGTACCCATCCTTCCGCAGAGTGGTGGTGCGCATGTTTTCGGTTGTGTTGAGATGTGCGGGTCGAAATACTGTGCGTATGTGAATATTTAAGGTGTTATGAGGTTTCTGTCAAGCGGCTCGTTTCATCCGAAGTGCCGGTTGACATTTACCGTGAGGGACAATA
>CBESOE010000141.1:0-11119 GCA_965531145.1 uncultured bacterium | reverse complement strand
GCACCGGCGCCGAGAAAGGCGTCGCCCGGCCTGACGGCCGTGTTGCCCTCGGCCAGCCGGGCCAGCCGGGCGGTGAGTTCGGGCTCGGAGAGCGGCCCCGGCACCGCCAGGTCACCATCAAATCGCATCTGCCCGGGGATGTGGGCAAAGAGCTCTTCGCTGCTCTTCAGCCCGATCTCTTCGAGCATGGAAGATCGGTCGGCATCGGAATTTGGGATGAAACGTCGCATCGTGTCACTCTTCGGAGGAGACCAGCTTCTCGTAATCTTCGGCCTTCATCAGGCCATCGAGCTCGCTCGCATTGCCCAGGCGCATCCGGTAGATCCAGCCGCCGCCATAGGGTTCCTGGTTCAGCAGTTCGGGCGCGTCGTCGAGGCTGCCATTGGCGTCCAGCACCTCACCGGTGAGCGGGCTGTAGAGCGGTGAAACCGCCTTCACCGATTCGATGGTGCCCACCTCGTCACCGGCCTTCACCTCGACCCCGGTTTCCGGAGCTTCAACGTAGACGATGTCCCCCAGCTCCTTCTGGGCGTGATCGGTGATACCCACCACGCCGTCCTCGCCTTCGACCCTGATCCACTCGTGATCCTTGGTGTACAGGAGATCCTGAGGGTTCATCACTGCTTCTCCTTCCATTGCTGCGCCGATTGAAGGGGGCTCCCCCCAGTTCCGGCAGGCCTTACTTCTGTCGCTTATAGAATGGTGTCTCAACGATTCTGGCGGGCACTTCCCTGCCGCGGATGAGCACGGCGATCTCCGTTCCCACGGGGCTCAGTTCCTGCGGCACATACCCCAGACCGATATTCTTTTTGAGGAAGGGGGCGAAACTGCCGCTGGTCACCCGGCCGCACTCCTCGCCTCCATGCACGATGGGGTAGCCGTGGCGGGCAATGCCCCGTTCCACCATCTCGAAGCCGGCGAGGATCCGCTTGACCCCTTCCGCCTTCTGCTGCGCCAGCACGTCGCGGCCGATGAAGTCGCCCTTCTTCAGCTTGACGATCCAGCCGAGGTCGGCTTCGTAGACCGTTGTGCTGTCATCGATGTCGTTGCCGTAGAGCGCCATCTTCGCTTCCAGGCGCAGGGTGTCCCGGGCGGCCAGTCCCACCGGCTGGAGGCCGTAGCCACCCTGCTCACCGTGCTCCAGGAGGGCGAACCAGATCTTTTCCGCATGCTCGGGTGCGGTGTAGATTTCGAACCCGTCTTCCCCGGTGTACCCGGTGCGGGAAATGATCGACGGCGCGCCCAGCACCGCGTCGTGCACCAGGCGGTAGTATTTGAGATTTTCCAGGTCGGCATCGGTGAATTTTGCCAGGATCGGCAGGGCGTTGGGCCCCTGCAACGCCAGCTGGACATAGTCGTCGCTGCGGTTGGTCACCGTCACGTCGCCCCGGGCCTGGGACTGGATATAGGCCACGTCCTTGTCCACGTTGGCGGCGTTGATGCAGAGCATGTAGCGATTTTCGTCAAGACGGTTGACCAGCAGGTCGTCGACGAAGGTTCCCGCCTCGTGCATCAGGGCCGAATACTGGATCTGCCCCACCTTCAGTTTGGCGGCGTTGTTGCAAGTGATCCACTGCAGGAAGTCGAGGCTGTCCGGCCCGGAAATCTCCACCTCGCCCATGTGGCTCACGTCGAAGAGACCGGCCCTGGTCCGCACCGCCATGTGCTCTTCGATCACCCCCTTGAACTGGGTGGGCAGATCCCATCCGGCGAACTCGACCATCTTTCCGCCAAGCTGACGGTGCGCGGCGTTGAGCGCCGTCTTTTTCACGGGTGTATTCTCGTTGGCGGACATTGGGGGGACCCTTTCCGAAGAGTATCGCAAACAATTGATAACACTGCCTGTTAATCGATTGCCCAAGATGGGCGCAGAGAAAGAAAAAGGTAACACAACCCATGGGGGGAGTCAAGAATCGTCACGATCGGCTCAAGCATCCTAATTCAATGGAACTGGATTCGGAGGAACCTCACCGTTCTGACACGGAAAAGCTATTCTGCAGTGTACCCGATCCGTCGTCGAGAGACGTCTTCCCTTGAGGTCATGAAACCACGAATAGCCTCGAAAACAACCCGGAATTGCTCGTCATAGTTTTGTTCAAGTTCGTCAAGTTTCCTTGCGAGTTCATCATTGGAGGCGAGCATCCGACGAAATCTCACAAATACTCTCATGATCTCTATATTAACCTGTATAGCGCGAGGGCTTCGAAGAACGCTGGAAAGCATCGCCACGCCTTGCTCCGTGAAGGCATATGGCGGGTATCGACGGCCGCCCCATTGACTTGAGGTGCCATTTTGGTACCTCAAGCTTTGGAACTCTTGTTCATTCAACTGGAACATAAAATCAGTTGGAAACCTGTCAATGTTTCTTTTCATAGATCTGACCAGAATTTTGGTTTCCACTCCGTAGAGCCTGGCCATATCAACATCGAGAAGAACACACTCCCCCCTCAGGCGAATAATCAGTCGCTCGACTTCTCCCGCCGGAACAAGATCAGCGCCCTTCATCATTCACGCCTCCTTAAAATAGGTATCCCATACGTATCTCCAGGTAAACGCCGAAAATATGCCAGAATTCAACGGCGTTCCCAGGTCCCCCGTTGCGGCAGGTAATCCCAGACCCGGATGCGGCCGGTGATGCCGTAAAGGCTCACCGCCCGCATCCGGCCCCGGGGGGAGAGCAGGTAGAGGGTTCCCGAGGAGGACGTCCCCCGGGGGGTGAAGGAGGCCAGGTCGGAGGAACCGAAACGGACCGGGTCGCCCGGGTTGGTGAGGGTGCCGCTGCCCGGGGGAAGGACGGGGACGGGTTCCGTCTCAAGGATGCCGAAGCACACCCCGCCGTGCTCGGCCGGGAGGCTCACCGGGCCGGCCACTACCGGATCGGTCCCGTCCTCCACCTCGGCCCGCCTGATGCCGTTGCCGTTGCCGTCCCGCACCACGCGGTAGACCACCGTGTTGCCGGCGCCGGCCGGGTCGAAGACCACCCCGCGGCAGGAGGCGCCGGCAATGGCCTGGTAGCGTAGCTGGCGAAGGAGCAGGGTCATCCGGCCGCTGGCAGCGCTCAGCCGGGCCGCGTCGATCCAGGAGGAACAGGCGGGCAATACCGCGGCCGAGGCCAATCCGAGGAGCAGGAGGGCCAGGCAGACCTCGGGCAGGGTGTGGCCTTGCTTCCCGGACACGGATAACCCGTCACTCATCCCCGCCTCCCCCGGGCCTGCCCGGCTGCAGAACGGCCCGGGCCGCCCGCCGCGAGTTCCGTCCCCCGTCCAGGGCCCGGCCGACGGCAGTGTTCGATCCCGCCACCCGTTCGCCGTTCACCGGGCAGACCTGGAAGCCCTCCCGGCGAAACGCCTCGGCAAGATCCCGGCCCCCGGCCGGCCCGCTGGTCCGGTCCAGCAGGCCGATCACCGGAGGCTGAAGGGACGGCCCCTGCCGGGCGGCGAAGCGGACAAACTGCATCACCCCCCGGGCTCCGGGGGGAAAGACCCGCATCGCTCTCACCGTACCGTCTCCGGCCATTGCCGTACAAAAAAACATACCGTCCCTGGCCTCCACCCCGAACACCCAGCGATCCCTCACCACAGCCCCGCTCCCACCGCCGACATCCGGGTCCGCGGGGGCCGGCCGCGGCGGCACCGGGCCGGCCCCCACATTGACTAGGTTTTCGCCGGGGTTCCCGCCGCCTGAACTGTCTTCAGTGTGGTCTCCCCTTCCACCGCCAGGTGAGAGCGGAGTTGGTGGAATGTCCGTTCGCCGATGCCCTGGACATTCATCAGGTCCTCGGGCCGCTGGAACGGGCCGTGCTTCTCCCGGAAGGCGATGATTCGCCGGGCCACCGCTTCACCCACCCGGGGGAGTTGGGTCAGTTCCGTTTCGGTGGCCGTGTTGAGGTTGACCACTCCCTCCAGGGTCGTGGAGGCCTTGGCCGGGGCTGTCCCGGTGAAGGCCGGGCATGCCGGCTGCACCGCCGCCAGAACCAGGCTGGCCATCACAACGGCTCGCCAGAAAAACCTGCCGGCGCGATTCTCATGTTTCATCTACACGTCTCCTAATGGTTCGCTGCACAATGTCCGGTTTCGCCGTCGGGAGGCGGCGGTACCGGCATCCGGCCGGCACCCGCCGTTCCCCCGCGGCCCCTGCATCGTCTCTTTCCTGCCTGGCCGATCCACTGCCGGGAAACCCGGCAGACGCATTGGTCGACCGTGCGATCATCTGCTTCCCCGATCACCTCCCCCCCTGGTCCGGTTGACCGTGCCATACCAGGCGCCACAACAACCGGGAGGGCGCGGCAGAACCACTTAATCACCGGGTGGCGCCGGATGGCGATTCAGTTGAACCAGCAACCCGCATGCCAGGACGGGGAGACCGGCAGCAGCACACTAAAGTGATCGCGGTCAACAGCTTGAAGAGTTGGAAATTCAGCGGCCGGGAAAGGGGATGGCGGCCGGCGGAAACCGGCCGCGCCCTTGAGGAAACCGGGGTTGGCGGTGGGTGAGCCTATGACTCGAGAACGCGCATCACCACCAGGGTGATGTCATCGTGCTGGGGCTGGGTGCCGGCAAAGTGGTTCACGTCGGCGGTGATCTGATCCACCATCTGCTTGCTGGGCAGGTGCGAGTTGTCCGAGATGCACTTCATCAGACGCTCCTCGCCATACTCCTCATCACGGACGTTCATCGCCTCGGTGATCCCGTCGGTGTAGAAAACGAGGACATCGCCGGAACTCAGCGAGACCGTGTTCTCTTCGATGATGCTGGAGAAAAGCTCGCCCTCGTCGAGACCCAGGGCCATCCCCGGCGGGTGGAGCGATTCGAAATCGTCCGAATCCTGCTTGAGCAGGAAGCCGGGATTGTGGCCGGCGCGGCTGTAGATCAGTTCCCGGGTGGAGCTGTCCAGCACAGCGTAAAACAGGCTGATGAAAATCCCCTTTTCGATGGTGCGGTAGATCAGGCTGTTCACCCGGCTCAGCACGGTCACCGGAGAGTCGTTGAAGCCCACGTGGGACTGCAGGATGCCCTTGGTCAGGGTCATGTAGATCGCCGCCGAGACGCCCTTGCCCGACACGTCGCCCACCGCGATCCCCAGCTTGCCCCGGCCGAGGCTGATGAAGTCGAAGTAGTCACCACCCACCTCGGTGGCCGGGATACAGGTGCCGGCCACGTCGTACCCGGGCAGCCGCGGGGACTCCTTGGGCAGCAGCTTCATCTGCACGTGGCGGGCGATCTCCAATTCCTTCTGCATCCGCTCCCGCTCGGTGATCCGCCGGATGTGCGCGGGGAGCAGGTCCTTGTGCTCCTCCTCCGGCTGGCGGATGCGGAAGGCCGCCGCCGCCATGACTACCGGTACCAGGAGGGCGCAAAGCCCGAAAATCGAGATCAGCCGGATTGACGGCGGACCGGAGACGAACATCGGCCCCAACGGGACCAGCACCGCACCGAAAAAGGTGGTCCAGAAGGAGGCCATGAACCCGTAGCGAGCCATCACCCCGCAGAGCAGCAGGCCGAGGATGAAGAAGAGGGCCATGGCCAGGCCCATGTGGTCCGGAGCGGGGAACTCGCAGAAAAAGAGATAGACCAGAGAGGACGCCAGTGACCCCAGCAGCAGTCCGCGGCCCGGGTGCCGGGGGAACAGGCTGCGGCCCACAGCGAGGAAAGGCAGGCGGATCGAGGACTCGGCAAACAGCGCGGTGGCCAGCGGCCCGACCAGTAGGAGCAGCAGCGGCCACGATGCGGCCCAGTGATTGAAGCCATGGGGGAAACGGTAGCCGAGAACGGCATAAGATAACCAGTGGGCCAGCGAAGCAACGCCGAGCAGCGCGGCGCCGCAGAGAAAGCCTGTGTGCACGGACCAGCCGAAGGAGCGGGTGAAGACCCGGCGGGCAAAGAGTCCGTCCACGGCCTGGAGCACCCCGGCCCAGCCTTCCCGAGTGTAGGATTCGCCCACGGAGTAGCCCACAAAAACCACCAGGGTGCCGCCGAGGGTGAGGAAGACGAACATGAAGACGCCCATGAAGAGCTTTGACTGGGCCATGTTGAGCACGGCCACATTGGCCGAGGCGAAAATCAGCGGCAGGATACAGATGGTCACCAAGGTGTAGAGGGCCAGGAAGACCAGCATAATGGTCGCCCCGCGGTTGATCCCCAACTCGCCCTGGTGGTAACGCCGAAGGAAGATGGCGGCCAGCACCAGCAGCAGGACGAAGCTGATCACCGAGCGGGGAAGCCCGCGGATCAGGGCGGCCTGCCGTTCGTGCTGCTCCACCAACTGGTTGAAGCGGTCGGGAAGCCCGGGCTTGATCCGGAACTGCTCCAGGGTGTTCCCGTGCAAGGTGATGGTGATCTTGCGTGGAATGGTGTCCTCGCCTCCCTCGAGAGCAGCCCAGGTGAGCAGCGAATCGGTGCGATCATCGTCGTCGTTCCGGTGGGCCGAGTAATCTTCCAATTCCCATGCCGAGGGGTCGATACCGGCGGCCAGCATGGCCTTCCGCGCCAGATCCAGCGCCGCCTCCCGCTCGGGGTGGGCTTCGGGTTCGTCCTCCATGCCGCCGTGCCGGTAGGCCGAAACCTGGCCATTGAAATCGACGGTGACCCAGAACTCGTCGGCCCCGGTGGGGTCGAACAGGCCGGCGTCCTCCCAGTGGAATGCCCAGTTGCCCACGGCCAGCGTCTCCTGACCCCGCTCAATCTCCTCCCAGTCATCGTAGCGGTCGTCAAGGTAGAGGAAATGAGCCGACTGGGTATTCAAAGTCTCGATGGCCGACATCGACTCCACACCGGTGACGCCCTGGCTGGCGAGGAATTCGATGGCGATGTCCCGCGCCTCGTCCTGGTCGAGGTTGGCGGCCACGTGAGCCCCCGGCGCGCTGGTGAAGAAGAGCACCAGCGAGATGATCAGACCGCCCAGACCGGCGGCCCAGAGAAAGACCAGTTCCCGGTTGCCGGGAACGCCAAAGGTTGGCTTGACCTGATGTCTTTGCAGATTCACGATGACCTCTTCTCACACTCCGCGTCCAGACGCGCGGCCTCGGCAATGAATTCCGCCACCACCCGATCGAGGGGTATCTTGCGCAGGACCGTTCCGTTGCGGAACAGCACGCCCTCTTCGTTTCCCAGTGCAACTCCCAGGTCGGCTTCACGGGCCTCGCCGGGGCCGTTGACCTCACAGCCCATCACCGCCAGCCGCAGGGGTGTCCGCAGCCCGGAAACCCCCTCGGCGATCTCGGCGGCCATGGCGGCGAACTCCTCACCACCCTCGGCCCGCACCCGGCCGCAGCTGGGACAGGAGATAAACTCCGGGCCAAAGGACCGCAGCCCCAACCCTTGAAGGATATCACGGGCCACACCGATCTCGCTCACCGGATCTCCGGTGAGTGACACCCGGATGGTGTCGCCGATGCCCTCGGCCAGCAGCAGACCGATTCCCAAGGTGGAACGGACCACCGCCGGACGGCCGGCGCCCGCCTCGGTCACCCCGAGGTGCAGCGGGTAGTCCACCCGCCGGGCCAGCAGGCGGCTGGCCTGCACCGTCCGGGTCACGTCGCTGGCCTTGAGCGATATCTTGATCGCCCCGAACCCCACGCTTTCCAGCTGGGCCGCCTGCTCCAGGGCGCACTCCACCATGGCCTCGGGTGTGGCGCCGCCGAAACGGTTCATCAGTTGCCGGGGCAGCGACCCGCTGTTCACCCCGATGCGGATCGGCACCTCCCGCTCCCCGGCGGCCCGGGCCACGGCCTCCACCCGTTGTGCTGAGCCGATGTTGCCGGGGTTGATCCGCAGCCCGTCGACCCCCGCCTCCACCGCGGCCAGGGCCAGCCGGTAATCGAAATGGATGTCGGCCACCAGCGGTACCCCAGCCGTTTTCTTCAGTTCGGTGATCGCCGCGGCCGAGGGGCGGTCGGGAACGGCCAGCCGGACCACCTCGCAGCCGGCGGCCTCCAGGCGGGCAATCTGCTCCGCGGTGGCCGGCACGTCGGCGGTGCGGGTGTTGGTCATGGACTGGATGGAAACCGGCGCACCGCCGCCCACCTGCAGGTCACCGAGAAAGACCGGCCGGCTCCGCCGTGTTGTCCGCTGCCCCGCTGTTCCGTTGTTCGTCACGGCTCCACCGTCCGTTCTATCAGACCGGTTGCTAACCGCCTGGCATCCAGGGCGGCCGCTTCCACCACCTCCAGTGAATCGGCAGGCTGAGTCTGGTGCCCGTCCAGAACCCCGGTGATCAGGTCCCAGATTCGGGTAAACGGGATCCTCCCCTCTAAGAACGCATCCACCGCCACTTCGTTCGACGCACTGAACGCCGCCGGGGCCGTTCCCCCCAGTTCCATGGCCCGCCGGGCCAGTTCGATGGAGGGGAACGTCCGGTGGTCCACCGGCTCGAAGGAGAGCGGCCGGCTGCGGACCAGGTCCAGCAGGGGTTCAAAGGGCGGGGCCCAGGTCCCGGGATGGGAGAGGGCCCGCCGGATGGGCAGCCGCATATCGGCCGGGCCGAACTGGGCCAGGGTGGTGCCGTCGACAAACTCCACCATGGCGTGCACCAGGCTCTGGGGGTGAACCACCACCTCCACCCGGTCCGGCGACACCTGAAACAGGTGGCAGGCTTCGATCAGCTCCAGCCCCTTGTTGATCAGCGTGGCCGAATCGACGGTGATCTTGCGACCCATGTCCCAGGTGGGATGCTCCAGCGCTTCGGCCGGGGTGACCCGGGTCAGCTGTTCCCGGGTGTGGCCGCGGAAGGGACCGCCGGACGCGGTGAGCACCAGGCGGGCCACCTGGTCCAGGGAACGGCCGTGGAGACACTGTTGCAGTGCGCTGTGCTCGCTGTCCAGGGGGAGGATCTCGGAACCGCTGCGCCGGGCCATGGAGATGATCAGTTCGCCGGCCATGACCAGCGATTCCTTGTTGGCCAGGGCCACCCGCTTCCCCTGGCGCACCGCGGCAACGGTGGGGGCCAGCCCGGCGCCGCCCACCATTGCCGAAACCACCAGATCGGCGTCGTCCAGTGTGGCCACCGCATCCAGGCCGGCGGTCCCCCAGACCACATCGGCCCCCAGCTCCGCCGCCAGCGGCCGCACCTGTGGCAGGTCTTCCTCCCGGGCCAGGGAGATCAGCCGCGGACGGTGGCGCCGTGCCTGTTCCAGCAGCAGCGGAACGTTACGCCCCGCGGCCAGTGCAACCACCTGGAGCCGTTCCGGGTGGCGATCCACCACGTCGAGGGTGGACCGGCCCACCGAACCGGTTGAGCCGAGGATGGCAAGACGGCAGGTCATCGGTTACCCCCCTGTCGGGCGTCGCCGGCTCAGCCCACGATGAGGAAGATGTAGTAATAGTACAGGACGGGCCCGGTGAAGAGCAGACTGTCGCCGCGGTCCAGGACCCCGCCGTGGCCGGGGATGAAGGAGGCGCTGTCCTTCACACCGGCGCTTCGCTTGAGCCCCGACTCGGCCAGGTCGCCCAGCTGGCCAAGAATGTTGAGCAGGATTCCCAGGGCCACGGCATCGAAGATCCCCAGCTCGGGGATGAACCAGGCCCGCACCCCCAGCGACCCCAGCACCGAGGCCACCAGACTGCCCACCGCCCCCTCCACCGTCTTGTTCGGGCTGAGTGCCGGGGCCAGCTTGTGCCGACCCAGGCTCCGCCCGGTGTAGAGCGCGCCGGCATCACCGATCCAGATGACGATGTAGAGGTAGTAGATGAGGAAATCGCCGCGAATCTCCCCGCCGGCCAGCCGCAGGGCCACCTGGTAGCCGATGAGCAGCCCCACGAAGGAACTGCTGAGCAGGGCCACCGCCAGTGATTCCAGGTAACCGGTCACGTCCTTGCAGGTGAAGAGGTAGGCCAGGGTCAACGCCAGCGTGGCCAGCACCAGGGCCGCCAGGGTGTAGTTCATCTCCGGCGGGCCGAACAGGGGCACAGCAAACGAGGCGCAGACCAGCAGGGCGCAGGCGGAGTTGAGCGGCCAGTGGCTCACCAGTCCCTTGGCCCTGGCCAGCCGGGAGAGTTCCCAGCCGGCAATAACTGCACAGAGGCAGGCAAAGGAGACAAAGGCCGCTGGTGGCAGCTTGGTGTTCAGAACATAGAACAGCGGCAGGAACACAACAGCTGTGAGGATTCGCTTCATGGCCACGCCGGGTCGGACACAGTAGAGGCAGGGCGGGTTCAGATGCCCCCGAATCTCCGGTCTCGCTTCTGGTAATCGATGATGGCCTGGAACAGGTGCTTCTTCCGGAAATCGGGCCACATGGTATCGGTGAACCAAATCTCGGAGTAGGCGATCTGCCAGAGGAGAAAGTTGCTGATCCTGAACTCGCCGCTGGTCCGGATCAACAGGTCCGGGTCGGGCTGACCACCGGTGTAGAGATGGCGGGCAAAGGCCTGGTCATCAAGGTCGTCCACCGAGCCACCCGTCCGGGCCAGCTCGCGGCATACCGACCGGCAGGCGTCGACGATCTCCGCCCGGCCGCCATAGTTGAGTGCGATGTTGAACATCAACCCGTCATTGGCGGCGGTCATCTCTTCGGTGTCGCGAAGTTCCTGCTGGATCACCTCGGCCAAACCTTCCATCCGTCCCAGCACCCGGAACCGGATATTGTTGTCCATCAGGGTCTTCAGCTCGATCTTGAGATACTTGCGGAGCAGCTTCATCAGCGTGCTCACCTCGTCCACCGGGCGTTTCCAGTTCTCGATGGAGAAGGCGTAGAGGGTCAGGGCCTGGAGTTTCAGCCGGGTGGCCGTCTCGACGGTGTCGCGCACCGAATCGATGCCGGCGCGGTGGCCCTGGACACGGAGCTGCTTGCGGCTGCGGGCCCAGCGGCCGTTGCCGTCCATGATGATGGCGATGTGCGAAGGCAGACGATCGGCGTCGATACGCCCGAGCAGTAGCTCCTCCTCGGAACCCGGCTCGACCTCGCCCTCGAAGTCCTTCCAGTACTCCAGCCCACCGCCACTCATATGCTCACGTTCCCTGAATTTGGAAATTCACGCTCTGACTGGTAAAAGGAGGCAAAATGTTAGCACACCCCCCGTGATGGCGCAACAAAGCGGCAGTGCCATCAACCACCCTGCTCCAGCCCTGCTTCCGGGTAGTTCACCCGGTAAAGAAAGAGGCCGTTGGCCGGGGCTGTCGGGCC
>CBESOE010000140.1:0-11147 GCA_965531145.1 uncultured bacterium | reverse complement strand
TGCCAGAAGGCCCGGAGGTTGCTGTTCGCAGCGCTTCCGGGCCTTTTTTATGACACCGGCAGTGGGGCGCACTTGATCCACAGACCCTGTTGTGAAACCATCTGGGATCGCAGTACATTTCCAGCGAATGGGGGACCATGGTGACGGAGACGGGCACGCCGGGAGGCGACAGGTCTTTCTGGCAACGAGGGGGGCGACTCTGGACGGTCCTCCTGCTCGGTGGCCTGGCTCTTCTGTTCACGACCTTTCCCTCGGTTTTCTTCGGCAATGGCCAGTTTTACCTCCGTGATTTTCATCCATTCTTCTTCCCGCAGAAACAGTTCCTGGCCCAGGCGGTGAGCAGCGGCACCATTCCGTTCTGGCAACCCCATGTGGGGTGCGGGGTGCCGTTCTTCAGTTCCCTGCAGCCGGGTGTGTTCTATCCGCCCTCGGTTCTTCTGCTGGTGGCCGGTTCGTTTCAGCCGGGATTCACTCTCTTTATCGGTTTTCATTTTCTGCTGGCATTCATCGCGGCCGGGGTCCTGGCCCGAGTCCTGTTCCGAGCGGATCCCTGGGTCTGCTGCCTCACCGGCACAGCCTATGCGTTCGGAGGTTTTTGTGTTTCTTCCGTCTCCCAGCTGAACAATCTTCAGTCGGCGGCCTGGGCGCCCCTGGTGCTGGCCGCGGTGGTGGGGCTGCTCCGTCGCCGGCGGCTTGGCGGACTGTTGCTCACCGCCATGGTGGTGGCCCTGCAACTGCTGGGTGGCGGGGTTGAGGTGACCGCGCTGACTCTTGTTGCCGCCCTGGCCCTGTCCCTGCTGCCGGCCGGTCGCAGGGTGGGGCAACTGCCCGGTTCGGTGTGGAGGTCGGCAGGGAGTGGTTTCCTGCTGGTGAGCGGGGCGATTCTGCTGGCAACGGCGCTCTCCGCTTTCCAGGTTCTGCCAACCGCTGAAATGGCCGGCCGCTCCATGCGTTCCGGGAGCGATCTGGAGGCGGAGGGGCCGGCGGCCTATTCACTCCAACCGGAGAACCTGCAGAACCTCGGCACACCCCGGCGGCTTTCCGACCCTGGAGATCCGGAATATTTCAGGGCCTTTCCCCGGGGACGGGTCCCCTGGCTCATCAGCATCTACCAGGGGGCGGTGGTGATCTATCTCGCACTGTTAGGTCTGCTGGCGGGCAGGAGGATGTTGGCCCTGCGGCTGGCACTGCTGGCGTGTGCCCTGGGCGGTCTGTTCATGGCCCTGGGGGATGCTTCTACGCTCACCGCCGCCCTGTGGCGGGTTCTGCCCGGTGCCGGCTGGTTCCGCTACCCGGAGAAATTCGTCTTCCTCACCGCCCTCACCGTGCCGCTGCTGGCCGCCATGGGCTGCAGGGGGCTCAGCGGCACGAACGGACCGCAGCGACGCCTGACTCGGATGGCGGCAGAGGGGACGGCACTGCTGCTGCCCCTCTTCCTGCTCGCCCTCACCCGTGGGAGCGCTTCATATGCCGTGGGATTTCCCGTCACCCTGCTGCTGCTGGCTGCGGCCACCCGATTACTGGCTGGACGGAAGCTGCTGGGTTCCGCCACCGCCGCTCTGTTGCTGGCCATGCTGGTTGCGGTGGATTTGACCTCGGCCCACCGGCCCCTCAACGCCACGGTGCCTGCCGATTTTTACAACGACGCCCCGGCCGCCGCCGCAGCGATTCCGCACGGCCCGATCCCGACCCGGATCCGTTCCACCCTGCCCGGATGTCCCGGTGGGCCCCCGGCCACCGAGAGACCCCAGGCCACGCCGCTCCACACCCACCTGGTCTGGCGTGCTTACCTCTCGCCAAACTGTGCCGGCATCCACGGGATCTCCCAGGTCCGGGGCAGCACCGGGATGGAACTGCGTCACCCGGCCCGGCGGGAGAGGGTGCTCACCGCGGCGGGGCTGCCGCAGAAACTTGGGCTGCTCTCGCTCTGGGGCGTGGACTACCTGTTGATGGACCGTGAACTCTTTTTCCCCGACGACCTGCTGCTGGTCACCGACCAGCTGGATCTTCCGGAACAGCGGCTCTACCGGCTCCGCCGTCCGCTGCCCCGTCTCTTCACCCTGTCCGAACATATCGCTGCCGGGTATCCCCGTGCCGAGAGCAAGCTGCTCACCAGCGGGGAGGGAGCGGTGGATTTGGTGGAATCGCTGCGGGCCGACCTGGCTCTGGGACGATCATTGGGAGAAGGGGTGAAGGTCGCCAGCTGGGGGACACAAAGGGTAAGGGCGGAGGTGGAGACCAGGCGGCAGGGGATATTGCTGGCCTTCACCGATACCCACGATCCGGGGTGGACCGCCATGGTGGATGGCCGCCCGGCACCGCTCTTCGAGGGGTTGGGCGGTTTTTGCCTTGTCCGCCTGCCTGGCCCGGGTTCCCACCAGGTGGAACTGAGATACCGGCCCCGTGGTTTTGTTCCCGGTCTGGCGGTTACGGCAGCCGCCCTGCCACTGTTCCTGCTGCTGGCCCTGATCGTTCGCCGGCGCCGGGTTGACTTGGGACAGGGAACGACTTAGATTCTCCTTGGTTTAACTCTCAATCGGCAATGGGGGAATATCTGGTGAAAATGACCACGGCCTGGATCGGGCGGGTGTTTCTCCTTCTCATTCTGGTGTCACTGATGATGAACATTACAGCAACGGGCGTGGGTGGTATGGAGAACGAGGGGACCAGCGGGGAAGGAGTTCGCCCCAGTGCGCTGGCCGGGTCGTGGTATGACGCTGATCCGGAGGTGCTGGCCGCCACGGTGGACCGCTACCTGGAAGAGGCCGGCGACCCCCCGGGATCGCCGGGTCTGGTGGTGGGGCTGGTGGCCCCCCACGCCGGCTATGTCTACTCCGGCCGTTGCGCGGCCCATGCATACAAGACCGTGGCCGGACGGGATATCAGGCGTGTGATCCTGATGGGACCGAGCCACACCGCCCGCTGCCGCGGACTGGTGATTCCCGAGTCGGCTTTTTTTGCCACACCCCTGGGCCGGGTGGAAGTGGACCAGGCGGCCTGCCGCTATCTGGAAGCGCAGGCCCTGTTCAGCAGGGGGGAAGCGGCCCACGAGAAGGAGCATTCCCTGGAGATCCAGCTCCCCTTCCTCCAGCGCACCCTGCGGTCGGGGTTCAAAATCATCCCCCTGGTGGTGGGAGAACTGGCGGCTGGTGACTACGCCGATGCCGCGGCGGCTCTTCGTTCCCTCTGCGATGATCAGACCCTGGTGGTGGTCAGCACCGATTTCACCCACTACGGGGCATCCTTCGGATACGTGCCCTTTACCACCGACGTGGAGGCTTCCCTGGCCAGGCTGGACGGCGGCGCCGTGGAGCGGATTCTGGAACTGGACCTGCCGGAGTTTCTTTCCTACCAGAAGGAGACCGGTGCCACCATCTGCGGTTTCCGTCCCATCGGTATCCTGATCAGCCTCTTTGGCCGGGGCTGGGAGCGGGGAGAGATCTCGCTGGACAACCTGCACTACACTACTTCGGCCATGGGCACCGGGGACTGGTCCCACGTGGTCAGCTACCAGGCCCTGGCCGTGCGCAGCGAGGCCCCCGCGGCCGGTGGGGAGGAGGTTGACGGCAGCACGGCGGAGACGGCCGAGGCGAGAGGGGAGCCCGTTTCGGCGGCGGTGGGTTCCGCTGGTCTGAACGAGGGGGAAGAGGCTCTGCTGCTGGGGCTGGCCCGGGAGACCCTGCGCCTGCACATCCTCGAGGGCCGGCGGCCTCCAGCGGGCCGCGGTGCGACCCTGCCCCCCATACTTTCGGAGCAGCGGGGGGCCTTTGTCACCCTGCACAAGCGAGGCCGCCTGCGCGGCTGTATCGGTTACATCCAGGCCCGCAAACCGCTCTGGGAAACCGTGGTGGACAACACCATCAACGCCGCCACCGGTGACCCGCGCTTCGCCCCGGTGAGTTCCGCAGAACTGTCTCAGCTGGATATCGAGATCTCGGTGCTCTCCCCGCTGGAGAAACTCTCCGGTCCGGACAAGGTTGAGGTGGGCCGGCATGGGCTTTACATCGTCAAGGGTTTCTCCTCCGGGCTGCTCCTGCCCCAGGTGCCCACCGAGCAGGGCTGGGACCGCGAGACTTTCCTGGAGAACCTCTGCCTCAAAGCCGGTCTTGAGCGAGACGCCTACCTGCGCGGGGCCGAGCTGTACGCCTTCACTGCCCAGGTGTTCGGCGAATCCACGGAGGCCGGAGCCCATGGGGAGCGCTGATCTTTCCCGGCGCCGGTTCATGGGGGCCGCCGCCCTGGCGGCCGGTGGGGCACTGCTCCACGGCAGCGGCCGGGCCTTTTCATCACCTCCCGGGGATGCCGGCGTCATATCCGTCGCCGCTCCGGGGCAGGTACTGCTGGCCCGGGGGGCCGGGGTGGGCCGGGAGCCGGGCGGACCGGTGGAGCGGGCATTGCTCCAGCGGTGGCTGGGGGAGATGGTGGTGGCGCTCACCGGGGCGGCCGGGGTGGCCGAGGCCTGGTCGGCGCTCTTCCCCCGGGACCGTCGTGTGGGGATCAAGCTCAACTGCCTGGCCGGCCCGCGGCTCTCCCCGCGACGGGAACTGGTGGAAGCACTGATCGCAGGCCTGCGCAGCGCCGGAGTGCCGCCGGAGCGGATCGTGGTCTGGGAGCGCAGTGATCGCGAATTGCGGCGGTGCGGCTTCACCATCAACACCAGTGGTGCCGAGCCGCGGATCTACGGCACCGACAACCCTGTCGCCGGTTACGAAACCGGGCTGCGAACCAGCGGCAGCGTGGGATCCTGTTTCAGCCGCATCCTCACCGAGCAGTGCGACCTGCTGATCAATGTGGGTGTGCTCAAGGACCACGATCTGGCCGGAGTGTCGGTGGGTCTGAAAAACTTCTACGGCCTGATCCACAACCCGAACAAATACCATGACAACGCCTGCGATCCCTATGTGGCCGATCTGGCGGCCCATCCCCTGGTCCGGCAGCGGCTGCGGCTCACCATCTGTGACGCCACCACGGCCCAGTGCCAGGGTGGTCCGGCGTTCCACAACGACTGGGCCTGGAACTTCGGCGGCCTGCTGGCCGGGCTGGATCCGGTGGCGGTGGACCGGGTGGGTGCCGGGTTGATCGAGGAGCGCCGGGCGGCCCGGGGGCTGCCCTCGCTGGTGGAGGCGCAGCGGTCGCCAGCCTGGATCGACACCGCCGGTGGGCTGGGTCTGGGGGTGGCGGATCGGGCACGGATCCGGATCCGGGAGGTGAGCTGACCCATGGCCCAGGGCATATGTGAACAGCGGAGGTTGTTGCTGGGGTCGCTGCTGGGTGGGGCCTGCCTCCTCTGTGCCTCCCCTAGGGCACTGGTTGCGGAGGGGAAGGCCCCCAGGGGCACGGACAAGGAGGATCCTCGTCTCGGTGTGGCCCCGGCCCGGTTTTACAAGAAGCTGGACCAGTCCCGCGTGGAGTGCACCCTCTGTCCCCGGGCCTGCCGGGTGGCCGACCTGGAGCGGGGATATTGCGGTGTGCGGGAGAACCGCGGTGGCGAGTATTTCACCCTGGTCCACTCCCGGCCCTGTGCGCTGCACAACGATCCCGTGGAAAAGAAACCGCTCTTCCACTACCTGCCGGGCAGCAGCGCACTCTCCCTGGGAACCGCGGGCTGCAACCTGGAATGCCGTTTCTGTCAGAACTGGAGGATGGCACAGTTCCGGCCGGAGCAGGTGGAGAGCCGGAAAGCCGGGCCGGCGGACCTGGTGCGGCTGGCCGCCAGGGAAAACAGCAGTTCCATCGCTTTCACCTACTCCGAGCCGGTGGTGTTTTACGAGTACATGCTCGACACCGCCATCCGCGCCCGCAGGGAGGGAGTGGGCAGTGTGATGATTTCCAACGGCTACATCAACCGCGAGCCGCTGGAAAAACTGGTGGGCTCGCTCTCGGCGGTGAAGATCGACCTCAAGGCCTTCAGCGACCGGTTTTACCGCGAGATGTGCAGCGGCGAGCTGGAGCCGGTGCTGGAAACGCTGAAAACTCTTCACCGCAGCGGCATCTGGTTCGAGATCGTGGTGCTGATCCTGCCCACGGAGAACGACAGCCGTGAGGAACTGCTGCGGATGTGCCGCTGGATAGCGGCCAACCTGGGCCCGGATGTGCCGGTACACTTCACCCGGTTCCACCCGATGTACAAGGTGCGCAACCTGCCCTCCACACCGGTGAGCACCCTGGAGATGGCCCACGCCGCGGCCGTCACATGCGGGCTCCACTTCCCCTACGTGGGCAATGTTCCCGGGCACCCGGCCGAGTCGACCTTTTGCCCCGGTTGCGGCAGGCGGGTCATCCACCGGGTGGGCTTCAGAATACTGGAGAAACTTCTGGAAGACGGGAAGTGCACCGGATGCGGGCGGCCGCTGGCCGGGGTCTGGTCCTGATCCAGAAACTCAATACCGCTCACCCCGGGTTGGCCCGGACGCCCACCCTTCCAGGATGAGCCTCAACGCGCAGCAGATGGTCAGCAGGCCCAGCAGTCCCGCGGTGACCGAAACACCCAGGCGCGGGACGGCAGCCAGGCCCACCAGGGCGGCGGCAGCAGCAGCACCCAGGTGATCGGCGCCGTTGACCAGGGCCGCGGCGCTGCCGGTCCCCTGGCCTGTGCGGCCGCAGAGCATTCCCCCGGCCGCCGGCAGGGCCAGTCCAGTGAACCAGCCGGCAGAACACACCAGCACCAGCACCAGCGTCTCCGGTAGACCCCCGAGGGCAAAGAGCCGGTGTCCGCTCCCCGCCAGCCGCAGCGCCAGCGGTGCGGCCAGGGCGACGGCCGCCTGGCCGGTCAGGCCCAGGGCCAGCACCCGTCGTGGGCCGCTGTCCGGAGAACTTGAGAGACGGCGGCCCATGGGCGCCGCGGCAATGCCGCCAAGGGCCAGGCCCAGCATGAACAGGGCCACCACGCTGCCGATCATGCGGTAGATGTTGCCAAAGGCGCCTTGGTAGACGTGGATACAGACCAGTTCCAGGGCCAGTCCGGCAAATCCGGCAGCGGCCACCGCCGCCAGCACGGACACCCGGTTCACTGGTGATTTTCGCCGGCGGGGGGAGGCCAGCGGTGCCAGGGCCCAGACCACCGGCAGGAGAAGAGCGAGGGTGGCCAGCCAGGCCGGTATGGGGCGGAAGAGCAGGCGGAACCAGCGATCCAGTGAATCACCGGAAAATCGGCTCCAGAGCCGGAGGGTGTGGGCCTGGGCCAGTGGCCGCCAGTCACTGTTGACCAGAATGGGCCCTGCGGGTTCCCGGGCCAGTTCCTGCTGGAGAAAGGGCATCCGCTGATCGTCAATCAGTGAATAGAAAGCCTGGGAGGAGAATCCCGGGTCGGCGGTGCCGCTGGCCTCGTAGCGGCGCACCAGCTCCTCTGCCCGGAAGACGTCGGGGCC
The DNA here is from genome assembly GCA_965531145.1 of uncultured bacterium. GTDB lineage: Bacteria > Acidobacteriota > JAQAZP01 > JAQAZP01 > JAQAZP01 > JAQAZP01. The sequence goes on along the minus strand of CBESOE010000140.1, from coordinate 3,780 downwards.
TGCCTCCAGGTTTGACGCGGCCATGATCAACCGGTCCCCGCCGGCGGCCCGCACCACCGGGAACTCCTGCTTCAGGGTGGCGAAGAGTGCGCGGGCCAGTGCCCCGGCCTCGTCGTCGAGATAGTTGGCCGAGGCGGTGACCCGGCAGAGCAGCACACCCCCGGGGCTGAGCAGCCGGGAGCAGTGGGCGTGGAATTCCCGGGTGTAGTAGCGGTTGATCATCGCCGTGGTGGGATCGGGGAGCAGGATGACGATCAGGTCCCAGGAACCTCGGGTGGACGGTTCGGCCGCGGCAGTGCTGATCCAGCGGCGGCCGTCGCCCGGGCTGAGCGTGAAACGCGGATCGGTGAGGGCCCGGAGGTCATCATCCACGGCATGGCGGGCGTAGAGGGCCGGCAGTGCCGGGTCCTGCTCCAGGCAGCGGATCTCCTCCACCTCCGGGTGACGAAGCATGGTGGCCAGCACTCCCGATTCCAGACCGCCCACCAGCAGCACTCGCCGGGGTGCGGGGTGGGTTGAGAGGACAAAGTGGCCCCACAGTGTAGCCCCGTATCGGTCGGGGTATGAGGCGATCACCGAGCCGTTGGCCGCAAACACGGTCTGGTCACCCAGTCGTCCGGCCTCGAGGCGCTGATATGGTGTGTCCACCGTTTCCAGCAGGTCGATGCCGGGATGGAGCCGCGACCAGCTGTGCTCCAGGGTCAGCCGGTCCAGGCGGCCGCCCAGACTCGGGGTGAGCCCGCAGACCAGCAACAGCAGGCCCGCAACAGTGGCGGACCACCTGCCGGCGGAGGGCTGCCACCCGGTTGCGGCAGGTCCCCGGGGACGTTGCAGCCAGGCGGCGGTGAGGCAGAGCAGCGAGGCGGACAGCAGGGATGTCTGCAGGGCCGGGAGGCGTGACACCAGCACCCAGGTATGGATCATTCCGGCACTGAAGCTGCCGGCCCCTTCCAGCGCGTAGACCCGGCCGATGATGGCGGTGCCCGGTCCATCCCCGGAGGGGCCTGCTTCCGCGGCACAGGCCAGGGGGAAGGTGAGGCCCACCAGCAGAGCGGGGGGGAAGACGGCGGTGAAGGCCACGGCCACCAGTTGTCCCAACGGGGCCAGGGCACCCACCGGAGCCTGCATCAGCAGTCCGGCCATCCTCATGATGGTCAGGCCGGCGGGGCAGGAGAGTGCCAGGGCGGTGAGCAGGAAGGGCAGCAGCACCCGGGGCACCCCGGACCTCCGCTGCAGGGGAAGGCTGACGGCGGCCCCGGCGGCGATTCCGCCGAGCCAGGTACAGAGCAGCAGTGCGATACCCAGCTCGCTGCCGGCACAGACCACCAGAAAATCGCGGAGCAGCAGTATCTGGCATATGGTGGCCAGGAATCCGAGAGCGAACCAGGCCGCTGCCGACGCCGGCTGTGATCGGGAATTACCCATGGTGCGGCTATTATAGAAATGCTGCGGGTGGCGAACAAGCGCTCACTCAAGTACCGAGCGGTTTTGTCAGAAGCAGTGAGAACGGGCCTCGCCAAGGGGCCGCTGTGTTATAATCCCATGTTCTGGCGGTTGTTTTTGCTGTCATTGTTCGTTCGGCATGCCTGTGGCCCCTCCCGGGTCTGCGGTATCCGCGATGAAAGGAAAATAGTTACGATGAGTCAATCCAGGGTCAACAAAGAGGGTGGCGTCATCCCGCTGCTCGCCGCCTGCGGCGCCTTGTGGGGCGTGTTCGCCGGGCTGATAACCACGGTGGTGTTTTTATACTTCAATCCCGTCTTCATCGATACCTTTGGCGGTTTCCTGCTTTGGATGGTTGTACTGCCCGCGGCCGCCGGCCTGCTGTCCGGTCTGTTCCTCGGACTGCTGGCCCTGCTGCTGCCCTCTGGCGGCAAAGCCCTGCCGGCCGTTCCCGCCCTGGGCCTGGGGATGCTCATCGTCGCCGCCTTTGTGCTGCCCGGCATACCCCTGGGTCTTGGTCTGGCACTTTTCGGCAGCCCCTTTGTCTCCTTCCTGGTGGTGGCCGCCCTGCTGCTGGCCGCCGGCCTCTACAGCGCCTGGCGCGTGGTCTTCCGCAACCGGACGGCCAGTTCACGCGGGGGAATGCTGCGGGCTTCGGCAACAATCGTCCTGGTGGCCCTGCTGGTTCTGGCGGCGTTCTGGCCGGTATCGGCACTTTTCCGCGCACCGCCCCGGAGCCTGGCCGACGGCGGCCTGAAGATGATCGTCATCGGGCTGGACGGGGCGAGCCCGCTGATCCTCGAGGACATGGTTTCCCAGGGTGATCTGCCCACCTTTGCCGCGATGATGGATCAGGGCTGTTTTGGCGAGCTGACATCGCTGACCCCGATCTTCTCACCGATGATCTGGACCAGCATCTCCACCGGCAAGATGCCGGACAAGCACGGGGTGCGCGACTTCCTCAATGCGTCCTATCTCGACATCAAGGCCAAGACCGTCTGGGAGATTTTCGAGGAGGAGGGTGGCAAGACCGGTATCTACGAGTGGCTCTGCACCTGGCCCCCGGTGAAGCTCAACGGCTTCCTGGTGCCCGGATGGCTGGCCCGCAACTCGCTGACCTACCCCACATCACTGCAGTTCATCAAGGATATCAAGACCGCGGGCAAGAGCGGGGCGGAGAATGCCTCGCGGATCCAGCTGGGCATCGCCGTGCTCAAGGCGGTGAAGCACGGGGTCAAGCTCTCCGCGGTGACCGACCTGGCCACACTCTATGTCTACAACGGTCTGTTCAAACCGAGCCGTGCCGAGATCCATTACAAGAAATACCTGATGGCTCTGGAAATGGATTCGAACATCTTCGAGTATCTGCTGGCCACCGAGAAGCCGGAGTACGCCTTCTATTACCACCAGACCATCGATCCCATTTCCCACGTCTACTGGCAGTATTTCGATAACGACGGGTTCGAGGACGTGACCGACGCGGAGGTGAAGGAGTTCGGCGAGGTGATCCACGGCGCCTACCGCGAGATGGACCGTTCCCTGGGCCACCTGCTGGGCCGTCTGGGTCCCGAAACCCAGGTGATGATCATCTCCGATCACGGTTTCCAGTCGATCATCGACGGCCCCGAGCACTCGGGGCTGCTGGTCAGCATCCGGGCCGACGGCCTGCTGGAGCGTTTGGGCATCGCGGACCTGGAAGGGTTCCACACCATGTCCAACCTCTTCATGACAGCCCAGACCGATGACGGGGACCGGGCGAACCAGATCCTCAACCAGGCCATGAACGCCCTCGGCACCTTCTGGGTACCCGATGTGGACCTGCCGCTTTTCATCCCCGAGTTGATAGACAACCCGGGCACCAAGGCCGACTACGTGCGGATTTCCCTCAACATGGAATTGAAGGACCACTTCCTGGCCGGTCGGATCAACGAGCTGGGGACCCCGGTCCGTTTCGAAGGCGGCGAGTGTGTCATGGGGGACCTGATCTGGCGCAAGTTCAGTTCCGGCGTGCACCACCCCGAGGGGATCATCATGGTCCGGGGGCCCGGTATCCGCCGTGGCGTGCGGCTGGAGCGGGGAGCGAGCAGCGTCATCGACGTGACGCCGACGCTGCTGGCCATGGCCGGCATCCCCCCGGCCCGGGACATGGACGGCCGGGTGCTTTTCGAGCTCTTCGAACCGGGAACGGTGACCGAGGAGTCGGTGGAATGGATCGAGAGCTACGGCAACGGCGAGATTAAGAAGCCGATCGTCGGACAGACCGACCAGGGGGACGACGACGGCCTGCGCGACCAGCTGCAGCAACTGGGCTACATCGACGGGTAGTCAGAACCTCGC
>CBESOE010000139.1:0-11207 GCA_965531145.1 uncultured bacterium | reverse complement strand
GTGGTGGTGGCGACCCACGACCGGGGGCTGATGGAGCACTTCCCCGACGCGCGGCGGATCCACCTGGTGCGGGGGCAGATGGCGGACTGGGCCGAGAGCCCCGGGCCGGAACCGCCGGTTGACGACGAAGAAGACGAAGCAACAGACAGCGGGGACCACTGATGTCACGCTACCTGGCCGCACTGAAATACTTCATCGAGGAAGCCGCCTACGGCCTCTGGCGCAGCAAGGGGGTCAACCTGCTGGCGGTGGCCATCATCGCCTCGGCCCTCTTCGTCCTCGGGGCCTTCCTCCTCGCCGCGACCAACATCCAGAAAGCGGTGGCCGGCTGGGGCGAAAGCCTGGAAGTGACCATCTTCCTCACCGACGAGGCCCTGGACGCCGACGTGGCCACACTGAAGCGGGAGATCACCGCCTGCCCGCTGGTGGAGGGGGTGGTCTATGTCAGCAAGGAAGAGGCCGGTGAGCGCTTCCGCGAGTATTTCCCCGGCCTGCGGGGCGTCGATTCCAACGTCGAACAGAACCCGCTTCCCGCCTCGCTGGAGGTGCGTCTGAAGGGAGACACCGACCCGGAGAGCCTGGACCGCCTGGAGGGCTATGCCGAAACGTGGGCCACCAGCCCGGCGGTGGACGAGCTGCAACTGGACACCCGCTGGCTGGAGCGGGTCTCGGCCATGGCCGCGGTGGTCCGCCTGGTGGGCGCCCTCTTCGGAGCGATCATCTCCTTTGCCGCGGCGCTGACCACCGGGGCGGTGATCCGCCTGGCCCTGATGGGCCGGCGGGACGAGATCGAGATCATGCGCATCGTGGGCGCCACCAACGCCTTTATCAAGGGCCCCCACCTCTTCGAGGGGATGGTGCTGGGTCTGCTGGGCTCCCTCTTCTCCCTGGCCCTGCTCGCGGTGGTCTGGCAGTGGTTCCTCCACTACCTCGAAGAAACCTCGGCCATTCTCCTCGGCTTCCTCGCCGTGGACTTCCTCTCCCTCTCCATGACCATCGGCCTGATCCTCACCGGCATCTTCCTCGGCCTGGCCGGCAGTGTCCTGGCCCTCACCCGGTTCCCCATCTCGGAAGAGTAGATAGACCGGCATAAGGAGTGTCATCGCGAGCGTAGCGAAGCGATCTGACCGGTAGCGGCACCGTCGCCCGGGAGATTGCTTCGTCGCCTTCGGCTCCTCGCAATGACAGAGCAGAAAAAGGGGACAGTCACCGGGGCGTGACAGTCCCCTTTTCACGCGTGGGCCTCAGACGAGGTTTTGCCTAGAACTCGTAGCCGATCCAGAACGAGGTTATGAACCCGCTGGTGAGGTCCACCAGGTCCCAGCGTTTGCCGAAGTTCCAGTGCAGCTGGAAGGGGCCGAAGAAGAAGTGGGTGCCCCAGCCCACCGATGAGTAGGCGTCCTGGAAGCGGGTCTTGCCGTCTTCGTCCACGTAGGTGAACTGGTAGCCGTCCTCATCCCACCAGGCCGAGCCGATGTCCCAGAAGATCATGCCGCGGATATTGCGGAGCTGCATGCCGAAGGGGAAGGCCACGCCGTCGATCAGCGGGAAGCGGAACTCGAGGTTGGAGAAGACGGTGCGGCTGCCGATGAAGGCGCGGAAGTCCCAGGTGCGCAGGGTGTTCATTCCGCCGAAGGTGCGGAAATTGGGTACATCGCTGAAGCTGCCGAAGGCGTATAACCGGTGGGCGATCAGCGAGCGCTTGGTCATCTGGAAGTAGTTGCGGAACTCCAGCGTCACGTCGGTGAAGCCGGCGGTTTGGCCGCTGATCTCGGGGGCGTACTGGACACCCATGGTGTATTTTCGGCCATGGATCGGGCCGAAGCTGGAGTAGCGCGCCGTATCACCGATAAAGGAGACGCCGACAAAGGGCAGGTTGTCGCTCACCGGCATGTAGTCGACAACCCGGTTGTCCTCCACCACCGGAGCCCAGTGGTCCCGGAAGACGTAACCCAGCGAGGCCTCGAAGCGGCGGAACTTGTCCATGGGATAGGAGCCGAAGATGGTTCCCCCGGTGCGCCGGTATGTGCGGTCGCGGCCCAGCCCGCTGGGGTCGGTGGGATCGTAATAAACAAAGTAGTCCCGCAGGTCGAAGAGGTGGATCCCCCAGTCGTAGCGCTTGCGGGTGTTGAAGTAGGTGCCTTCCATATTGGTGTAGGTGTAGAGCGACTGGAGGATGAACTGGATCCGCTGGTCGCCGGACATGTCGCTGAGATTGATGTAGGAGGAGGTGATCAGGTCGCCGAGGTCGCTGATCCCGGCGTAGGCGTTGGCGCTTTCCACGAAGAACTTGTACTTCTGGTATTCCTGCTTGTCCTCTTCGTCGATGGTCAGTTCCAGGTCCGGTTTGAAATCCTCCAGCTCGTCCAGGTCGGGGGCCTCATCCTCCGCGGGCGGCTCGATGGTGCGCATGGGATCGCCCAGTTCCATCTCGTAGAGCCGGAACTTGCCCTTGAAGAAGGAGGTGAACCCCACCCGTTCAGCCTCGGTGGTGGAGGCCAGGGGGATGGGGTTGCCGATCCCGCTGACCACGTCGGTGTACTCGCTGACCACCAGGGATTCCAGATCGAGGATCGAGAAGTTGAAGATCCCCGACTCGTCGGAGGTGAAGTAGATCCGTTTGCCGTCGGGGGCGTAGGCGGCCTGGATGTCGTCGTGGTCACCGAAGGTCAACTGGGTCTTGTCCTCGGGATCGGTGAGCGACACCTTGACCAGTTTCTCGTGGCTGTTGATCCGCCGGTTGTAAACACAATACTCACCATCGGGCGAGTAGGTGGGGTTGGTGTCCCAGAAGGCGTCCTGGGTGATGTTGCGGATGTTTTCGGTGGCGATCTCAAACTCGAAGATGTCCACCACCCCGTCCTTGTTCGCGGCAAAGATGATCCGCTGGCTGTCCGGGGAGAAGGCCGGCGAGGCGTTCTCGAAGAGATCGGGGAGGGTGACCTGGCCCATCTTGCGCCCGGTGATGGCATTGATCAGCAACAGGTCGCGGCCCCGCTCGCGGCGGACGAAGACGGCGATGGTGTTGCCGTCCGGGGACCAGGCCACGTCGTTCTTCCCCGAGAAGGCCTCGATGATGATGTATTCGTAGTCGTTGGTGTACCCCTTGGTCAGGTTCTTGACCAGCTCACCGTCCTCGGATGAGATGAGCGCCAGGTCCACCTCGCCTTCCATGTTGGTCAGCACGGCCACCAGCTCGCCCGAGGGGGAGAAGGCCGGTGAGAAGGTGTGGACGTAACGGCCCTTGAGGCCGATCTCCTTGCCGTAATCGGCCGGCTCGTCCTTCTCGATCGACCCGCGGATATATTTGCCGCGGAGGTAGCGGCGGAATCCGTTGTCGAACTCCTCAGGGGTCACACCGAAGGCTTCCTCCACCACCTTGCCCAGGTTTCGGCTGGTGAGGTGGCGGCGGAAGGCCTGGATGAAGTCGCGCACCCCTTCCAGGCCCCACTGCTCGTTCATGTAGTCGAAGGCCGCCTGGCCGAAGCGGTAGGTCAGGAAGGTCTGGGCGTTGAGCGACAGGATCGGCGGGACCATGTCGTTGAGCACCGCGTCGCGGATCACCGCTTCGTTGCGGGTGCTCCAGCCCGTCTGTCCCACGAACTCGGCCATGCCCTCCATGATCCAGAGCGGCGGGGCGCTGCGGTAGGCCTTGCTCAGGTCCGACTGGTAGAACATGTCGTACTGGAAGATGTGAACCAGTTCGTGGGTCAGGGTGGTCTGCATCTGGTCCGGCGGGTCATCGATGGGGATGACGATGCGGTTCTTCGAAGGCGTGGCAAAGGCGCCCACCCCCTCGGGGAGCATGGACATGGTGATGTTGGTCTGCTCGAACTCGCCGTGGGTCTTGTAGAAGAAGACCGGCACCTTGAAGCCCAGTTGGTAGTCGAGGGTGGTGCTCACCTTGAGGTAGGCGCTCTCGGAGTAGCTGACCAGCTTCTCGAGGAACGGCTCCACCTCGGGGTAGTAGTAGATATTGAAGTGGGGGGATTCGTAGACCTTCCAGTCGAACGTGTCGTGGGTGATCTTGTTCTTGCCGCCGATGTTGCGGTACTGGCCAAGGGCCGGCGAACTGACAAGGACGGCCAGGGCCGCCAGCAGGAAGGCGGTGGCCAGTCTGCCGGGACGTCCCGGGCGCTGCGCTGCGTTTCCGGAGGGTCTGGTCATCGGTCTCGGTGCTCCTTGCGCATCAGGTGGAAGGTCATCTCGTTATTATTGTGTGGCACCTCGGGATTCCGCCGGTCAGTCGAGCAGGTAGCGGGTGACGCGGGTTTTCCGCTCGGCCATGATGCCGGTGATCTGCGGCGCCATCTTGTCCATCATCATGAAGAAGACCGAGAGATCGTCCGGGCCGTCACCGCTGTACACGATCTCCTGGTAAAACTTGTCGGTGAAGACCTCCTCGCCGGTCCGGCCATTGAGCAGGTGAACCTCGAGGTTGAGGAAGAAGCCGGTCTTCTCGATGAATATTGTCCTGGTGTTGTAGGGCGAGTAGCCCATGTCACGGCGGTAACCGCCCTGGTAGTTACGCAGATCGATCTGCTCATACCCGGAACGGTCCTCGTTGCTGAAGGCCACGGAGCCGGAGAGAATCAGGTCGCTGTCGAAACGGCCGCCGAGGTCCGTCCAGTACCCGGGCACCTCGAAAATCGATTGGCCGCCGCGGCCGAGGGGCAGGGAGGGCGCCTCACCCTTGACCACCTCCAGTTTCAGGGTGCGCAGCAACATCTTCTTCAGGTAGCGGACGATCTCCGCATCGAGGTCCATCCGCGTGTCACCGTCGCAGAGGAACTTGGCCACCATCAGTGAGTTGTAGTCACTGACATCGATCTTCGGTTTCACCGGGACCTCGATGGTCACCTCTTTCACCCCGGCCGCTGCGGGCAGGGAGGCCAGCAGCAGGGTGATGCAGATTGCCCAGAGCAGGCGGGCCGATCGGGTCTGTCTGTCCAGGTGGGTCATTCCGTCTCTTCCCCTGGTTCATCGCCGGCCGGCGGTTCGCTCTCCGGCTCCTCTTCGCCGGCCGAGGGTGCGGCCTCTGTTTCCGGCGGTGCGGACGGTTCGGTATCGTTGCCGGCCATGTCCTCTTCGGCCGTCTGGTTCTCGGCCGGCGCCGTCAGGGATTCGGCGTCCCCGTCACCGGCGGTGTCTTCGGATTCCGGGTCGCCGGCCGGCGGGGTGCGATACTGCTCCTCGTAGAGTTCCAGCGCGGCGAACAGCTCCTCGAAGTCGGCGATGTTCCGGTCGATATACCTGGCCCTCCCGGCCAGTTCCTCGGCCCGCCGGTATGACTCCCGCGCCCCCTCCAGGTCCCCCTGGCTCTCCAGGGCCACGGCGATGTTGTTGTGCAGTTGCGGGTTGTCGGGGTCGTAGCGCAGCGCCTCCTGCCAGCGGTACAGGGCTTCCTTCCACAGGCCCTGCTCGCCGAGGGAGATGCCGAACTTGATCATCTGCTTGATTTCTCGGGAGGAGGGGGCCCCCTTGTCACGGGCAACGGCTGTTTCGCCGGGCAGAAGCAGGAGGGCGAGCAGGACGATGCTCGCTGTTCTGGTCATGATACGGGCCATCCGCATCCTCCGCGCTGTGTTGAGACCCCCTCGCCGGCGGAGGTGAGTGGTTGCCCGCCGACTGTCACCTAAAGATTAAACCACACTTTTCCCCGGAGCGTCCCATCAAGGTGACAGATTTTTTTATATTGCATTGACTTCCCCGCCCTCCCTGCCGATAATCGAGGCTCCTTTTCCGGGAGGCCGAACGAGGGCGCGGCGCTGGTTGAGGAAACCGACCGATGCAGCGAAACTGTGCCTTTCTCGCCGTTGGCCTCGTCCCTTCGCTCACCCCGCTCCAGGCCCGGAGCCTGCTTGAACACCATCACTTTGAACCCGAACGGATTTTTTCGTCCAGCGTGGCCGAATTGTGCGGAATCGAGGGAATCAGCCGCAAAAACGCCCGGGCGATCCTCCACCCCGAACTGCTCGAGCAGGCGGCCGGTGCCGAGCGGCTGGCCCGGACCAGGGGCTGGCAGATCGTCACCCCCGCCCACCCCGACTACCCGGGACACCTGCTGGGTCAGATCCACGACCCGCCGCCGGCTCTCTGGGTGGAGGGGAGCACCGGGGCCCTGTCCGCCGACGGGATCGCCGTGGTGGGTTCGCGCAAGGCCACTCCCTATGGCCGGGCCGCCGCCGAAATGCTGGGCCGCGAACTGGCCTCACTGGGGGCCGCGGTGTTCAGCGGCCTGGCCCGGGGGATCGACGCCGCGGCCCACCGCGGGGCCCTGGCCGGAGACGGGGTGACCGTGGGCGTGCTGGGCAGCGGTCTGGACCGGTTCTACCCGGCCGAGCACCGGCGGCTGGCCCGGGATATCTGCCGCTCCGGCGGGGCGGTGGTGACCGAGTTGCCGCCGGAGACCGGCCCGCTGCCCTTCCACTTCCCCCGGCGCAACCGGATCATCAGCGGCCTCTCCTGGGGAGTGCTGGTGGTGGAGGCGGACCGGCTGAGCGGGTCGCTGATCACCGCCCGCCTGGGCCTGGAACAGGGGCGGGAGATTTTTGCCGTGCCGGGCAACATCACCTCCCCGGCCAGCGTCGGGACAAACCTGCTGCTGGCCGGCGGGGCCAAGCTGGTCCAGCGGGGCCTCGATGCGCTGGAGGAACTGCCGCCGGAAGTGCGGCAGCGCATGGCGGCCAGGGCCAAGGAGCCGGAGAACGGGGCCGGGACCAGGGTAGTGGCCGCCGCCCGGCGCTCGGGGCCGGAGGGGCGGGTTCTCGATGCCCTGCAGGTTGACCGGCCCCGGGGCATCGACGAGCTCTCCCGGTCCCTGGGCCTGCCATCCCCGGAGCTGCACCGTCACCTGCTCTGCCTGGAGCTGGAGGGGCTGGTGCGGATGCTCCCCGGGGGCAGGTGCCTCAAAACCCTGTAGGTTCCCGGGTTGCGCCGCAGGCGGGCCGGGGGCTACTATGAAGGTAGAATACCATTCACCGGCAGGCGGAGAGAGACAATAGCGGGGCGGAGGAACGCTGTGCGCGACCACCTGGAAACTTACATCCAGCACCTGAAGTTCGGCCGCAATGCCTCCCCCCACACCATCAAGAACTACCGTTCGGACCTCGCGGACTTCATCACCTTCCTCGAGGTGGACTACTTCGCCGCCGGCGAGGACCAGGGGGTGGCTCCCGCCACGGTGGACACCCCGGCGGTGATTGCCTGGCTGGGGCACCTCAACATGCGGGGCTGCGCCGGCAGCACCATCTCACGCAAGCTCTCCGCCCTGCGCGGGTATTTCCGTTTCCTGCGCCGCATGGGGGTGATCGAGCGCGACCCGGCGCGGGTGGTGAGCCAGCGGCGCAAGCGGCGCAAGCTGATGCCCCACCTCACCGAGCCGGAGATCGGCGAGTTCCTGCGGGCGCCGGATCCCACCAGACTCACCGGGCTGCGCGACCGGGCGATCCTCGAACTGCTCTACGCCACCGGGATCCGGGTGGGCGAGCTGGTGGCCCTCGACGTGGAGGACCTCGATTTCAAGGCCCGGCTGGTGAGGGTGATGGGCAAGGGCCGCAAGGAACGGATCGTGCCCCTGGGCCAGCCGGCGGCACGGGCGGTCACCGCCTGGCTCAATGCCCGGGAGGGTAAGCCTGCGTCTGCCGGCAAGCGGGCGATGTTCCTCAACAACCGCGGCGGCCGGCTCACCGATCGCAGCGTCCGCCGGCTGATCAAGAAATACGTGGACCAGCTGGCCCTGAACCACAACCTCAGCCCCCACGCCATCCGCCACTCCTTCGCCTCCCACCTGCTGTCCCGCGGAGCCGACCTGCGGGTGATCCAGGAGCTGCTGGGCCATGTCAGCCTCTCCTCCACCCAGAAGTACATCCACACCAGCATGACCCAGATCAAGGAAGTCTACGACAAGGCCCACCCTCGGGCGTAAAGAGGTAGATGAGGGGGCAGGTCCCGAACTGTCCCCCACCACCGGTCCATCATTGATGACCAGTCCGGCAGATGGACTAACATCATTCACCCCATCAAATTGCGCGCAAGTTATATAGTTATGTACGTCCCCCATGCCAAGTTGACACCCCCGGGGGGCGGTGTTATGTACCGCTTTCCGTGCTAGAATCCTCAACGCAGGAGACAACATGAGCGTAGACAACACCATGAGAGCCACCACCATCATCGCCGTGCGGCGGGACGGGCGGGTGGCCCTGGCCGGCGACGGCCAGGTGACCCTGGGCAACACGGTGATGAAGCAGGGCGCGGCCAAGATCAGGCGCCTGCACAAGGACAGCATCCTCGCCGGGTTCGCCGGGTCGGCCGCCGATGCCTTTGCCCTCTTCTCCCGTCTGGAGGGGAAGCTGGAAGCCCACCAGGGAAACCTGCGGCGGGCGGCCTATGAACTGGGGCGCGACTGGCGCACCGACCGCGTATTGCGCAAGCTCGACGCGCTGATGCTGGTGGCGGACAAGGAGATCACCTATCTCCTCTCCGGCGGCGGCGAGGTGCTGGAGCCTGATGACGGCCTGGCCGGCATCGGTTCCGGCGGGGCTTACGCCCTGGCCGCGGCCCGGGCGATGGTCCAGCACACCGAACTCCCGGCGGAAACCATCGCCGAGGAGGCGATCCGCATCGCCGCCTCGATCTGCATTTACACCAACGACTCGATCCGGGTGGAGACGCTGCCGCCGCTGGCGGACTAGCAGCGACCGCCTGTCGACCATAGGAAGAGGCATCCGCTGCAGAGCGGACCGCCGGGGAAGCACCATGGTTATTCATTTGCAGGGAACCATCGAAGAAGATCAACGCTGGGAGAACCAGCTCACTCCGCGGGAGATCGTCTCCGAGCTGGACCGCTACATCGTCGGACAGCACAAGGCCAAGCGGGCGGTGGCCATCGCCCTCCGCAACCGGATCCGCCGCCAGCGCCTCTCGCCGGAGATGGCCGAGGAGGTGGCGCCGAAGAACATCATCATGATCGGCCCCACCGGGGTGGGCAAGACCGAGATCGCCCGCCGACTGGCCCGGCTGGCCCGTTCGCCCTTCATGAAGGTGGAGGCCTCCAAGTTCACCGAGGTGGGCTACGTGGGCCGTGACGTGGAGTCGATGATCCGTGACCTGACCGAGATCGCGGTGGACATGGTCAAGGATGAAGCCATACGGCACGTGCACTCCCGGGCGGAGAAGAATGTGGAGCAGCGCCTGATGGACCTGCTGCTGCCCTCCATGCCCCAGCCGCCCATGCCCGGCGACCAGGAACCCGGGGCGGTGAAGACCGGCGAGATGTCCCGCACCCGGGAGAAGCTGCAGGCCCAGCTGGAGGCCGGCCGCCTGGAAGACCGCTCGGTGGAGATGGATGTGACCGAGCAGGGCGTCCCCAACATGCAGATCTTCACCAACCAGGGGGTGGAGAATATGGGCATCGACGTCAAGCAGATGTTCCCCGGCCTGTTCGGCGGCAAGAAGAAGCGGCGGAAGATGACCATCGGCGAGGCCCGCCAGCACCTGCTGGAAGAGGAGGAGTCAAAGCTGGTGGACATGGACAAGGTGACCCGCCAGGCCCTGGAGCGGGTGCAGCAGTCGGGGATCATCTTCCTCGACGAAATCGACAAGGTGGCGGGACGGGAATCGTCCCACGGCCCCGATGTCAGCCGCGAGGGCGTGCAGCGGGATATCCTGCCCATCGTCGAGGGCACCACGGTGCAGACCAAGTACGGGCTGGTGCGCACCGACCACATCCTCTTCATCGCCGCCGGCGCCTTCCACATGTCCAAGCCGGCCGACCTGATCCCCGAGCTGCAGGGCCGCTTCCCCATCCGCGTGGAGTTGGAGAGCCTGGGGGCGGACGAGTTCGTGCGCATCCTCACCGAGCCGCAGAACGCGCTGATCAAGCAGTACGAGGCGCTGATGGAGACCGAGGGGATCGAACTGACCTTCAGCGAGGAGGCGATCCGCGAGATCGCCGAGTTTGCCGCCACGGTCAACTCGCGCACCGAGAACATCGGAGCACGGCGGCTGCACACCATCATGGAAAAACTGCTGGACGAGATCTCCTTCGAGGGGGCCGACCTGCGGCAGAAAGAGGTGCAGATCGACCGCGACTACGTGCGGCGGATGCTCGCCGACATCATCGAAGACCAGGACCTGAGCCGTTACATCCTCTGACAGGAGACGATGAACCAGACCCGACACATCCCGGCGCTGCTGCTGATCATCGCTCTGCTCGCCGCCTTGGCCTGCGGCCGCAAGGGCCAGCCCCAACCGCCGATCAAGGTCCAGCCCCAGGGAAGCAGAGCCCTCACCGCCGTCCAGCACGGCAACAACATCACCCTCTCCTGGACGCTGCCCCAGGAAAACACCGACCAGAGCAGCCTGGTGGGGCTGACCCGGGTGGAGCTCTTCCGCTACACCGAGTTGCTGAAACCGGAAAAGGAGGGGGAGGAGGAGGAAACCGCCACCAACTTCGACGTGCTGGACCAGGTGACCCAGAGCTTTCTCGCCGAGAGCCCGGAGGACGAAAGCATGTATGGCGCCGGGTATGGCACCGGGGCCATGGCCGGCACGGGTGATGCGGAGGGCGGCAAATACGGCGGGGGCCGGCAACCCAGCACCGGAAACCTGGGCGGGTCCGGTACCAGCCGCTCGGGACGCGGCGACGACCGGGACGGGTGGGCCGATCAGCAACAGCAGCGGCCACCGCGGATCACCCCCGGGTTCCGCGATGTGTCCGGCTCGTTCGTCTCGGTTCGCAAGTTCGAAAAGAACGCCGAACTGATCCACTCGCTCAGCGGCAGCCAGATCCTGGACCCGGGGTCCACCAACCGCCTCTACTACACCGACCCGCTGCCCGAGATGGACGAGGAGACCCTGGAGCTGACCCGCTACCACTATGCGGTCCGCGTGATCGACACCCTGGACCGGGAGGGGCTGTACTCCGAATTCCACCTGGTCACGCCGCTGGAACCGCCCGCGGCTCCGGACAACCTGGTGGTGCAGAGCCTGGAGCGATCCATCGATCTGACCTGGGACGGGCCACCGGTGGACCCCTGGGTGCGGATCGCCCGGGAGGAGGAGGAACGGGCCCTGGGTATCACCGGTGACGAAGCGGGCCTGGAGATTCCGGCAGACCCCGGGGGCGGCAAAGCGGCCGCCGCCGGAGCAAAGGGCAAAATGGCGGCCGGCGGCAAGACCGCACCGTCAGAGGGGGTCATCGACGA
>CBESOE010000138.1:0-11367 GCA_965531145.1 uncultured bacterium | reverse complement strand
TACCTATTTAGTTACCTGTCCCCTAATTAAGTGGTTAATGGTTCAGTCCTTAAATAGGGGACAGGTAACTAATTACCATGAAATACGCCGTGCGGAAGAGAAATACGCCGTGCGGAAGAAAAGAGTTTAGGTATCAGGGGAGGAGATTGAGGTGGTAGAGGTCGGCCACCTGCTCGAGGGGGAGGGAGGACTCGGGGGCCAGCACGTCGCGGGTCAACCGGTGGACGGTCTCCTCTTCACGTTCCCGTTCCTCGTCGGAGGGGTTTTCCAGGCCCAGCCGGGAGAGGCGGGAAATGTGGATCAACTCGTGGGTCAGGATGTAGAGCAGGAAGGGGTAGAGCGCCGGTGTATTGGAGCGGGTGGAGACCGCCATCAGAATCGGGTGATCGAAGAGGTGGATGCGGTAGAACTCTTCCGGGGTGTCCCCGTGGGTGTAGCTGAAGGTCTCGGCAAATACACCATCTCGCAGTGCATCCGCCGGGATATCCTGCTCGGTGAGCGCATCGTAGCTGAAGTGGAAGAACTCGCGGGGGGCGTAACGGTAGAAGCGGTTGAGGTGGTTTGAGGATTCCGTGGTGGCCTGGTGGACGAGGCGGCACTGGAAGTCATCGAATCGCGAGCGTTGCCGAGCACCGGTCGTGGGGTTGCTGCCGCCGTTCATCGGTTGCCGTCCAGACAGGAAAGGCCCGGATCGAACCCGGGCCTTGCAGGAATATCAGCCGTCGGCGGGGACGGCTCAGTCGCTTTTTTTCGTTGTGCTGGTGGCGCTTGAGCCACTGTCAGCTTTCTTCGGGGCACTGGAACTGCTGCCCACCGAGGCGGCGCTCCGTCCCTTGTCCTTGTTCTTGTAGTCGGTGACGTACCAGCCGCTTCCCTTGAGCTGGAACGAACTGCGGGAGACCAGCTTGGTCAGGCTGCCCCCGCACCCGCAGGTGCGAAGGGGTTCGTCAGAGAACTTCTGCAGCTTCTCCATCACTTCACCGCATGTCTCGCACTGGTATTCGTATATTGGCATTTTTCGACCTTTTGCAATCAGTGGTATCGATACACTTCCCCGGCGGAAACCGGCCAGGAAACCTATTTATAGGACTCCCAGGCCCGATTGTCAACCGGAAAAATTCCAGGACGGTGCTGGAATTTGGGCCCATCCTGGTGCTACTGTTACGGGCCAGGAGGGCTGATTGGGGATGCACTCCTGCGGGGAGATGCGTAAGTGATTCCAGGAAAAGGGAATAAGCTTGCCGATATGACGAGGCCACCCGCGCCGCGCTGGTTACTGGTCCGTCTGCCCAACTGGATCGGCGACGTGGTTATGGCCACACCGGTGCTCCGGGCATTGCGTACGGCCTTTCCCGCCGCCCGGATCAGCTGGCTCCTCAAATCGTACCTGGTTGACCTGGTCTCCGGCAGCGGCTGGTATGACGACCTGCTGCTCCTGGAGGGTGGAGAGGGAGCCGGCCGGGCCGAGAACCGCTTCCGGCTTTCCCGGCGCCTGCGCCGTCTGCAGTTCGACACTGCCTTCCTCTTCCCCAACTCCTTCGGCTCGGCGGTTCCGATCTATCTTGCCGGGATTCCGCGCCGGATCGGTTACAACCGCAATGCCCGGGGATGGATGCTCAGTGAAGCGGCGGCGCCGCCCCGGGATGCTCAGGGAAAGATACTCCCCGAGCCGATGCCGCTCTACTACACCCGCCTGCTTCGCCGGCTGGGCGTTGACCAGATCGACCCCCACCTTTCCCTGCCCTACCACCCGGCCCGGGACGCCGAGCTGGACCGGCTGCTCTTCGAAGATCAGGGGCTGGATCCCGCTCTGCCCATCGTCTGCTTCCATCCCGGTGCGGCCTACGGTGCGGCCAAGTGCTGGCCACCGGAATACTTTGCCCGGCTGGCAGACCTGATTCTCGAAAAGTTCCGGGTCAACCTGGTGGTGACCCTGGGGCCCGGCGAATCCGCCCTCGAGCCGTTGATCAGCGGCGCGGCGAAGAACCGGATCCACTTCCTCCAACTGCCCCTGGGCCTGCTCCCCCCCCTGTTCCGCCGTATCCGTCTCCTGGTGACCAACGACACCGGGCCGCGCCACATCGGGGTGGCGATGGACCGTCCCCTGGTGGTGCTCTTTGGCCCCAGCGATATCCGCTTCACCAACTCTCACCTGGAAAATGCCGCGGTGGTGCAGCGGCACGACCTGCCCTGTATGCCCTGCGCCCGGCGGGTCTGTCCCCTGGGGCACCACGAGTGCATGAAGGGCCTGCCGGCCGAGCTGGTTTTCCACCAGGCCGAGCGATTTTTGCTCGATCCCGCTCACGGACCGGTTGAGAAACGGTCCTGATCGTCCGATAAAGAGATGGAAGGGCCAATTTCAATAGCGGTGCGCCGTCCGTACCGGCGGCGTGGTCTCAACAGGTGCGCGATGAACGATATCTCCT
This sequence comes from uncultured bacterium, assembly GCA_965531145.1. GTDB lineage: Bacteria > Acidobacteriota > JAQAZP01 > JAQAZP01 > JAQAZP01 > JAQAZP01. The sequence goes on along the minus strand of CBESOE010000138.1, from coordinate 8,941 downwards.
CCAGGCAAGAGGAATTTTCTGCTCGGTTCGAACGGTTCAAGGCCCGCATGCGCGAACTGCGCGGGCTGCGGGTGAACCAGTTCCTCGGCCTGCTCGACCACAACCAGCAGAAGAAGGTGCTGTTGATCGAGAAGGAGGTGGAGGAGTTCGTTCGCAAGTTCGCTTACGGGGGAGGGCTCTCGTCCCTGCTTCAGGAAAGCATCCTCACCGCCTTCAACTCGGACCAGGTGATGCGCCGGCGGATCGAACTGGAGGGCCCCGGCAGCAGCAGCGGGATGACCAAAATGCAGGCCCGCGAGGCCAGGAAAGCTGAACTCACCGGGTCGTCCGGCGGAAAACCTGCCGCAACGCCTCCCTCGGCCGGCAATGGTGGTGACAACGGGGGAAACGGAAAGCGGAGCACCGGGTATTTCACGCCCACCTCGGCGGAGATCACCCGTCAGGCCCGCACCCTGATGGGCGGCAAGAAAATAACCGATCAAAGCCTCTCCGCCCTGCAGCATGCCATCTCGCGCAAGCTGGAGGACAATGGCAACGGTGGCGGCCCTGCTGCGGGACGGCAGGTGAAGCTGTCGCTGACCAGCAAGGGTAAAGTGAGCATTCTGGTGGACGAATAGGCGGGTCAGTTCTCTTCCCGTGACTCCCAGGACTCCTTCTGCACTTCCACGATCTTGTCCAGACAGCCAAGGAAGGTTTCCACCACTTTGGGGTCGAACTGCGTACCGGAGCAACGCTTGATCTCGGCCACGGTCTCGTCGAGGCTCCGCCCCTTGCGGTAGGGCCGGTTGGTGGTCATGGCGTCGAAGGTATCCATCACCGACATGATTCTCGATTCCAGCGGGATGTCGTCTCCGGCCAGGCCGTCCGGATATCCCGTGCCGTCGAAGTTTTCGTGGTGGTGCCGGATGATCTCCTCCAGGTCGAATCCATAGAGGTTCTTGACGATTTTGCTGCCCAGCACGGGGTGCAGCTTCATGTTCTCGTATTCGTCGTCGGTCAGTTTGCCCGGCTTGGAGATGATGGTCTCTGGCACACCGATTTTGCCGATGTCGTGGAGAATGCAGGCGATCTTCAGGTTGTATTGCCGCTCCTCGTCCAGGTTCATCTCCTGGGCCAGGACGTGGACATAGCGTTCCACGCGTTCACAATGACCCCGGGTATAGCAGTCCTTGACCTCGATGGTCCGGGCGTGGGTCATCACACTGGAGAGGAACATCCGGCGGAATTCTTCCCGGTGACTGGCGATGAGGTAGTCGTGGATCAGCGCGCTCTCCACCTCGCCGAGGTAGAGGTCGAGCAGCGGTTCGTTGCTGGCGATCTCGGTCCGCTTGTCGAATCCGAGGTAGAGGAAACCGAGCAGCAGGTCCTGTTCCAGGCGGAAGATATGCACCGAGCGGTTGCCCGGCTGGATCTGAAAGTGCTCGGGGATTTCACCTTCGTCCCGGTGCAGGGTGATCTTCTGCTCCTGGCTGCTCAGCCACTGGATCGGCGGGCTCTCGAACCCGTTGGCGCTGCGGCCCCCGGTGTCGTGGTACATGTTGCGGTTGAACTGCTCCTGCTCACCGGTGCGGGTGTAGAGGATAAAGGTGTCCGGGGCGAACGCGTCACTGCAGAAGTCACGGAAATCGGCCAGCTTGGGCTGGATGTTCAGCGTCTCCCGGGACTTCTGGCCCAGCTTGCACAGGCTGGTCAGCGTCGTGTTGAGGCTCAGCAGTTCCTCGGTCCGCTCGGCCACCTTCTGCTCCAGGTGCTGCTGGTATTCGCGGTTCTCCTGCACCAGGCGGTATTTTTCCAGGGCCCGGGCCAGGGTGGCCTCCAGCTCGCGGAGCTGGAACGGCTTCTCGATGAAATCGTAGGCCCCCGACTTGAGGCTGGTGATCGCGGTGAGCCGGGTGGCGTTGCCGGTGATCACGATCTGGGTGATGTCCTTGTTCAGCCGGGCGATGTTTTCCAGCAACTCGAATCCGTTCATTGCCGGCATGTTGAGGTCGGTGAAGACAACGCTGTATTTCCGGTGTGAGGTGGACAGGATATCCATGGCGTGGCGGCCGTTCTCAGCGGTCTCCACATCGTGCCCGCGCATGGTGAGATAGTCCTTGAGCACCTGACGGATCTCGTCGTCGTCGTCCACCACCAGGATTTTTTTCTGGATGATGTCCGAACAGAGAGTGCGAGGCAGAGGACTGGAGGCCGGCGAGTCGCTCAGTTGGTCGATCTGGGGCAGCGTGGTTTCCACCGCAACCTCGCTCACGAAGGAATGTTCAGGCGCTTCATCTTTTCGATGAGCGTCGTCCGGTTGATGTTGAGCAGCCGGGCTGCCCGGCTCTTGACCCAGTCGGTGCGCTGCAGCGCCTCTTCGATCAGGTCCTTTTCGAAGCTGCGTACCGCGTCCTTGAATTCGAGCTTGCCGTGCCTGGTGTGCTGCTTTGATCCGTTGCCCGGCACCGGTCGACCGCCGCGGCGCAAGGCATTCTTGATGTCCGGAATGCGGATCGGCTTGTCGATCCAGCAGTCCACCGGACCATCCTCCACCGGCGCCGCCCAATCGTTCCCCGTTGGCGTCCGGGTGGCGAGAATCACCGCTCCGGGAAGGTGCCGCTTGATCTGCTGCAGCGTGTCCATCCCGTCCCGGCGGTGCAGGTCGCTGAGAATGAAGTCAAAGGAAAACTCGCGCACCAGGGCCAGGGCTTCCTCGTCACCGGCTGCGGTGATCACCTCGTAGCCTTCGCGTTTGAGGGCGAAGGCGAGGGTTTCCTGAACCTGCTCGCTGATGCCGAGAATGAGTATGCTCTTGTCTCTTGTCATGCTGCACCCTGAATGCCGCACTCAGGCTGCCCGGCAGCGCAGAGGTGCCGCTACTCAGTGCAACCGGTGGTCGCCGATAGATTTTACGGTCACAATCCGTATCGGAGAGTTGGTGTGAAGAGATGAGATGAAAGTTGCGGGAAGCGTCAGAAAACGAACAGGCGGCGGGTGTGGTGACAGCCGGGTCAGAGGGTCGGGCCGTTCTCCTGCTGATTGATCCGTTTGATCTTCTCCACCAGGGTGGTCCGTTTGACCTGCAGCAGTTCGGCCGCTTTTTTCTTGTTTCCCCCGGCCCGCTTCAGGCTCTGCCGGATCAGCCGCCGCTCCAGGGTGGCCAGCACTTCGGCCAGGTTTATCCCTTCCTCGGGGACGTCGTAGGAACCGAGCAGCCCGTCTTCCGGAGTGTCGCGGATTTCCGGCGGCAGGTCGGCGGGCAGGATGGTCTCACTGTCGCCGGAGAGGGTCACCGCCCGCTCAATGGCGTTCTCCAACTGCCGCACATTGCCCTTCCAGTCGTAGGCCATCATCTGGCGAATGGCGGACTGGTTGATGGTCTTCACCGACAACTCCTGCTCCTTGCAGAATTTGCGCAGGAAGTGGGTGGCCAGCAGGGGGATGTCGTCCTTGCGTTCGCGAAGCGGGGGCAGCTTTACCGGGATCACGTTGAGCCGGTAGTAGAGGTCCTCCCTGAACTGCCTATGTTGAACCGCTTCCTCCAGGTTGACGCTGGTGGCGGTAATCACCCGCACATCCACCTTGACGGTCTTTGTGCCCCCCACACGTTCGAAGGCCCGTTCCTGGAGGATCCGGAGCAGCTTCACCTGCAGGTTGGGTGTCATGGTGCCGATTTCATCGAGGAACAGGCTGCCGTTGTTGGCCTGCTCGAAGCGTCCCAGGCGGTCCCTGATCGCCCCGGTGAAGGCCCCCTTGACGTGGCCGAACAACTCGTCCTCCAGCAGGGTTTCCGGGATCGCCCCGCAGTTCACCGAGACCAGTGGGTGGTCACGGCGATCACTGTTGTAATGCAGGGCGCGGGCGATCAGTTCCTTGCCGGTGCCGCTCTCGCCGGTGATCAGCACCGTGCTGTTGGTATTGGCCACCTTCTCCACCAGGCGGAACAGTTCCAGCATCTTTTCGTTGACGCCGACGATGTTGTCGAAGCGGTATTTGCTCTTCAGCTGCGAACGCAGGTAGCGGTTCTCGTCACGCAGTTGTTTCTGTTCAATGGCCTTGCGGACCAGGATGGTCAGCTCCATGGGCTTGAACGGTTTGGCCAGGTAGTGGAATGCCCCCATTTTCATCGTTTTGACAGCCGTCTCGATGGAGGCGTACCCGGTCATCATGATGACCACGATGTCGGGGTAGAGTTCGAGCGCCCGGGAGAGGATCGTTTCGCCGTCCACCTCCGGCATCCGCAGGTCGGTGATCACGATATCGTAGACATTCTCCCGCAACTGCTTCAGCCCCTTGGGGCCGCCGTCCGCAGTGCTGACCTCGAAGCCTTCCCGCTCGAGCACTTCGGCGATGGAGCGGAGCATATCGAGTTCATCGTCGATGATCAGGATTTTTTCTACATCGGGCATGATGGTATTGCTTCACCCTCCAGAGTCCTGCCACTGCGTCAATAAATTGATGATCGGTTATTTGATGCCATAACTATAGCAATTTCAGCCAGAAAAGACAAGCCAATTTCTTGACAAGTCAGTGGTGGCCAGGTCCTGATGTTGATTTCCGGCCGATTCGCTCACGTCAATGCACACTCTGCAGCCTAATGGAAACGAGGGATGGTGCCGATAAGTGCTGCATACAGGCCGTTCATGGATGATTTGCCCCGAATGACGGGTTCCCCCGCCGGGATATTGGACCACCCCGAAACGTCAAAACTCTGACAACCTAGCCTCCCTTATTGTCAACATATTGACTCGTCGCTCCTCCCATCTTATTCGCTGTTTTGTCACACCGTCCTTCACGGAATCAGTTAATGCTCTGTAAACACATGGTTTGCCGCTTTATCGCCCCGATCGTTGCTGCCGGAAATGACTCGCCAAAATGTGGAAAAAAGCTGGTACTGGAATTGCAGTATGTCAAGGCCTCTGTTGAAAGAAGGGTAGCGGACCTACAGTAAATCAATCGAATCGGAAACAAATGCTGAGATATGGAACAGATCGTTGTTTCGCCGAGGCCAACGCGGGCGGTACCGTGCGCTCTGTTTCGGAGAGATAGGTCGAGCAGGGAAGGGTCGGCCCGGCCGGCCAGAAGATGGAAATCCACAGGGGGTCAGGCAATGCAGCAGCAGAGTACCGTTGAACAGGCATGGAAGGGAAGCAAGGTTGGTTGCTTCCAGGGTGACCGGGACGAGCTGATCCTGGAATTCATGCCGCTGGTCAAATACCTGGCCCACCGGGTGGCGGTGAAACTCCCGCCGCACATCGACGTGGGTGACCTGACCAACTATGGAATTATCGGACTGGTGGATGCCATCGAGAAATTCGACCCTTCCCGCAACATCAAGTTCAAGACATACGCCGAACTGCGTGTTCGCGGTTCGATCATCGACGGTCTGCGCGACCTGGACTGGGTGCCCCGTTCCATTCGCAAGAAACGCAAGGAACTGGAAAAAGCTTACCAGACCCTGGAGCAGAAGCATGGGCGGCCGGCCCAGGACGAGGAAGTGGCCACGGCCATGGGGCTGGAGATGGGCAAGCTGCACCACCTGGTGGACCAGGTGAAAGGGGTCTCCATCGGCGGGTTCAAGGATCTCAGCGGCAATAATCCCGACGACAAGTTCGAGGAGAGCCTGATCGGCTACATCCCCGACACCACGGTGGATGACCCGTTCCAGGTCTTCCAGAAGAGCGAGCTGAAATCCATACTGGCCGGTGCCATCGACCAGTTGCCGCAAAAAGAGCGGCTGGTGGTATCACTCTATTATTTCGAGGAATTGACCATGAAGGAAATCGGGATGGTGCTCAACATCACCGAGTCCCGGGTTTCCCAACTGCACACCAAGGCCGTGTTCAGAATGCGCGGCCGGCTGAAGAACACCATCACCTGACCCCGGAGTTGCGGCCCCGGGCCACACAGTGCGTAAACCAGGCTTCCGGCATCCGGGCCCGGAATCAGGCATCCCGCCGTTCTCGGGGAGTGTCTCCTCGGGGCTGTGTTCCCATCTGTCGAATCCACTCAAGCAGCCACCTGTTTTCTCCGATACAGTAAGTAGCCGACCTCGAAACTGACCGTTGCCGGCGCATGGGAGGAGTATGGTGCGCTTGATGAATACAAAAGAAGACCAAGGAAACCTGACCTATTTCCCGGAGGAGAAGTGGCGGCGGGAGCATTCCGGCACGGAAGACCGTGAGCGGAACTCCGGCGAGGATGGTTCGCCCGAGGCGGACCAGTCACCCACCTCCGGGGAGGTTTTGCTCAAGACCCTCGAGGAACCCTTCGAATCCGCCGGTCGAAGCCGTCGGATTGCCCGTCTGCGGGAGATGATCCGCGATGGGCGATACCACGTTCCCTCTCTGGAGCTGGCCGAACGCATGCTCAGCGGAGACGGATTCTGATCCATTTCCGGATTCTCCTGCCCCCGTTATGACCCCCTCGGGATAGGTGTGTACGGGTGTCGGATAGCCCCTCGCCCTGTGAAAAGCACCGTCAGGATGTGTTAACATCCCCGATCGGGAGTTGCCGCGGGCTCTTTCCCGCCGGTAGTTGCGGACTGTTGCGAGGGGACGTATGGCGAGCCGGAAACAGCGGATCGAGAAGATGATCGAGCACCTGCGGTCCTGTGACCGGGTCTGGATCGCCACCCATGACAACCCGGATCCCGATGGGCTGGCTTCGGCGTTCGCCCTCAGGCACCTCCTCCGTTCCGGTGAAAACGGCGAGGACAAGGTGCCGGTGGAAATCTCCACCAGCGGTATCATCGGGCGGGCCGAGAACCGGGCCCTGTTCAACTACCTCAACGTGCGGATCACCCCCATGGAGGAGTTGACGCCGGAGGAGGATCCGGCGGTGGTTCTGGTGGACACCCAGCCGAAACGGGCGAACAACTCGGTGCCCGACTGGGTGGTTCCCCGGGCGATCATCGACCACCACCAGGACTGGGGCACCTCGAAGAAGGTCCCCTTCAAGGACATCCGGGCCAACTATGGTGCCACCTCCACCATCCTCACCGAGTATCTCCGTGCTTCCGGGCTGCCGCTGGACCGCCAGATGGCCACGGCGCTCTTCTACGGCATCGCCTCCGAGACCCAGGAACTGGGGCGCCATCCCACCCGGGCCGACATTCGCGCCCACAAGTATCTCTACCCGCTCATCGACCCCACCCGGCTGACCCGTATCGAACGGGCCCGGGTTCCGCGGGACTATTTCCGGATCTTCCGTCTGGCCATCGAGCGGGGCCGGATCCACGGACCGCTGGTCATCACCTGGCTGGGGCCGGTGGACTATCCCGACATGGTGGCCGAGGTGGCCGATTTCCTGTTGCGTCTGGACGAGACCAACATTTCCATCTGCCTCGGCAGCTACAAGGATGAGGTCTTCCTCTCCTTCAGAACGCTGGACGGCAATCTCAATGCCTCGGACCTGATGCAGAAGGCACTGAAGGGGGTCGGCTCCGGCGGCGGGCACGAAGGGATGGCCGGCGGCAAGGCTGCCCTGGACGATCTCCCCGACGGGACGGTCACCGAGAAGGTGGCGTTGCTCAAGAACCGGTTTCTCGAGGTCCTCGGTCTGCCTGAAGGTGAGGGGGAGCGGATGTTTGGACGGCCGGACAAGCCGTGCACCGACCAGGGGTGATCAACGTACCGCCCGTTTCTTCCCATGACACATTCAATCGGGGACAGCGCCGCACAACCTTGTGGCTGCTGCTGGCGATATTGATTCTCGCCACCGGCCTCCGTCTGCTCCACATCTCCCATCAGAGCTTCTGGCTCGACGAGGTGGAGACCGTCAACACCGTGCGCCGGGCGATCCCCTCGCTGACCATGAGCGGGACAACCCCGCCGCTCTACTACATCATCGTGTCCTACTGGATGCGGTTGGTGCCGGAGACCGAGGCGATGCTCCGCCTGCCGTCGGTGCTGTTTGGCATCGGCGCGGTGGCCCTGCTCTTTCTGCTGGGGCGCCGCCTGCTGGGCAGCCGGGCAGGTCTGATCGCCGCGCTGCTGATGGCCGTCTCCCCCTTCCACATCCACTACTCCCAGGAGGCGCGGGCTTACAGCCTGATGGTGCTGCTGACCCTGCTGTCCTGGCTGGCGCTGATCCGGGTGCTGGACCGGGAGGTCACCGCTGCGGTTTGTGGTTTGGGCCGTCACCACGGCCCTGCTGCTCCTCAGCCACAACTATGCCGCCTTCCTGGTGGCTGCCCAGGTGGTGTTCGTGCTGGTCTGGGGGCGTCGCCACGGAATCCGACTCTCCCGCTGGCTGGTGGGCATCGTTCTGCTGTTATTGCTCTCGCTGCCCTGGATCAGGGTGCTGTTGATCATGGTGGAACAACTGCGCAACGCCGAATACTGGATCCAGCAGGCGGCACCCGGTGATTTTGTCAAACTCTACCGCATGATGTGCAGCGACAGCGGCTGGCTGATGAAGATCGATTTGCTGCTGGTGCTGGCCGGCGTGGCCTGGTGGCGGCTGCGCTTCGGTCCGGGCCGTGCCGATCCCGGCGGCGGGGCGGAGCAGCGGCATGGGGCAACGGCCCTGCCCCTGCTGGGCACCTGGCTGCTCCTGCCGGTGGCCCTGATGGTGGCCGTTTCCTGGTTTCTCCTGCCCCTGTACCAGCACCGCTACGTCCTGGCTCTCCTGCCGGCGTTCCTGCTGCTGGTGGCCTGGGGGGCTTCGGGGCACGGCCGCCGGCCGGTGGCGTTGGTCCTGGTGGGAGTGGTGCTCTGTTTCACCGTACCCGGACTGGTCTCCTACTACACCGAGGACAACCGGCAGCCCTGGCGGGAGGTCGCCGAACTGGTGGCCAACCTGGCCCGGCCGGGAGACACGCTGCTCTTCATCGCCCCCCTGGCCCGCGAACCGTTCACCTACTACTACGAGGGCCGCACACTGCCGACCAAGGTGCTCAGCCGCTTTCCCAAGGATGCGCCCCGGGTGGAAAGGATCGTGGTCAACAACGCCCGGCGGT
>CBESOE010000137.1:0-11540 GCA_965531145.1 uncultured bacterium | reverse complement strand
CGGGAAGGAGAGGGAACCGATGACCAGGGATCTCAGTTGGAATATGGCCGCCGGGGTCGGATGGAAGGTGGGCGTGGTGATCGGGGGCTGTATCGGCTTCCAGGAGGGCTTTCTCGCCGTCACCGCCAAATCAGGCGCCTCGGCCGATGTTCCGCTGACCCGGGTGGCCCAGCTACTGCAGGTCTATTTCACCCCGATCTTTGCCGAGATGCTGGTCTGGGGCCTGCTGGGCCTGCTGGGAGCCCTGGTGCTGAACCTTGCCCTGGGCCGGCGGTTCCGGGTCTTTGGCACCAGGGACGGCTTCATCCCCGTTTTCAGCGGTCTGATGGCCGGTGTGGGAAACAGTGCCTTTGTCTTCTTCCTGCTCAACGCGTCCTTTGGCCTGGCCATGCTGATCGAACCCACGAAGCTGCTCTTCAACATGCGGCTGCTCTTTTCCGGGGTTCTCACCGGGATGGCGGTGGGCTTCCTGGTGCACGGGGTGCGCACCAGGGCTTGGGGGCACCGGGCCAAGGCCTACCTGGTGGCCTTCTCTCTTTGGGCCCTGGTGCTGATCCCGGTGGCGCTCTGGATCAACCGGGTCTACCTCAAGTTCAGTTTCTCCCCGTTCTTTTTCGGGGTGTGTCTGCTCTTCCTGCTGGTCCTCGCCGGCGGGACCTGGCTCCTCGCCGCCTGGCTCTCGCCCCGCTACCTGCGCGGGGTGGCGCGTTACCCGCTGGTCCGCCATCTGACTCTGCTGGTGGTCCTGCTGCTGGCCCTGCCCGTTTTTCTGCCCAGCCTCACCGGGTCCGCCCGGGCGGTGAGCCCGGAGGGCGGGACCGGCGGGGCGCCGATGGACCGCAACGTGATCCTCATCTCGGTGGACACCCTGCGCGCTGACCGCATTTCCAGCTCGGGCAGCGACCACTGCCAGACGCCGAACATCGACCGGCTGGCCGAGGAAGGCGTGCTCTTCTCCCGCGCCCAGGCACAGTCATCCTGGACCCTTTCCTCCATCTGCTCCATGCTCACCTCGATGTATCCCACGGCCCACGGGGTGTTGTCCATGCTGGACCAGATGGACGAGACCCGTGAAACGGTGGCCGAGAAGGCGGCTGCCGGGGGGTATCACACCGGGGCGGTGATTTCCAACGGCTGGCTGCTGGAGCCCTTCGGAGCGGACCAGGGCTTTGCCTTCTACGACCACATGAAACACAGATACCGGGCCCCTTACTGGGCCGGGCACCTGTGGTACCGAGTGGTGGATCCGATCCGCCGCCGGGTGGCCCCGGTGGAACTCGAGGTGCAGGAGGACGCCGGCGACTGCTCGCTCAACCTGAAATACGCCCTGGAGTTCATCGAGGCCAACAAGGCAACAAACTTCTTCTTCTGGCTCCACGTGATCGATCCCCACGAACCCTACATCGCCCGTGACCGCTGGATCGCCGGGGCGGGCCAGGACTACCATGGGAACCGGATTCCGCGGCTCGATTCGGGCAAGGTGGTTCGCTTCCGCGGCGGCAAGGTCCTCGACCGCGACGACCGCCGGCACATCGAGGACCTCTACAACAGGGAAGTGGAATACACCGACATGATCCTCGGTCAGCTCCTCGACCGGATCTACCAGTTGGGCCTGACACGCAACACCATGATCATCTTCACCAGCGATCACGGTGAGGAGTTCTGGGAGCACGACAGCGTCTCTCACGGCCACACCTTCTTCACCGAACTGGTGCAGGTGCCGCTGGTCATCCGGCCCGCCGACGAGGATGTGCTGGAGCGCAACCGCCGCATCGATGCCCAGGTCAGCCTGGTGGATATCCCGCCCACCGTGCTCGATTTCCTCGGGCTGTCCGGGCTGGAGCACGCCGAAGGCCGGAGCCTGCTGCCGATGATCCGCGGCGAGGAGGACCCGACGAGCCGCCCGGCCTTCTTCGAGGCCATGGCCTATTTCGGGGAGAAGAAAGCGGTGAGCGACGGGCGTTACAAGTACATCCTCACCGAGGTGGACGACCGGGAGGAACTTTACGACCTGCTGGAGGACCCCGGCGAACAGCGCAACCTGGTCCATGAGCGGCCCGAGCTGAAACTGGAATTGAAGGGCCAGCTGATGGATCACCTGATGGCCCAGCGGGAGCTGGCCTCCCTGCTGGGGACCAGCGACGAGAAGGCCGAGATCGGCTCCGACACCGTCGAGCACCTGCGGGCGCTCGGCTATCTCAACTGACAACTGCTATCGGATATCACGGGAGCGTGGATCCGAACATCATTTTCGGGGAGGACTGCCATGCGGCCTGAAAAATATGTCAGCAAGAACGGTCTGGAAACTCACGGAATTCGCAACGTGCACCAGGTGCACTGGAACCTGCGCACCGCCGGTCTCTACGAGGAGATCGTCCGCCGCAGCGAGGGGTCGATCTCGCACCTCGGGCCGGTGGTGGTCCGCACCGGCCAGCACACCGGCCGCTCGGCCGGGGACAAGTACATCGTCGACGAGCCCACCACCTCCGGGCAGGTCTGGTGGAACGCGGCCAACCAGCCGTACCCGGTGGAAACCTTTGACCAGATGTTCCACCGGCTGATGGCCTATCTCCAGGGCAAGGACCTCTTTGTCCAGGACTGTTATGCCGGGGCCGACCCGCAGTTCCGCCTGCCGATCCGGGTGGTCAACGAGACGGCCTGGCACAACCTCTTCGCCCGCAACATGTTCATCAGGGCTGAGCCCGGAACGCTGCACGACCACGAGCCGCAGTTCACCGTGCTCCACGTGCCCAACTTCATCGCCAACCCCGAACTGGACCGGACCAGCACCGAGACCTTCATCATCGTCAACCTGGCCCGCAAGCTGGTGCTCATCGGCGGCACCAGCTACGCCGGGGAGATCAAGAAGTCGATCTTCAGCGTGATGAACTTTCTGCTGCCTGGCCAGGAGGTGCTGCCCATGCACTGCTCGGCCAACGTGGGCTCCGATGGTGACGCCGCCGTCTTCTTCGGGCTCTCCGGCACCGGCAAGACCACCCTCTCCGCCGACCCCGAGCGGGACCTGATCGGCGACGATGAGCACGGCTGGAGCGATCGGGGGGTGTTCAACTTCGAAGGGGGCTGCTACGCCAAGGTGATCCGCCTCGATCCCGAGGCCGAGCCGGACATCTACCGCTGCACCCGCCGTTTCGGTACCATCCTGGAGAACGTGGGCTTCGACGTTTGGAGCCGCCGGGTGGACCTGGACGACGCCACGCTCACCGAGAACACCCGGGCCGCCTACCCCATCAGCCACATCCCCGGTGCCCTGCGCGAAGGGATGGCCGGTCACCCGAAGAACGTGATCCTGCTCACCGCCGATGCCTTCGGCGTGATGCCCCCGCTGTCCCGCCTCACCCCGGACCAGGTGATGTATCACTTCATCTCTGGCTACACCGCCAAGGTGGCCGGTACCGAAAAGGGGATGGGCAAGGAACCCCAGGCCACCTTCAGCGCCTGTTTTGGGGCGCCCTTCCTGCTGCTGCACCCCTTTGAATACGCCCGGCTGCTCAGCGAGAAGATCGAGGCCCACGGCAGCAACTGCTGGCTGGTGAACACCGGCTGGACCGGCGGCCCCTACGGTACCGGGAACCGGATGCCCATCGGCCACACCCGCGCCCTGCTCAAGGCGGCGATGAGCGGCGCCCTGGACGGCGTTGAATACCGTAAGGACCCGGTGTTCGGGTTCGAGGTGCCGCTGGATTGCCCGGGGGTGCCCAAGGAGGTGCTCGACCCGCGGGGCACCTGGGCCGATGGTGAGGCCTACGACCGCCAGGCCACCCAGCTGGCCGGCCGGTTCCGTGAGAACTTCACCAAGTATGAGGACCGGGTCACCGACGAGGTGAAGGCGGCGGGGCCCCAGGCGAGCTGAACGAAGTCGTGAAAATGGGGACTGTCACGCCCTGGTGACTGTCCCCATTTTTAGCCATTTCAGCGGTCAGCTTTTCAGCGACGCCATATCGATGGAAAAGCGGTACTTCACATCCGACTTGAGCAGTCTTTCGTAGGCCTTGTTGACGTCCTGGATCGGAATGACCTCAACATCGGCGGTGATGTCGTGCTTGCCGCAGAAGTCGAGCATCTCCTGGGTCTCGGCGATTCCGCCGATGAGCGAGCCGGAGATGCTGTGCCGTCCGAACAGCAGGGCAAAGGCCGAGACGGGAAACGGCTTTTCCGGCGCGCCCACCAGGGTCAGGTTGCCGTCGAGGCCGAGCAGGCTGACGTAGGCGTTGATGTCGTGGTCGGCGGAAATGGTGTCGAGGATGAAGTCGAGGGTGCCGGCCCGTTTCTGCATCTCTTCGGCGTCGGTGGAGAGGACGACCTCGTGGGCGCCAAGCCTGAGCGCGTCTTCCTTCTTGCCCGGGGAGGTGGTGAAGACGACGACGTGGGCGCCGAGGGCCCGGGCGAACTTGACCCCCATGTGCCCCAATCCTCCAAGGCCGACCACGCCGACCTTCTTGCCCTCGGTCAATCCCCAGCGGCGTATGGGGGACCAGGTGGTGATCCCGGCGCAGAGCAGGGGGGCCACCCCGGCCAGGTCGAGGTTGGTTGGGACATGCAGCACGAAGTGTTCATCGACGACGATGCTATCGGAATACCCGCCGTAGGTGACCCCCCCGAGGTGCTTGTCCGGGCCGTTGTACGTGAAGACCGCGTCGTGGCAGAACTGCTCGACGTCGGCCTGACAGCTGGGGCAGGAGTGGTCCGAATCCACCAGGCAGCCGACCCCGGCCAGATCACCCGGTTTGAACCTGGTGACGGCGCTTCCGACACTCACCACCCGGCCGACGATCTCATGGCCGGGGACGATGGGGTAGACCGTGGGCATAATGCTGCTCCACTCGTCACGCACGGAGTGAAGGTCGGAGTGGCAGATGCCACAGAAGAGGATCTCGATCTGCACGTCGCGTTCCGTCGGATTGCGGCGCTGGATAGTTGTGGCAGCCAGCGGCGATGTTGCGCTGGCTGCTGAGTAAGCTTTGGCGTCTGACATGATTATCTCCTTCGATGTGGTTTCGATGTATTGCGGCATCAACCCTGTCGGTGCTTGAGGGCAAAATCCTACACCCTGACGAGCATGGGGTGGTAGATGAATTCCGTCCAATTATGGCCTGGTCCTCCGAATCTCTGGATGCCTGTTATTGTGCGACATGGAGCGGGATTGTGTGCATGCAGGGTGTTCGATGCGAAACCACTCAGTCAAACAGGATGTTGAGGAAGGCTGTTTTGAGCGTGAGCCCGATGCGCCGGGAAACAGCATTTCCCGATGAGCCAAGGGCGGAGCGATGCACACAACCGCGGCTCCGGGCCTGGCTCTCTTCCGGCGGGGCCCCAGGCCGGTTGAACCGCTGACTGAATGAAAAGGCCCGGTCGGGAGTGATCCCGGCCGGGCCTTTTTTGTGTCAACTGTCCGTAGCGGTTACGGGGCCAGTGCGGTCACCGTGCAGCTCGCCGTGTCGGTGTCCCCCTCCGGCGGGTAGGGTGGCTGGTTATACGGTGCGGGGGTCACGTCAAAGGCGGTGAGCATGAAGGTGTTGTCACCAATCACCGAGCCCAGGGCCGGGATGTTCTGGACCCAGGAGCTGACATAGCTCTCTCCGCCGGCCACGTTGGTGTAGCCCGCCCGCCAGCTGGGAAAGAAATTGCCGTTGGCCAGGGTGGCGTCGATGCGGCCGGAGATCCGCCGGGTCTGGCCGGCATAGAGGTTGGTCAGCGACACCGACATGGAGGTGCTGAAGGGCACGGTGCCCACGTCCGGCACACAATTGAAGGCCGCGTCAACGGTTTCCGTCGGTTCGCTGGTCAGGGCCAGTGTCCCGGTCCACATCACCTCCGGCGGGCACTTGCCGTTGTCGTTCCACAGGTCATACAGATCCTGACCCAGCGTATTGGTGGTGTTCTCGTCCCGGAGGAATTCCACGAACTCCTTCGAGGTGCTCTGGTAGTAGAGGGTCACTTCGGCCGAGGCGGCCCCGGCCGGGATGCTGTAGTCGGTGATGTCCCAGTACTGCCCGTCGGCATAGCTGTGGCCCACCGGCGAACCGCCGAAATCGTCATAGGCGGCGTTGGTGAAGCCCCGCGGCGGGATGCGGTTGTCGCTGAACACCTTGTTGTTCAGCACGAAGTGGAAGGACGGTCCCGGGTCCACACCCACGATGGGTGCGGTGACCTCGTCGAGGCCCGGTTCGATCTCGTAGATCGTGGCTTCGGCATCGTGGCTCAGCACGCCGGTGTCCGGGTCGTAGGCCCCGGACTCCGAGATCAGGGCCATACTCTCGTTGTAGAACTTGACATTGATCCAGACCCGGCGCCCTTCGGGGTAGCCGGTGGGCAGCTTGTGCCCGGTCTGGTTGGTCACCGTCACCTCCAGGTCGTCGCTGACCTGGGCCAGGTCCACCGTGGCCGCGTTCTGCAGCATGTAGCGTGCCCGTTCGATGCCTGCCAGCAGGGCGGCCTCATCCACCTGTCCAGGGAACAGGGCGGGAAGCAGAGCGGGCAGCCAGGTGCTGCCGCCGGTCATGTCGTGCAGCGGCAGGTCGTCGCGCACCGGCGGGTCGCCGAAGTTGCAGCCCTGGCCGGTGACGTCGCGCATGTGGCAGTCCTGACAGGTGGAGACATTGTCCAGGTTGCCGCCGAACTGCGGCGCGTAGACGCCGGCGGGGGTGTTGTATTCGCTGTAGAACCACTCGCTGTAGGTCCGCTCCACCGGGGCGATGGTGTGGGCCGAGAAATCGGTGGCCGGCGCGTCAAAGGCGTTGGGCAGGTAGTTGCCCAGACCGTCCTTCTCGAAGGCCGGGTTGCTCACGTCGTGGCAGTTGCCGCAGAGGGCGGCTTCGCGGTGGAAGGGCGAGACCAGCACCGGGTGGCCGGTGTCGGCATCGAGGAACGGGCCGCGGCGGGCGCCGGTGGGATCCACCACAATCATACCGTTGCCGAACTCGGTGCCGGGGAAGCTGAGCGCGGCGAGGATGGCCTGATCCTCAATCGGACTGGCGCCGGGTTCATAGATCGGGTCCACGAAACGGTGGCAGTAGTCGCAGGAAACCCCGCTCTCGTCGGTGCTCAGCATCTGGCTGCCATCGGTGGGCACCGAGCGTCCCTGGAGCCATCCCCGGGGGAAGTGGCAGCGCAGGCAGAGGTCGCCCGAATCGGGGGCATCCTGGTTGGCGATGACCATGTTGGCCAGGAAGATGATGTCGAGAGAGGCCTGGGCCATCATGCTGCCCTGCCAGTTGGCGTAGGGCTCCACCGCAGTGTCGTAGCCGCCGTGGCAAACCTCGCAGGCCTGGGGCGGGTTGAGGATGCCGGTCTCGAAGGGCTGGCTGCCCGGCATGTCGAAGTCGCGCAGAGTGGTGGGGACAAGGCCGCCGACGGGCGAGTCGATGGTGAACACCGAGTTACTCTCGTCCTGGCCCTGGTTGAAGGCGTTGTCAGTGGCCACCACCCGGATGAGGGCCAGGGTACTGGGCCGGTTGGCCGCATACCAGGTGTGACTGCCGCTGTTGGTCAGGTTCTGGGCCTCGATCTCCCAACTGGCCCCGTTGTCCAGGGAGAGGTGGAGATCGATGCCGGCGATGCCGCTGACGTCATCGGCAAACCACTGCACTGTGTAGCTGCTGTTGCCCACCACCAGTTCGCCACCGTTGGGGTCGAGCACGAACACTTCCGGAGGAGTAATGTCGCCGCCGGTGCTGGGCACCAGGTTGTTCTGGATGTCGGCCAGGTCGACGTTTACCGTGCTGCCGGCGTTGGCCGGGGTCAGCCCGGGGAATGTCGGGGTGTTGATGAAGCTGATCAGGTCGGTGACCTCGATCAGGGTGCTGAAGCCATCGCCGTCCGGGTCCTCGTTCTCGATTGCCAGCACCGCCTCCTGCTTGGTGGACCAGAGATCGAGCTCAGCTTCGAGCCTCAGCCCGTAGGGGTTGCGGGTGCCGCCGCCGTCGAAGTCGAGGTGGCAGACGCCGCAGTGGCCGGAGTTGCTGGGAACGTCCGTCAGCACCGTGCCATCGGCAGCGGGGTAGACGTCGAAGAACGCGGATTTGATGTTGTTCCGCGCCGGGCTCTCCAGGCTGATACCGCTGATGACGATCAGCAGGGCGGCAAAAAGTACCCAGAAGAGGATGCGTCCGGAAGGCGATTTCAGTGCGGCCATTGGTCGGACTCCTTTACATACTGACGATAAAAAGTTGTTAATAAAGGGATTATCGCTAAACGCAGGTTGACCATCGACAATGCCGACTCTATTCGGCACGCGTATGGAGCGGGATCTCAAGTCAGATTTATAGAGGAAAAGAAAGACGCAAAACACTACTCAATATCAACCAACTCCCTTTTCTATCTGATAGTTATATATTCGGATTGTTATTTCGTCAAGTGATGCAATAACAGGGATTGTCCGGTATTTTAGTAGGGTATTCAGGGGATGCCCCGACGGGATGATCCCGCCGGGGCTGAGGGGGCAGTCCTACCGTCCCGCCTCCACCGCTTCGGTGAAGACTTCATCACCCAGATCGGTGACTACCCCGAGGATGTATTCGTACTCCACACCGCGGCGGGCGGTGGTGTCGAGGTAGACGCTGGCGCGGGCCGGTTTGACCGTGATCCGCTGGAAGCCGTCCAGCAAGGCGGTGTGCCTGGCCCGGCGGGCCTCCAGCAGTTTGATACGCTCCGGCAGGTTGTGAGCCGGTGCGGTGATTCCGCTGATTCCGGCGCGGGCCATGGCCGTGGCCTCGGGGGAGACCTGGCGCCGGTAGACATTGATCCCCCTGGAGGTGAAGCCCTTCGTATCGGTCAGCTCCACCTCGATGCCCTCGGGTCGTGGTGCGGCCCGCACACCGGCACGGCGGTCCCAGGTGGGCAGGTCGCCGCCGGTGAGGCAGAACAGTTCCCCGCCGATGCCGCCGAGCATCTGGGTCCCGGCCAGCGCGTCGGGGTAGGTGTCGCCGTTGACGTCATCGATCCAGCGCAGGGTGAAGATCTTGCTCCCGGTCATGTAGCTCCAGATGGTGTTGCCAGTGGTGCCGTCGATGCAGCGCACCTCGCCGGTGAAGGCGCCGGCCAGGGCGTCGTCGAAGCCGTCGCCGTTGACGTCGGGGATGCCGGAGACGGCCCAGACGTCGTTGCCCATGTAGCTGCTCCAGAGCTGGAGGCCGGTGGCGCCGTCGATGCAGTAGGCCCAGGCGGCCCAGCTGGCCACCAGCACCTCGTTGATCCCGTCGCCGGTGACGTCGGCAAAGGAGTCCACCCGCATCACCGGGGCGGCGGCCAGGGGGTAGGTCCAGACGGCCGTTCCGGCGCCGGCGCCGTCGAGGCACTGCACCGAGCCCGCCGGCGAACTGCCCCAGGTGCCCACCACCACTTCGGAGATCCCGTCGCCGGTGATGTCGCTGTGCCGGGCGAGGCTCCAGTTGTCACCGCCGGTGTCAAAGGTCCAGAGCGTGGTGGCCGTCCCGCTGCTGGCGCCGCTGGCGCAGTAGACGTGGTTGTCGCGGTCGGTGTTGCCGCCGGCGCAGGCCGCCGCGTCGTCCACGCCGTCACCGTTGACGTCGCCGATGTTCACCACGTCGATGATGGCGTCGTTGGCATACTGGCGCCAGAGGGTGTCGGGGGTGCCGCTGGAGTCGCCGTCAAAGGCGTACATGCTGCGCGGGCCGGCCGAGCCGCTATCGTGCCCGCCGGCGCCGAAGATGGCGTCGGGCACCTTGTCATCGTTGAGGTCGCCGATGGGACCGGCGGCATAGACCCAGCCGCCCTGCGGGTTCTCGTCATACATGTCGTAGGACCAGATCACGTTGCCGTTGCGGCCGCTCACCGAGTAGCAGGTGCATCCGCCCCAGGCGGTGGCCAGCAGCACATCAGCCAAGCCGTCACCGTCCATGTCAGGGGAAACATCGAGGCACTTGTCGCCGTAGCCACCGCTGTTGCTCGGCCCGCCGGGGGGATGAATCCCCCAGTTCACCACACCGACCCCGTCGGAATTGCCCCAGATCAGCGAGAGGTGCGGTTCGCTTGACGAAGCTCCCGCATCGTAGGACTCCACCGCCGCGTCGGCGACCCCGTCACCGGTGACATCCGGCACCTGGGCCGTGCACTCCACGTTCTCCACCCCCTGGAAGACCCAGAGGGGCAGGCCCTTGCCGAGGAAGTTGGTCTTGCCGGTGCCGAACAGATCGACGGTATGTACAGCGTCGGTACCGTTGCTGGCGACTTCCAGTGCGCCGTCAAAGGTGCTGGTGGCCGGGGGCGAGAAATCCACGTCCACCTCGAGGGTTTCGAAGGTCTGGAGGGTAATGGGGTAAATGAAATCGGGGATGAAGAAGACATCGTCACCCGGGGCGGCGCCGACAATGTCCATGTCCGAGATCACCAGCGGGTCGTACCCGTTGTTGGTGATGGACAACGCCCAGCGGGAGCGGGAGTAGCGCCGCCGGTCGCCGAAGTCATGCGACGTGGCCGAGAGGTCGATCACCGGGTCCTGGGGCACGGTGGTGGCTGTTATGGTCGCGGTGACCTCCGGCTCGTCCGGGTCGTCACTGTAAACAGTGATGGTGGCCTCGTGCGTGCCGGCGGTGGCTGAGGAAAAGGGCGAGGTCCAAGGGTAGCTTATGCCCGGTGGGATGATAATGGGTTCTGTGATGTCGCTCACGTGGAACAGATCATTGTCAGAGGTCCATTCGGTGACGGTCAGGTCGGCGGTGCCCACGTTGTCGATGTAGAGCGTCCAGGGGACGACGTGGTGCAGCGGAATGATCCCCAGGTTCTGGCTGGTGGGGTGGAGGTCGATGTCCTGGGTGCCGCTGCCCCCGGGGTCGATCTGGTAGCAGCGCCGGCCGGCGCCGGCGTTGTTGTCGGTACAGACCCAGAGGTAGGTGCCATCCCAGGTCAGGCCGCGGGGGTTGGCTCCGGGCGAGTCGAACTGTTCCAGCACCGTGCCGTCCGCCGTGTCCAGCCGGTAGATGATCGCTTCCTCGCCGCTGAAATCGTCGTTGACATACCAGAGGTCGGTGCCGTCGAAGGCCAGGCCCCAGGGCTGGTTGGCCGGTGCGTCGAAGGAGTGGACCTCGAGGCCGGTGGCCGGGTCGATCTGGTAGATCCAGCCGTCGGGATCGTAGTAGGCGGCACACCAGAGATACGTGCCGTCCCAGGTCAGGCCGGCCATGTAGGTGGTGATGGAGGGGATGGAGTCCAGCAGCCCGCCGCTGGTGTTCATCCGGAACAGCAGGTCGTAGTTGTATGAATCGAGCTGCCAGAGTGCTGTGCCATCCCAGGCCAGCCCGTAGGAGTCATCCCCCTGGCCGGTGAAGGAACTGAGCACCGTGCCATCTGCCGGGTCCAGCTCGTAGACCGTGGAGCCGCTGGGGCCGTACATGCCGCACCAGAGGCTCGCTCCGTCCCAGGTCAAAGCCCCGGCGTAGTCGGGGGCCGGGATGCTCCCCACCACGGTTTCTCCTGCCACCGGTGTGGCGATGAACAGCAGTAGCAAAATGGCGAGAGCGGACCGGGTGATTGGTGACATGACGCTTGCGCTGGACATGAGGAAT
>CBESOE010000136.1:0-11616 GCA_965531145.1 uncultured bacterium | reverse complement strand
TGGCTGTTCATCTGGTGAATGACGGCCCGGTGACCTTCATCGTGGAGCGCTGATCTGTTTGATCCGTTTTTCGGCGGGGCAGGGGTCAAGCTCGGGTCCCAGGGGGACGATACGGGAAGGTGACGGCATGTGTGCCCGCCTGGGCGCACCGTAACGGGTGCGGTGCGTTTCAGGTGGCTGCCGTAAAAGGGGTATATCGACGATGTCTTCCCGGACAAGTGGTCTGGCCCACCAGGCCGCGGATAGTGGTGTGCAGGTGGCGGATAATTCCTTCACCGAGCAGCGGGCCGCAATTCTCAACCGGCTGTCCCACGATCTGCGGGCTCCGCTCAATGCCATCATTTCCTTCTCCCAGATTCTCACCGACGGTCTTTCCGGGACCTTGAACGAGGATCAGCTTTTGCATGTGGACATCATCAGAAAGAGCGGCAACAACCTGCTCCACGTGATCGACAATGTCACCATGCTCGTCCGCACCGATCTGCGGAATTACGGTGCCACACCGGCTGCCGCGGGAGTTGAAGGCCTGCTGGAAAGATTGCGTCGTGATCTGGACGACTGCGGGCAGGGAGAGGAAACGAAGCTGGAGATCAGGTTGGCCGAGGGAACCCCGTCCACCTTTACCACCGATGAACGCAAACTGCGTCTGGCCCTGGCCAATATGATCCGCTACGGCTTCCTGGCCGGTGGGACCTCACCCGTGACCCTGGAGGTGAGCAGCCTGGCACCGGAAGCGCTGCCGGTGTTCCTTGGCGATTTCGGGGAACTTGACGTGGGAGACGAGGGATATCTCAAACTGCAGTTACGCCACCGCTGCTCTGATACCGAACGGGTCCAGGTGACCGACCTCTACCGCGAGCTGGACGAACTTGATATCGGGTCCAGCGAGATCTTTCACGGTGTCCACCTCGGTCTCTCCCTGGCCCGACGGTGTATCGAAATCATTGGCGGCCGTATCTGGTTCGAAAAAACCGCTGATGGCGAGCTGCTGACCAGGGCAGTGGTCCCCTCCATGGTGGAGTCTTCCCTGGTGGATCCCGGCGGCTCAGCGGGGCTGACGAGAACCGCTGAGCTGGCGGCGAGCGACGGCCGAACCGCTGACGAAGGCCGGACCATCCTGGTGGTGGAGGACAACCTGTTCAACCGCAATTATATCCGGCTGATTGTCGACCACATGGGCTATGGAATGATTGAGGCGGAGAATGGTGAAATCGGTTTGAACAAGGCCCTGGAACTGCAGCCGGACCTGATTCTGATGGATATGATGATGCCGGTGATGGACGGGATTCAGGCCACCAAGCTGCTGAAATCTCATACCCTGACCGCCGGCATACCGGTGTTGGCGATGACGGCACTCTCGTTGGAGAAGGACAAGCGCAAGGCGCGCGATGCGGGATGTGACGACTTCCTGCTCATGCCCTCCACCAGGGAGGAGCTTGAGGCAAAACTTCGCTACTGGGCCGAAAAGAGCAGCGGCGGTCCGGATTCACCCGAGGAGATCGAACGGTGAACGGAAAAATACTGGTCATCGACGACCTGACGTACGACGTCAAAGCCTTGAAGATGATCCTCGAGCATTCAGGCTACACCGTGATCAGCGCCAGCACCGGAGCAGAAGGCATGGAAAAGGCGATTTCGGAAGACCCGGACGGGATCCTGCTGGATATCCAGCTTCCCGACACCGACGGGTTCGAAATTTGCCGCTGCCTGAAAGAGGATACCCGCACGGCGGTGATCCCCATCGTTTTCCTCACCGCCCACTACCAGGACGAGGCCAGCCTGATCCGCGGGCTGAACATCGGGGCCAACGACTACATCTGCAAACCGTTCAATTCAGCTGAGTTGTTGGCCCGGGTGGGGGTGATGGTCCGGATCCGGCGGGCCGAGGAAAGCCTGCTCAAACTCTCTTTAACCGACGAGCTCACCGGAATGGGCAATCGCCGTTTTCTCCTCTCCCGACTGGAGGAGGAATACGAGAGGAGCCGCCGCAACGGAAGTTTCTTTGCCTGCCTGATGCTGGACATCGATTACTTCAAGCGTTTCAATGATGCATACGGCCACCAGGTTGGAGACAGGGTGCTCAAGGAGTTGGCCGCTCTACTCCGGGAACAGATCCGGAAGTGCGACGTGCTGGGACGCTATGGCGGTGAGGAATTCCTGGTGGTGCTGGCGGTGAAATGGCCTTCGGAATCGATCTGGGTGGCGGAAAGGATCCGTCTGGCCGTGGAGAAACTTCTATTTATCAAGAATGGCAATTCCGACGAGGCTCTCAGGGTGACGGTGAGCCTCGGTGTATCGCGCTGCCTGCCCTCGGAGTCCGGGGCTCCTGATTGCCAGTCAATGGTTCGGCAGGCCGATCGGGCGTTGTATGAGGCCAAACGGCTGGGGCGCAACCGGGTGTGCCATTGGGATCCGGATACTGAAAGCGCCATTCCGGTAGAGCAGGTCGAAAAGACATCCGGTTGAACCACCGGGGCTGTGATATATGGCCGGCCATCCCCAAAAAAATCAACACCACGGAGTTCACACACTCGCCATCGGGGAATTCCTTGACTACCTCTCCGGTGTCCGGGGGGTGTCGCCCAATACCCGTGAGGCCTACGGGCGCGATCTCCTCCGCTGGTTCACCTGGCTCGACGGGCGCGGCCTTGAAGCCGGCGGGTGCTCCATGACCGACCTCTTGCAATTTGTGGGGGAGGAACGGGAACGCGGGCTCTCCGGTCGGTCGGTGGCCCGGTTGCTTTCGGTTTTGCGCAGCTATTACGGCTATCTCACACTGGAACGCGGTACGGAGAATGATCCCACCAGGGACATGGATTCGCCGCGGATCCGCCGTCCCCTGCCGGTCTACCTCTCGTTTGAGGAGGTGGAACAGTTGCTGAATCAGCCGGACACAACCTCTCCCAGGGGGCTGAAAGACCGGACCATTCTGGAGGTACTCTATGCCGCCGGCCTGCGGGTCTCGGAACTCACCGGGCTGCGGGTGCGCGACCTGGACCATCGGGGCCGATTGCTCACGTGCCGGGGCAAGGGCGGCAAGGAACGGCTGGTGCCGGTCGGAACTTCGGCGTGGAAATGGATTCGACGTTACCTTGATGAAGGAGGCCGCGGGGCGCTGCTTGGTGGCCGTCAATCCGATCGCCTGTTCGTATCCACCCGGGGGAAAGGGTTGAGCCGGCAGGGGGTCTGGAAGATGGTCGCCACCCAGGGTCGCAAGGCGGGGCTGGGAAAACGAGTGGGTCCGCACATGCTGCGGCACTCCTTTGCCACGCACCTGCTGGAACGAGGGGCAGATCTCCACACGGTCCAGGTTCTTCTCGGCCACAGTGACATTGCCACCACCCAGATCTATACCCACGTCAGCCGGGAGCGGCTGCGTAGTGTGTATGACCGCTACCACCCGCGGGCACGGTGAAGACGGTGAAAGTGATCACCACTCATCCTGGTGCGGATTTCGACGCCCTGGCCTCCATGGCGGCGGCGGCCCTGCTGCACCCTGATGCCCGGCTGGTCTTTTCCGGCTCCCAGGAGTTGCCGGTGCGCCGCTTCCTCGGTTCCGGGTTGTTCTGTCTTCCCCGGGTGAGCCGGCTGAAGGACATCGCTCTGGAGCAGATCAGCCACCTGATCCTGGTGGACACCCGCCAGCGCAGCCGCGTCGGCCCCTTTGCCGAGCTGTTCATGGCGGACCGTACGGCGGAAGGCCCGGTGCTGGAGATTTTCGACCATCACCCGCCCAGTGCCGACGATCTGGACGGAGACCTGGAAACCGTCGAGGAACTGGGTGCCACCATCACCTTGCTGGTGGAGCTCATCAGACAAAGGGAAATCCACATCCCGCCACTTGAAGCGACGCTTTTCCTCCTCGGGATCTACCAGGATACCGGACGGCTCTCCTTGCCCAACACCACCGAACGCGACCTGCTGGCCGCGGCCCACCTCCTGGGACAGGGCGCCGACCTGCAACTGCTCAACCGCTTCCTGCTGCCCGAGTTTTCCGCGGAACATATCGAGTTGCTCAATGATCTGATCCAGGCCGCCGAAGTTCACCACATCGGCGGTCTGCCGGTTGTGGTTTCGGCGGTGTACAAGGACCGCTACATCGGGGAACTTGCCCTGGTGGTACACCGTTTTGTGGAGCTCGAACAGCTCACCGCCTGCTTTGCCCTGGTGATGATGGAGGAACGGCTGTTCATCGTTGGCCGCAGCCTCGACCAGGCGCTTGACGTTGGCGAGGTGATCAGGCACTTCGGCGGTGGCGGGCACGCCAGCGCGGCGGCTGCCTCGGTCAAGAAAACCACCCTGGTGGAGGCCCGGGAACGGCTGCTGGGAATTCTCGCCGGCAGCGTCCGACCGGTGGATACCGCCGGCAGCATTATGAACCCCATGGTCCAGCGGGTCTCCAGCCGGGAGAGGGTGGCGTCGGTGAAGGAGATGCTGCTGCGCTGGCGGGTCAACGCGCTGCCGGTGGGGACCGGAAAACGGGTCATCGGTTCGGTGACCCGGCAGTCGGTGGACGGAGCGATCACCCACGGTCTGGGCCACAGACCGCTGAGAGAGATCATGGGGCCGGTGCCACCAGTGCTTGCGCCGGAGACCGGCCTGGAGAACGTGCACCGGGAGATGGTGAGCCGCAACTGCCGTTTCGTGCTGGTGGGACGGTCAACGGACGCTGTTGAGGGGATCATTACCCGCATGGACCTGTTCCGCCACGCCTACCGGGTTGAAGAGGATGGGGACCCCCTGTGGCCTGCTGCCGGGGAGCGCCCTCGCAAACCCACCCGGGAGGATCTGGGGGGCATGCTGCGCAAGCGTCTCAGCCTGGGGCAGCACCAGTTGCTGCAGGACCTCGGCCGTCTGGGGGAAGAGATGGGGGTTCCGGTTTACCTCGTGGGCGGTCTGGTGCGGGACATGTTGCTGGGCCTGCAGACCGGTGACCTTGACCTGGTGGTGGAGGGGGACGGGGTGCGGTTCGCCCAACGGGCGGCGGGACGGCTGGGGGCCGGACTGCGGGTTCACCGGGCCTTTGGCACTGCCGCCCTGCGCCTGGAGGACGGTACGAAGATCGACGTGGCCACCGCACGCACCGAGCATTACCCCGGGCCGGGATCTTTGCCCGAGGTTGAGCGGGCGCTGCTCAGACGGGACCTCTACCGGCGAGATTTCACTATAAATTCTCTGGCGGTGGGCATCAGCGGTGAGGGGTTTGGACAGTTGGTGGACTACTTCAGCGGCCTGCGGGACCTTCGGCAGGGTGTTATCCGGGTCATCCACAGCCTCAGTTTCATCGAAGACCCCACCCGGGCCATCCGGGCGGCGAGATTCAGCGGACGTCTCGATTTTTCCATTGGCCGGGTGACGGGCAAGATGATCGGCATCGCCTTGCGGAACAAGGTATTCGAACAGGTGAGCGGCGGCCGGTTGTTCGGGGAACTGGTCCACCTCTCGGCCGAGGAGCACGCCGCCCGCTGCTTCGAGAGAATGGCCGACTTCGGCCTGATCAGAGCCACAGTGCACCAGGACATCAGATACGGCAAAGCTCTGCGGGACCTCCTGGGCCGGGCCGAGGGGGTGCTCAACTTGCACCGGCTGCTGTTCCGGCCACGGTCACCCCGTCGCTGGCTGGTGTTCATGATGGCCCTCTGCTACCGCCTGGATCGTCAGGCCAGGGTACTCGTCTGCCGGCGCTTCGGGTTGTCCGGCAAGGAGCGACAGGCATTGCTGGAATACAAGAATGCCTGCAGCCGGGTGGAGGACAAGCTGGCAGAGGAAGGTAACAGCGCCGACCTGCGGCCCAGCAGGATCTGGCTGCTGCTGGAGGGTGTGCCCATGGAGGCCATCCTGTTCTGCCTGGCGGTCACCCGTTCGGACAGGGTTCGGATGGCCATCTCCAGGCACCTCACCGGCGATCCCGGGGCCGCCACAGCCATATCCGGCATGGATCTCAAATCACTGGGGATAGCCCCCGGGCCGCTCTATGGGGAAATCCTTCGCGCTGTAAAACTGGAAAAGATGGACGGGCGGCTGAAGGACAGGGAATCCGAGCTGGATTGGGTCCGGCGACACTACCTGGCGGGCTGACGGGTGAGCCTGAACGCCCCCGGTGGCAGGCGGTTTAGTGCCTGTCCCTGCTTTACGTTGACTTGCTCTCCGGCTTTATGTTAAAGATTCCGGTTTATGTTCCTCGTAATATGTTGAAGCAGGCATTGATGGATACGTTGGCCTGGTATCCTTTCAGTTCACGACCATGGGACCGGCTGTGCTGGAGACCATCTCATGTTTTTTGGTACGCGGCGCCCTCTCCGACCGGCGGTCGAGGGTGCGGCAAGGAGGATTGACCCAGATGGCAAAGGACAAAGTTTACCTGTTCACGTCGGAATCGGTGACCGAAGGACACCCGGACAAGATTGCCGACCAGATCTCGGACGCGGTTCTCGACGCCGTGATGGCGAAGGACCCCAACGGCCGGGTGGCCTGCGAGACCATGGTCACCACCGGTATGGCGATGATCGCCGGCGAAATCACCACCGAAAGCTATGTGGATTTCCCCAAGGTCGTCCGTGACACCATCAGGGAAGTTGGCTACACCAGAGCCAAGTGGGGTTTCGACTACAAGACCTGTGCCGTGATCTCATCAATCGATGAACAGTCCGCAGATATCGCCATGGGCGTCGATCCCGGTGGCGCCGGCGACCAGGGCCTGATGTTCGGCTATGCCTGCCGCGAAACCCGCGAGTTGATGCCTATCCCGATCATGACTGCCCACAAGCTGGTCCGGCGGTTGACCGAACTGCGCAAGGAGGGTGAACTGGACTACCTCCGTCCGGATGGTAAGTCCCAGGTCACGGTGGAGTATCACAACGGTGAAGTCAAACGGGTTCACACCGTGGTCATTTCCACCCAGCACAACGAGGAAGTGAGTATTGACACCCTGCGCCAGGACGTTATCGAAAACGTGATCCGGCCGGTGATCCCCGAGCAGCTCCTCGACTCCAAAACCATATTTCATGTCAATCCCACCGGCCGTTTCGTGGTGGGCGGCCCCCAGGGCGATTGCGGTCTCACCGGTCGCAAAATAATCGTCGACACCTACGGCGGTGTGGGGAGCCACGGCGGCGGTTGCTTCTCGGGCAAGGACTGCACCAAGGTTGACCGTTCCGCTTCCTACATGGCCCGCTACATCGCCAAGAATATCGTCGGCAGCGGGGCGGCGGACAAGGTCGAGGTCCAGCTGGCCTACGCCATCGGCGTCGCCGATCCGGTGTCGATCATGGTCGACACCTTCGGGACCGGCACGGCGGACGAGGACGCGATCAAGGCCGCGGTGTGGGATATTTTCCCGTTGACCCCCAAGGGCATCATCGAGCAGTTGGACCTCCGGCGGCCCATCTATAAAAAGACCGCGGCTTATGGACACTTCGGCCGGAGTGAGGACAGCTTCAGCTGGGAACGCCTGGACAAGGCCGAGGAACTGAAGTCGGCGCTCAAACTGTAGACCGGACCGCACCGTGAAGGAACTGGACATGAATTACGACATCAAGGACATCGCCCTGGCCGACGAAGGGAAGAGGCGGATCGAATGGGCCGAGCGGACCATGCCCGTGCTGCGGCAGATCCGCGAGCGTTTTGCCAAGGAAAAGCCGCTGGACGGCCTGCCTATCGCGGCCTGCCTCCACGTGACCACCGAAACGGCCAACCTGATGATCACGCTCAAGGCCGCCGGGGCCAATGTGGCCATCTGCGCTTCGAACCCGCTGAGCACCCAGGACGATGTGGCCGCCTCGCTGGTGCGGGACCACGAAATTTCCACCTTCTGCATCAACGGTGAAGACAACAAGACCTACTACAACCACATCGTGGCCGTGCTGGACACCCAGCCGAAGATCACCATGGACGACGGGGCCGACCTGGTTTCCCTGATCCACTCCTCACGCAAGGAGCTGGTGGACAACATCATCGCCGGCACCGAGGAAACCACCACCGGTGTGATCCGGCTGCGCAGCATGGCCAAGGGCGGGGTGTTGCTCTACCCGATCATCGCCGTGAACAATGCCCAGACCAAGCACTTCTTCGACAACCGTTACGGCACTGGTCAGAGCACCATGGACGGGATCATCCGGGCCACCAACCACCTGGTGGCCGGCAGTACCGTGGTGGTGGCCGGCTACGGCTGGTGCGGGCGCGGCGTGGCCATGCGGGCCCGCGGCCTGGGCGGCAACATCATCGTCACCGAAATCGACCCCACCAAGGCTCTGGAAGCGGTGATGGACGGCTTCCGGGTCATGCCCATGGTGGAAGCCGCCCCGCTGGGCGATGTCTTCGTCACGCTCACCGGCAACAAGCACGTGATCCGCAACGAGCACTTCTCGCGGATGAAGGACGGGGCCATTGTGGCCAACTCCGGTCACTTCAATGTCGAGCTGGATCTCGAAGGCCTGCAGACCATCACCACCGCCAGCCGCGAAGTCCGGCACCTGGTGGTGGAGCACACCCTGGAGGGTGGCAACGTTGTCAACATTCTGGCCGAAGGGCGACTGATCAACCTGGCCGCCGCCGAGGGTCATCCGGCCGCCGTGATGGACATGAGCTTTGCCAACCAGGCGCTTTCCGCCGAACACCTGGTGAAGAACCACTCTTCCATGAACAATGATGTCTACGATGTTCCCGAGGACATCGACAAGGAAATCGCCAGACTCAAGCTGGAGAGCGTGGGCTCGTATATTGACGAGTTGACCCCGGAGCAGGTGGAGTATCTCTCCAGCTGGACCGAGGGCACCTAGACTCCTCTGTAGAACACTGGAGAACGGGGCCCCGGCACTGCCGCGGGCCCTTTCTTTTTGAGCCGAAACAACGATGGATCACAACCCCTCATTCCGCTACCCAGTCATCCTCGACCTCAACGGCAAAGCTTGCCTGGTCGTGGGCGGGGGAGCGGTGGCCCAACGCAAGGTTGAAGGGCTGCTCAGAGCCGGCGCCCGGGTAACGGTGGTGGCCTCCCGGGTGAACGATTCCATCAAGGATCTGCAGCAGGACGGCAAATTTGTCCTGCACCAACGGGAATTCACGCCCGCTGACCTCGATGGCAAGATCCTGGCCTTCGGTGCCCTGGACGACCCGGAAGCCCGGAGGAGTCTTTCCGCGGAAGCACGACAGCGCGGCATCCCGGTCAACCTGGCCGATGACCCGCAGAACTGTGATTTCATCATCCCTTCCTCGTTGACCCGCGGCGACCTGCTGGTCACGGTTTCCACCGGCGGGAAAAGCCCGGCGCTCTCCCGCAAGCTGCGGCAGGTGCTGGAAAAAAAGATCGGGCCCTCGTTCGCCCTCCAGGTGGAGGCCATGGGCGATGTCCGAGAACGGCTGTTCAGGGAGCTGCCCGAGCATGAAGATCTGCGCCGCGAGGTACTGCTGGGCATCGTTGACTCGGACCTGCTCGACGTGCTCCGCAACGGTGATGAAAAGAGCTTCCACGAAAGAGTGGACAGGATAGTCAACAAGGCTGTGGAGAAATCGAGAACACCATGAGCGATCAGATTCTGAAACTGGGCACCCGGGGCAGCAAGCTGGCCCTGTGGCAGGCTGAGTGGGTCAAGGGCCTGTTGGAAGAGAAGCATCCCGGTCTGGTCGTGGAGATCGTCATTATCGTTTCCAAGGGCGACCAGGACCGCACCCGGCCTTTGGAGCAACTGGGTGGTGAGGGCCTGTTCACCAGAGAACTGGAGAATGAACTCGAACGGGGGGCCATCGATCTGGCCGTCCACTCGCTCAAGGACCTGCCGGTGCAAGTGCCCGCCGGTTTCCGGATCTCGGCCATTCCTCCCCGCGGACCAGTGGAGGACGCCCTGGTCGGTCGCGATGGCGCCACGCTGGAAGAGCTTCCCCAGGGGGCAACCATTGCCACCGGCTCGCCGAGGCGCAAGGCTCAACTCCTGCATCTCAGGCCTGACCTGAATGTCATCGGCATCCGCGGCAACGTACCCACCAGACTGGCCAAGATTGACAGCGAAGGGCTGGACGGCGTGGTGCTGGCCCGGGCCGGCCTGGAGCGTTTGGGGTTTGCCGATCAGATCAGTGATGTATTTCCGGCGGACAGGTTTTACCCGGCGGTGGGGCAGGGGGCCGTTGCCGTGGAAATCAGGGACGGGGACGAGCCAGTCCGGGACGCCACTTCGGCCATTAACGACCCGAACACCTCGGCCGCGGTCCAGGCCGAGCGTGGCTTCCTCTCCGGCCTCGGGGGCGGTTGCCAATTGCCGGTGGGCGCCCACGCCCGGGTTGACGACGCCGCCCAACCCGCTTTCCTCAACCTGGCCGGGTTGGTGATCAATCGCCAGGGCACCGAGCATCTAAGGGCCGACATGACCGGACCGCTGAACAGCGCCTGGGAACTGGGCGAACGCCTGGCAGCACTGCTCATCGATCAGGGTGCACGGAAACTGCTCGCCGAAGCGGACTGAGAAACAAACGTGATCTCACTTCCACGCCACCACTGATCACAGCCACATCCTCTCCACCCCTGCGGCGCGACGGGCGTCAGCCAACTGACCGCTGATGCGTTTGTTATGTGTTTGCATTCTCTGCTCTTTGCTTCAGCGCACTGTTCATTAATTCGAAACCTTCTCGAGTACCTTTTTCCATACTGCTCCACATTAGCGGCACAAGTAAGCCGCTAAATTGTTCTTTTTGTACTAGTGAACAGCCGGTTTCGTTTTTAGTAATTGTAAATATATGTTCGCCATCGAAAATGCCTGGCAACAAAAGTCTTCCCAACCAATTGAACTCAGAATTCTCTACTACGGATTTTACAGTTGGTTTGAATATCATTTCCTTCCCGTTAGGCGGTGATATACAGACCTCTAGTTTCTGCCCTTCTTTAACATTCCCTTCAGCTCTTTTTATAAAGGGATTCCATTCAGCATATTGCCTTAAATCCGTCAGAATAGACCAAACCTCCTCAGGGCGAGCCTCGATTTGAATCTCTGTTTCTAAGACTTTCATGACTACTCCCTATTTTGGTAAGACCACATAACGTCACCCATCACCTGCAGACAGGTGGCACGGCCGTTACCGCCGAGAGGACGACCAGTTGATTAGCAAGGACCGTGACACCTTGCTGACACCTCCCACTGTCACAAACACAAATTCTATTACCTCTCGCTGCCGATCAAGATTACGGGTGCTCCCCCTGAAGAGATCCGGACCGTGTCTGCAGCTACCTCTTGCATCTCCGGGCTGCTCATCGCCTGCTGCAACACGTCGGCTGACGGGAATGGCATCGTGAAAAGCTGATAGAAGGGGGCCGGGCCTTCCGGAGTTGGAAGAAATCGCGTTACTGTATAGGGGTGCGAATCCTCTGGAATGTTCGTCTTCTGATGAAAGAGCCTGAGGTGGTCGCTGTAGTCGGAATCGAACTGCGCCGTATCGGTCGGATGCGGGTAAAGGACCATCAATTTGACATCGGCCATGAGTATTCTCCTCTGTTTTACTGTTTGATGTCTCTTTGCGCGGTATAACGTATCGCCCATCACCTGCGGACAGGTGGCACGGTCGTTGCCGAAAGAAGAACGACCGGATACTTAGCAAGGGCCGTGACACCTGGCTGCCAAGTGTATGGGCTTG
>CBESOE010000135.1:0-11777 GCA_965531145.1 uncultured bacterium | reverse complement strand
CGGCATACCTGCCCCTCCTCGATCCTGCCGATGTCGCTCTCGTCCACCGAGGCGAGGATCTGCATCTTGGCCAGGTCGTCGGCGATGAGGAAGAGTTGGGGTGTGGAAAGACTGGAGGCCACGGTCTGCCCCACGTCGACGTTGCGTTCGATCACCGTGCCGGAGATCGGCGCATAAACCGTGGCATAGGCCAGGTTCTGCCGGGCCTTCTCCAGGGCTACCTGGGCCGATTTGACACTGGCCTGGGCCACTTCCAGGTCATACTGGGCGCTGTTGAACTCGTTCTCGGCCACGATTTCTTTCTCGTAGAGCCCGTCGATCCGGGTGTATTCCCGCTGGGCCTGGCGCAGTTGGGCCTCATTCCGTTCGAGGTTGGCCTCTGAATCCTTCACCGAACTCTCCAGCAGAGTGGTGTCGAGGCGGGCGATCACCTGGCCCTTGCGCACCGTGTCATTGAAGTCGACGAAAATCTCGTTGATGATCCCCGACACTTGGGTCCCCACCTCCACGGTGGTGACGGCTTCGAGCGTCCCGGTGGTGGAGACCACCGATTCCAGGTCGCCCAGTTCCACGGTGACGAAGCGGTAGGATGACACCTCGGCGCCGCGGTCCTGGAGGAGGTACCAGGCCGCGGCACCGCCGATGGCCAGAACGAGCACGATGGTGATGAACTTTTTCAAAATTATTCCTTTCCGGTCCAAGCAATGCTGACCCGGTCGCCGGGACACAGCCCGGGAGAGTTCTCGGTTCCGTCACACCCATTAGACGACAAAACCGGATTAACAAGCTTCAAGAACGGATTAATAAATGTAAAGAAAACTCTATAACTGTAAAGAGAGACAGCAGTTCTACGACTCTGGATGGTATCACACACGTGGATCTGTTTGGTGCTGCAGATACCAGATGTGTATAATCGGAAATACAAGCCTCCGGGATTCGCCACCCCGGTTATTCCAGTTGTCGATTCCTTGCCGCAACCATTGATGAGGTGAAACATGACCAGACGAAAAGGTGTGCTCGCCGTGGTACTCGGGCTCATCCTCTGCCTCTCGCTGGCCGCCCAGGCCCAGCTGCAGATCGGTGATCCAGCCATCGAGTTCACCGCCTATGACGTGAACGGCAACCCGCACAGTCTCAGTGACTTTCAGGGCAAGACCGTATTGCTCAACTGGTGGGCCTCCTGGTGAGGTGGATGTGTTGCGGAGTTGCCGCACTTAGGAGACATTTCCACTGACTACGCCGGCAAGGGCATTCAAATTATCGCTCTCAATTACGGTGAAAACCTGAGCATCGTGCAGGGCTACCAGGACACCTATCCCGACATACTCTTTCTTCTCGATGACGGTTCGCTCTACGAGCTATATGCCCAGAACAACTATATCCCGCTGAACTATGTGCTGAACCACGACTATGCCCAGACCGTGGAATACTGGGAAGAGGGATACACCGAAAGTCTGGTGCTGGGGACGATCAATGACATTCGGTCGCCCCTGGTGGCCACCCTCCACCCCCAGGCCGACACCTACGCACTGGGAGAAACCATCGGCTATGACGTCACGGTCAAAAGCTGGACGCTGATGCCCACCGCTGCGTTCGTGGTGGTGGATGCCGTGTTGCCCGCCGGCAACACCCGGCGCCTGCGGACGGCCTACCTCAACTTCACCCTGGGTGAGGAGAAGATGTTCGGCCTGCAACATGTGATCCCGATGGATGTGCCCACCGGTGATTTCAAGATCCGGGTCACGGTGGGGCTGCCCCCCGACGACCTCTGGAGCGCCGATTCCTTCGACTTCACCATCTCGCCCTGACCGGCGCCGGCTCAAAGAAAAGGCCCCCGGGTGATCAGCACCCGGGGGCCTTCTCATTTCCGTCAAGCGACTGCGGTTACGCGGTCACCTTTGCTTCCTTGGCCTTGTGGGCATCCTTGGAGGAACAGCAGGCCTCGCAGCCCGGGGAACCAGCGTGCAGGCCGCAGGCCTTGCAGGTGGCCACGCCATCCTTGCAGCAGTTCTCGCTGCCCTTGATCTCGCCACACTTGCAGATGGCCACGTCGGTGCCCTTCTCCATCTTGCAGCAGCCGGGGGATCCGGCGGTCAGGCCGCACTTGGAGCACGCCTTGGCGTCAGCAGCGCAGCACTTGCCACAGCCCTTGAACTCTCCGCACTTGCCACAGAGGGTCAGGTTGCACTTGGCGGGGTCGCACTTGCCCTTGGCGTCGGCGGCGCAGGAGGCCTTGTCCTTGTCACCGGCGTTGACAACGGCGGCACCAGTGGCACAACAGGCAGCCTTGTCCTTGTCACCAGCGGTGACCACGGACGAACAGGTGGCCGAACAATCGGTGCCCTTGGCGGCCGCGGCGGCCGTGGCGGCGGAACAGCTGGACGCACAGCCCTTGCTGTCGGCAGCCTTGCCGGCACAACAACCCTTGGCGTCGGCAGACGTGGCCTCAGCGGTTTTGCCGGCACAACAGCCGGCCTTGTCCTTGGCCTCACTGGTCTTTGGTGCATCGCACTTGCCGCAGTCGGCGCTGGCGACATAACCAAAGAGACCCACGATAGCGACGATCGTCAAAACTGCCAGAATCTTTTTCACGTTCCGTTCTCCTCAGACTGGTTTTCGGGGTGGACCACCCCTGATTTCATCCATTGAAAAATACCGTCCGGTCCGCCCGTTCTCTCTAGGGCAAACCGATTCCATAGCTGGACTACCCTATTTTACCGCGTAAAGACTCGATTCGTCTATTAAATTGATAGGAAATCTCTCCCGGGCCTTATTTCTGCAAGTCCTGCTTGACATTTCGTCGCCCGCAATCTACAAGATTCAAACCACTTCCTGGAGGGAGGTTCCTCCAGGTCCGGTATTTACAATCAGGTCGTTGACACCACCGTTCCTCCCCCACGGGCCAACGCCGAACCGAAAAGGAGAGGTTGATGAACAGGATCCGTCTCACCGCCATTGCCTGCGCCGTTGCCGCAATGGCCGTCGCTGCTGCCATTCCCGTGGCCGCCCAGACCGTGGACGCCATGGAATTCCAGCTGGAAAATGGCATGCAGGTGCTGATCGTGCCCAAGCACGAGACACCCACCTTCATGGCCGCCATCGTCGCCCGGGTGGGCTCGGCCAACGAGACCACCGGGATCACCGGCATCTCCCACCTCTTCGAGCACATGATGTTCAAGGGGACCGAGACCATCGGCACCAAGGACTACCCGCGGGACAAGGAGATCATGGCCCGCCTGGACGCCCTGCGGGCCGAGATGATGGTGGAGCAGGACGTCATGCGCGAGGCCCTGCGGCGGGGCGAGATCAGCGACATGCTCGATCCCGAGGCCAAGACCGACCGCTACCGGGAGTTGGAGACCGAGTTCGATCAGCGGATCGAGGAACAGCGTGAGCTGATCGTCAAGGACCAGTTGGACGAAACCTACACCAAGAACGGCGGGTCGTTCCTCAACGCCATGACCTCCTACGACATGACCATGTATTTCGTCCGCCTGCCGGCGAACAAGTTCGAGCTGTTCTGCTGGATGGAGTCGGACCGTTTTCTCAACCCGGTGTTCCGCGAGTTCTACTCCGAGCGGAACGTGGTGCGGGAGGAGCGCCGTCTGGGTGTCGACTCCACCCCCACCGGGCTGATCGAGGAAGACTTCCTGGCCATGTTCTGGAAGTCCTCCTCCTATCACTGGGACGTGATCGGCTGGCCTTCCGACCTGGACAGCATCACCCGCAAGCAGGCCAAGGACTACTTCGGCACCTACTATGCCCCGAACAACCTGACCCTGATCCTGGTGGGCGACCTGGAGCCCGAGGAGACCATGGCCCAGGTGCGGAAATACTTCGAGCGGCTGCCCCGGGGTGAGAAGGAACCGCCCGAAGTGGTGACCCTGGAGGAGCGGCAGTATGGCGAGAAACGGCTCACCGCCGCAGCCGAGACCGACCCCCAGGCCGAGGTCTGGTATCACACCGTGGCCTGGAAGCACGCCGACAGCTACGCCCTGGAACTGATGGCCGGCATCATGAACGGCAAGACCGGGCGGCTCTACAAGAAGCTGGTTGAGGAGAAGGGTCTGGCCAAGGGCTCCATGGGTGGCGGCGGCGGCCGGGGAATGGGTGGCGGCGGCCGTCTCGGTGTGCGTGCCGGGCAGGACTCGCGGCGCTATGCCGGGGCCTTCCAGATCAGCGCCGAGGGCCTGGCCGGAGTGAAGGCCGAGGAGCTGGAAGCGGCGATCCACGAGGTGGTGGCAGAACTGCAGTCCGAGCTGGTGACCCCGGAAGAACTGCAGAAGGTCAAAAACCAGGAAAAAGTGGGCAACATCCGCTTCATGGACATCATGGGCGGCATCGGCGTGCTCTTTATGATCGCGCCCAACGCCGCCATGGGCGACTGGGAAGAAGTGAACCGGGCGCCGCTGATGCTCGACGCGGTGACCGCTGAAGACATCCGCCGGGTGGCCAACAGCTATTTTGCCGACGACCAGAGCTGTGTGCTGATCATCAACAGCAAGGACGCCCCCGAAGGTGAAGAACCGAAACGGGGCGATGGCGGAATGGAGGAGCGGCTCAAGGCCATCGACGACCCGGCCCAGCTGGAGCAGGCCATCGGGATGATCAACATGGGCCTGGGCCAGGCCGAAGACCCCGAACGCATCGAGCAGTTGGAGAAGATACTGGCCATCGCCACCGAGCGTCTGGAAGAACTGAAAAAAGCGGCCGACAGCAAATAGTGCCCGCCGGAAAGGAGAAAGACCAATGAACAGCCAATTCTTTTCCCGCGCCGGGCGCTTTGCCCTGGCGGCGCTGATCCTGCTGGCTACCGTCACGGTGACCGCCGGTGAGATCGTGGACCACCCCGACAAACTGACTTTTCCCGAACTGACCTACACCCCGCCCAAGCCGGCGGACCACCGGCACACGCTGGACTGCGGCGCCACCGCCTTCGTCGCCGAGAACCACGTGGTGCCAACCTTCGAACTGACCATCCTCGCCCGCACCGGGTCGATGTACGAACCGGTGGACAAGGCCGGCCTGGCGGCGATGACCGCCTACATGATGCGCAACGGCGGCGCCGAAGAGATGACCGCCAGCGAGATGGACGAACGGCTGGCCTTCCTCGCCGGCAGCATTTCGGTGAGCATCAGCAACGACCAGAGCCGTGCCAGCCTCTTCTGCCTGGTCAAGGACATGGACGAGGGGCTGAACATCCTGCGCAAGGTCCTCCAGACCCCGGTCTTCAACCAGGCGGAGCTGGACCGGCACCGCGGTGACATCCTCTCCGGGCTGGCCCAGCGCAACGCCTCCACCTCGGCCATCGAGAACCGCGAGTGGTCCTTCCTGATGTATGGCGACCACCCCTCCACCACCCGCTACCGGCAGACGGAGAAATCGATCAACGCCATCACCCGGGAGGACCTGGCGGCATTCCACCAGCGGTATTTCTTCCCCGGCAACTTCACCGTGGCCGTGTCCGGCGACTTCAAGACCGACGAGGTGTTGGGCAAACTGAACACCCTCCTTGCCGACTGGCCCGATCAGGAACTGGAGCTGCCAAAGATCGCCGACCAGATCGCCGGCCCCAAGCCCGGTGTCTACATGATCAAGAAGGATGACGTGAACCAGTCGCGGATCCGCATCGGCCACATCGGCGTCAAACGGGACATCCCGGACCAGTACTCGCTGATGGTGATGAACGACATCCTCGGCGGCGGCGGCTTCACCTCGCGGATCACCCGGCGGGTGCGCTCGGACGAGGGTCTGGCCTACAGCACCGGCAGCCGCTTCGGCCGTCCGGTGCTCTACCCCGGCACCTTCCAGGCCTGGTTCCAGACCAAGCACGCCACCGCCGCCTTCGGCTCGCGGCTGATCGTGGACGAGATAATACGCATCCGCAGCGAGAAGGTCGAGGAGGATGTGATCGAGATCTCCCGCCAGAGCTTCATCGGCGGGCTGACCAGCCCCTTCAGCAGCAAGAGCACCCTGGTCAACACCTTTGCCAGCGACCACTACACCGGCCGGCCGGACAGCTACTGGCAGAAGTATGAGAAGAACATCAAGGCGGTGGACGCCGACGACGTGCTGGCCGCGGCACAGAAGTATCTCCACCCGGACAAACTGGTCTACCTGGTGGTGGGAGACCCGGAAGCCGTGGAGACCGGCTCGGACAAGCACCCGGAGAAGTATTCCGAATTCGGCCCGGTGACCGTGCTGCCGTTGAGAGATCCGGTGACACTGAAGTAGCGCAGTATTCAGGCATCAGTACAAACCAAAGCCCCCGCCAACGGCGGGGGCTTTTTCATTTCAGTCGGTTCGTAGCCATCAGGGAGCAATACCGGTGATCACCTGCACACCGGTGCAGGTGTCCCCCGACATGGGATAGGGCGGCTGGTTGTACGGCGCCGGTGTCACGTCCTCGGACTCCAGGGTAAAGGTGTTGTTGCCCACCAGCGGGCCCAGATTGGGGAAGTAGTAGTTGAAGCTGGCAATATAGGCATCCAGCGGCGCGATGTTGGTGAACCCGACCCGCCAGTTGGGGTACCAGGCCCCGTTGCCCAGTTGGGCGTTGATCCGTCCGGCCATCCGTCGGATCTGGCCAACGTATTCGTTCCCCATGAACACCGTGAAATGAGTTGTGAAAGGCAGGACACCCGAGGACGGTTGAGCGGAAATACCGCAGGAGAGGGTTGACGGCACATCATCGCAGTTGAACATGTTGCAGGCCAGGTCGGCCCACTGGCCGCTATGTATAAACGAGCCCAGGTTGCCCGGACTGTAATAGACCCGGCGGTCCGCCCGCCAGACCGCAACCGGCGAGTTTGACGGATTGTCAAACGTCCCGTCCCACAGGGCACCGGCCACCGGGGTGACGACATCCATGTAAAAGCTGGTCAACGAACTGATCCCACCCGTGACACAGTCAACACCGTCACCGTTGTAGTTGAACGTCCCGGTTTCATATGAGTTCCCGGTCACCGGACAATAGGCGGGTAACATTATCGAACCGGCCAGGTGGTTATAGCCGGTGGGCAGGCACCACTGGCCCAGAACCACCTTGCCGCCACCGTCCACGTATGATGCCAGGTTGTCACCGAAGAGGATATTGTCGGCAAAACTGTGGTTGGCATAAGTCATCACGCAGGGGTATGCCGACAATCGCTCAACAGTGGGAGTCACCTCCCGCGCGTCGAAATAGTCGACGGTGAGACCGCAGGAGGCATTGATGTTGTTGCGGAACGTCGGGTCGTCGGGGTTGGCCGGCGCAAAGAGGATATCACCATACTCCCGGCAATCCAGCACGTTGCAGACCAGGTCGGCCCACTGCCCGCTGCTGTAATAAAGCCCCGTGTTGCCCGGGGTGTAGTAAACCCGGCGATCGGGGCGGTAGACCACGGCAGGGCTGTTTGACGGATTGTCGAAGGTCCCGGCCCACTGTGCCCCGGCCACTGGAGTGACCACGTCGACAAAAGTGGCACCCAGCGTTGTGACACCGCTCTGCACACAGTCGGCCCCGTCATTGTTGTAAGTGAAACCAATTGATTCAAAGGTCGTCCCGGTGGCGGGACAGTATGCCGGATCCATGATCGTGCCGGACAGGTAGTTGCCGGCAGTGGGCAGGCACCACTGGCCCAGAACCACCGTCCCGCCGAAACTATCCACGTAATCGGCCAGCGTGTCGCCGAAAAGGACGTTGTCGTCATAGGCATAGTTGGCATAGGTGATCACCATCTCGTAGTTGGCCAGCCGATCGAGCGAGGGGGTACCAAGTTTCGCATCAAAGTAGTCGACGGTGCGGCCGCATGATGCCATCACCTCATCACGGAAGGCCGGATCGTCAGAACTGGCCGGCGCATAGAGAATATCTCCGAATTCCCGGCAGTGCATGATTCGACAGATCAGCTCGGGCCAGGCACCGTAACTGGAATCTAATCCCATATTGCCCGGGCTGTAGTAAACCCGACGGTCCTCTCTCCAGATCAGGGCCGGAGTATTGGACGGATTGTCGAACGTTCCGTCCGATGAAGCTCCAGGCAGGGGCGTGGCCAAGTCGACGATGGTAGTGGTATGAAGGGTGACCCCCTCGTGGGTGCAGTCGTCGTCACCGTCGCTGAAGTAACTGAAGCTACCGCTATCAAAGGTAACTGCCGTGGCCGGGCAATAATCCGGCCCCATGATCGCACCGTCCAGGTAGTTGATGGCGGTGGGCAAACACCATTGTCCGAGAACAACCGTTCCGCCTGCTCCGTCCACAAAATAGGCAAGGTTGTCCCCGAACTGCACATTGTCGTGATAGGCGTAATTGGCCCAGGTAATCACCATGTCGTAGTTGGCCAGCCGTTCCACCGAGGGGGTGGCCAGTCTGGCGTCGAAGTACTCCACGGTGAGGCCGCAGGCCACAGTGATGTCTTCCCGGAAACCCGGGGTGTCCGGGTTGGCAGGCGCATAAAGGATGTCCGCGTACTCCCGGCAGTTGACCATGTTGCAGAACAGTTCGACCCACTCTCCCGTACCATACAGCCCGCCCATGTTGCCCGGGCTGTACCAGACCCGGCCGTCAACCCGCCAGGCCATGGCCAGGCTGTTGGAGGGATTGTTAAAGGTCCCGTCGGTCCAGATCCCCCCGGATGACGGGGATGCCACGTCGAAATAGCTCGAACCATAGGCCGTGATGCCGTCGTGGACACAGAAATACCCGTCTCCGTTGAAGTCTCCGCTTTCGAATGTGGTCCCGGTGACCGGGCAGTAGTCCGGGCCCATGATCGCGCCGGCCAGGAAGTTGACTTCGGTTGGCAGGCAGAACTGGCCGAGTATCACCGTTCCTCCGGCATCGACGTAAGCGGCGAGGTTGTTACCAAAGGCCACGTTGTCGGAATGCTGGAAATTGACCCAGGTAAAAACGAAGTCGTAGGTGGCCAGAAGTGCCACCGTGGGCGTATCTGCACGCGGATCGAAATAGTCGACAGTGGCGCCAGTGCAGTCTGAAACCGACGACCGAAATGCCGGATCGTCATCGTTGGACGGGGCGTAGAGAATCCGTGAGGCGCCCCGGGCATCGGGCGGGGTCAGGTGGTGCCCCTTGAAGACATACCACTCTTCCTCACCCGTGTTGGCCTTCAGGAGGACAGGGGGTGCCGCCTCAGCACCGTCGATGGTCTGGAGGGATGCGGGGGATGAGACAACGAGGCTCATATCCCCGGATGAAATACCGCTATTCGAGAGCGGCGATCGGGTGGGCATCTGTGCCGTGGACCGTCTCCTCTGTTCGGGAACCGCAATATTGGGCATAGGCGGCCCAGGAACCGGGGCACTTGATGCCATTTTCTGTTCCACCGGCGGCAGCGGACAATTTGCTTCAGGCTCTGAATCGGCAAAAGCAGGCATCACCAACCAGATCAGGATCATAACGAGACAGCTTACTCGTGAAAAGTTCATTGCCCTCCCCTCCATCAGTTCGCATATGTATTCAAATGGTATGAACGCCTGTCCGTTGAATACTTGTATTCGCAACATCCATACCAGCCGGGATGCCCGCACCAAAACAAACATTCCCCACGCTTACAGAGAGAACCAACTGAACGGGAATCAACCATTCCTGCCAATTCCTGAGCAAGATCCCGGACCAGGGGTAAAAGAATACGCATACTGCGAAAAGCAGTCGCCCCTCCGGCCACGGGCATCTTGACGCTTTCCCGGGCCGGGACCGATAATACGGCCACGCGGGCCGGTTCTTCGGCTGCAGCGGGGAGGGTGGGTGCGACAGCACATCTCTACGAGAACGCGGAGGACGAGATGACTGATTTCAAGGACATCGTGGCTGCCGGCATCCAGGCCGAGATCCCCCCCATGCCGGCCGAGGAGGAAGGCATCAACCACGCCCCGGCCCGGCCCATGCTCCTCACCGACGCCGAAAAGGCGCTGGCGCTGAAAAACGCCCTGCGCTACTTCCCGGCATCGATGCATGCCGAGTTGGCGCCCGAGTTCGCCCGGGAACTGGCCGAGGACGGCCGCATCTACATGCGCCGCTTCCGCCCGGCCTACGAGATGCACGCCCGGCCCATCGACGAGTATCCTGCGAAGTGCCGCCAGGCCCAGGCGATCATGGTGATGATCCAGAACAACCTGGACAAGCAGGTGGCCCAGCACCCCTACGAGCTGATCACCTACGGCGGCAACGGCACGGTGTTCCAGAACTGGGCCCAGTATCTGCTGGTGATGAAATATCTCTCGGAGATGACCGACCAGCAAACGTTGGTGATGTATTCCGGCCACCCCCTGGGCCTCTTCCCCTCCCACCCCGACGCGCCGCGGGTGGTGGTGACCAACGGCATGGTGATCCCCAACCACTCGAGCCACGATGACTACACCCGGATGTCGTCCCTGGGCGTGACCATGTATGGCCAGATGACCGCGGGCAGCTTCATGTATATCGGCCCCCAGGGCATCGTCCACGGCACCACCATCACCCTGCTCAACGCCGGCCGCCACTACCTCGACCTGGGGCCCGACGAGGGGCTTGAAGGCAAGATCTACGTCACCTCGGGCCTCGGCGGGATGAGCGGTGCCCAGGCCAAGGCCTCGGTGATTGCCGGAGCCGTCGGTGTGATCGCCGAGATCAACCCGCTGGCGCTGAAGAAACGTCACGAGCAGGGCTGGCTTGACGAGTATGAAGAGGACCTGGACAAGATGCTGCTGCGCATCGAGCGGGCGCGGAAGGAGAAGAAGCCGGTCTCCCTGGGCTACCTGGGCAACGTGGTGGACCTCTGGGAAAAGATGGCCGAGGCCGGCATGGAAATTGAGATGGGCAGCGATCAAACTTCGCTGCACATTCCCTTCACCGGTGGTTACTACCCGGCGGGGCTCTCCTACGAGCAGTCCAATCGGATGATGGTGGACGACCCGGATGGCTTCAAGGAGAAGGTCTACGAATCGCTACGACGCCAGATGGGAGCCATCGACATCATGGCCGCCCGGGGCATGCACTTCTGGGACTACGGTAACGCCTTCCTGCTGGAGGCCTCACGGGCCGGGGCCAAAGGACTGCTCAAGCCCGACGGCACCTTCGCCTATCCCTCCTATGTGGAAGACATCATGGGACCCATGTGTTTCGACTACGGATTCGGCCCCTTCCGCTGGGTCTGCACCTCGTGCAACCCCGACGACCTGGCCAGGACCGACGAGATCTCGGCCGGCATCCTCGAGGAGACGGCCAAAACCGCCGACCCGCGGATCAGCCAGCAGATTCTGGACAACGTGCACTGGATCCGCGAGGCAGGGCGCAACAAGATGGTGGTGGGTTCCCAGGCTCGGATCCTCTACGCCGACCGCCAGGGACGCATCGACATCGCCCTGGCCTTCAACAAGGCGGTTGCCGACGGGATCGTCAGCGCTCCGGTGGTGCTTGGGCGTGACCACCACGACGTCTCGGGCACCGACTCGCCCTACCGCGAGACAGCCAACATCCGTGACGGCTCCATGTTCTGCGCCGACATGGCCGTGCAGAACTTCATCGGCGACGGCTTCCGCGGCGCCACCTGGGTCTCACTGCACAACGGCGGCGGCGTGGGCTGGGGCGAGGTGATCAACGGCGGCTTCGGCATGGTGCTGGACGGCACCGAGGACACCGCCCGCCGGGCAAAAGCCATGCTCTCCTGGGACGTCTCCAACGGCCTGGCCCGCCGGGCCTGGGCCGGCAACGACGGCGCGGTCTATGCCGCCGGCCGGGCCATGGAGGCCGAGCCGGGGATGGACGTCACCCTGCCGGCAGTCGCAGACGACAAGCTGGTGGC
>CBESOE010000134.1:0-11832 GCA_965531145.1 uncultured bacterium | reverse complement strand
GCGAGTTGGCCCGGCAGAGCAGCAGCTGGGTGCTGTCCACCCCGGCGGTGTCGGGGATGATCCTGGAATCGGCGGCCAGGGCCGCTTTCTCCATCTCCATGGCCAGGGCGGTCATCTCCTCCACGGTGATGGCTTCCACCCTGGGGTCGAAGAGGTCGAGATCGGTCTCGGCCTCGCCAAGCTCGTCCGGGTCCGGCAGGGTGTTGAACTCGTCCGGTTCGGTGTGTTTGGCCAGGGCCAGGGCTTCGTCCAGCAGGCCGGCGATGCAGCCCTCGTCCAGGTCGCAGGTATGCACTGTGGATGACCGCTGGCCCACGATGACCTCGGCCTCGAGGTAGCTCGCCCCGGCCTGGTTGAGCAGCTCGATCTCGCCGTTTCGCACCGAAACGGACAATTCCTCGCTGCGGGCCACGGTCACCGACAGGTTGTCGGCGCCCTTCTGTTTCCCCAGGCTCACCACGTCCCGGGCCAGCTGTTTCCCCTGTTCCAGATCCACTGTTGCTCCCTTGTTCGTATTTACAGTGCGCTGCCGCCCACCGTGATCTCCGAT
This sequence comes from uncultured bacterium, assembly GCA_965531145.1. Classification (GTDB taxonomy): domain Bacteria; phylum Acidobacteriota; class JAQAZP01; order JAQAZP01; family JAQAZP01; genus JAQAZP01. The sequence continues at coordinate 11,282 of CBESOE010000134.1, read as the reverse complement.
ATCTTCACTGTTGGCAGTCCCACGCCCACCGGCACGGTCTGCCCCTTGCCGCAGGTCCACATGCCGTCGCTGATGCCCAGGTCGGTGCCCACCATGGTGATGCGGGTCATCACGTCCGGGCCGTTGCCGATCAGGGTCAGGTTCTTCACCGGCGCGGTCAGTTTGCCGTTCTCCACCAGGTAGGCCTCGGAGGGGACAAAGACGAAGTCGCCGTTGGAGATATCCACCTGGCCGCCGACAAACGAGGTGCAGTAGATGCCCCGGGTGGTGGAGGCGATGATCTCCTGCGGGTCGTGCGTGCCGGCCTCCATGTAGGTGGTGGTCATTCGCGGGATCGGGTTGAATTTGTATGATTCCCGGCGCCCGTTGCCGGTGAGGCCGGTGTCGTAGAAGCGGGCGCTGATCCGGTCATGCATGTACCCCTTGAGCACGCCCTTCTCGATCAGCACCGTGCGCTGTCCCTCGACACCCTCGTCGTCAAAGGCGATGGCGCCCCGGTCGTTGGTCACGGTGGCGTCGTCGATAACGGTGCAGAGGGGCGAGGCCACCACTTCGCCGATACGGCCGGCATAGGCCGAAGTGCCCTTGCGGTTGAAATCGGCTTCCAGGGGATGGCCCACCGACTCGTGAAGCAATATCCCCGACTCGGCGGGGCCCAGAATCACCTCCATGGGGCCGGCTGGGGCGTTCCTCGCCTCCAACAGCAGCAGGGCCCGGCGTGCCGCTTCCGTGCCGTGGTCGGTGGCGCTCTTCACGTTCTCGAAATACTCCAGGCCCAGGCGGCCGCCGCCCGAGCTGCGCCCCTGGTGCCGCCCCTCGCCGTCCTCGGAGACCGCTTCCACGCTGAAGCGCATCATCGGCCGGGTGTCGCTCAGCAGCAGCCCGTCGCTGGTGGCCACGGTGACATCGCTGATCATCTCGGCAAAGCTGGCGTTGACCCGGGTGATCCGCTGGTCGCCGGCCTGGGCCGCTGCCTCGGCCTCGCGCAGCAGGGCGATCTTTTCGTCCACGTTGCGGCCTTCCGGCACCAGCGCCACCGGGTAACGCTCTGCGGTGGGGCCCACCGACAGCGGCGGGATGGTGCCGCTGCTCGAGGTGTGGGCGATGGCCGCGGCGGTGAGCGCCGCCTTCTTCATGGCGGCGGGGGAGAGGTCCTCGGTGTAGGCGTAGCCGGTCTGCTCGCCGATCACCACCCGCACCCCCAGGCCGCGGAAGACGGTCCGTCCGGCGGTCTTGATGATGCCCTCTTCCAGGCCGATGTGCCCGGAGCGGCTCTCCTCGAAGTAGAGCTCGGAGAACTGGCCACCGCCGGAGAGGGAGGCCTCGAGCAGGCTCTGCATAAGTTCTGTGTCCACGCCTGCCGTTTCAGGGAACATGGAAACTCCTCTCAATCTGCCTGGACGGGCTTGACGGTTCTCCAGCCAAGACCTCGGAACAGCCGTCGGGCGAGGGCGAAGAACCTGGGGAACCAGAGGTGGTCGAAAAGCAGCCGCAGCGGCGGTGAGGCGAGGAACGCGATCAGCCACACCGGCACGTAGGAGCGATTGAATAGCTTGATCAACAGGTAGAGATAGCGGTCCGACGAGAGGCTGGTGATCTTGCGGTAGACCCGGTCCTCGAGATCGTCGTCGCTGAGGATGCCCATTTTTACGGCCCTTTTGTAGAGCGCCGTGCCGGGAAAGAGGGTCATGGAGAAGATGTACAGGACGTAGGGCCGCGGCATCCGGCGTAGCAGGCCGATGGTGTCCAGCGCCTCGGCGTAGTCCCCCAGGGGATCGTCGAGGATGATGTCGTATATCGGCGGCAGGAACCGGTCCGAGTACCGATTCAGAATGCCGGCGGCCTCGATAATCTGCTCGTTTCCAATGCGTCTGTTGTAGCGTCTCAGCGCATCGCTGCTGCCCGACTGGATTCCCATCTCCACGATTTTCAACCCGGCATCCAGCAGCATCTCGAACTTCTGCTCCTCGAGGGTGACCGGGCTTACCAGGCAATAGAACGGCAGATCGATACGCTTCTTGTACTCCCCGGTGAAGGCGGTCAGCCACTGCTTGTCGGCAGAGAGGAAACTGTCATCGGTCAGGGCCATGATTCCGATGTAGGGAAAGCGCTCCTGGAAATACGTCAACTCATGGATCACATTGGCCACTGTCCGCCGCCGAAGCTGCGGCTGCCCGCGGTAGAGGCTTTTGTGCCACGAGTTGAAACAGTAGGCGCAGGCGTGGGGGCAGCCCCGGGTGGACATTACCTGGAAAACCGCATCCCCCTCTCCCAGGTGAAGCCCGCGGATGGACATATCCTTGAACACCTCGTCGTCCACCGGGATGATCCCGTTGCCGTCGGGGGAAAGCACGTGGTGGTCCTCGAGGGTGAAATCCTGCAGCGGCAGGCTGTCCAGATCCTCGATCAGGGGCAGCACCGGGTTCTGCACCAGTTCACCGTCACGGCGGGACCAGAAGTTGGGCGCATCGGCCGGGTCACCGCCCGATCGGTGCAGCTCCATGAACCGGCACAGCGCCTCCTCGCCTTCGCCGACACAGACGTAGTCCGCGTGCTCGAGGCATTCCTCCGCCCGAACCGTGGGGTGGACCCCGCCCCAGAGCACACGGCACGGCGTGTGCGATTTCAGGTGAGCGGTGATCTGGGCTGCCTGGGCGAAGTTGTTGGACATCAGTGAGATGCCGACGAAGGGCACCTCCCGGCAGAGATCGGCCAGCTGGTCCAGGATCACGTCGCTGTACGGGCGGTAAAAATCAAACTCCAGGTTTTCCACCGGTGCCAGATGCGGCAGAAAAACCAGCCGGGTGGAGAATCCGCGGCTGCGCAGCATGGAGGAGAGCGACCTGACACCATAGGAGATGTGGTCCACGTACGGTGAGATGATCACCAGGTCGGGGTCGGGGGACGGATTGGGCCACTCCCGCGGCAGGTTCGTCATCTGGTCCTCTGCTGTATCCATGGTTTTCTCCCGGAGTCAGGCCCGAAAGTATAAAGAAGATGCCGTGGGACAGTCAATTGGCGCATGGCACTTTGCTGCAAGGCAGGATGGGCTATAATCACCGGGCCGCAAAAGTTGACGAGGAGGAAATCGTGCCGAGCGTATTCTACAGTGGTGACCATCCGGCCCTTACCACCGGCTTCGGAACCGTGGCCTACTACCTCACATCCGGCCTGCACAAGCTGGGCTGGTCGGTGGAGGCTTTCGGCGCCCTGGCCCTGGAGGGCAGCGTGCCGGCAGGGCTCTTTCCCTTCCCGGTCAAGGAGATGCCCGTGGCCATGCCCTATGGCGAGCAGATCCTCGGCGACGAGCTGGTCCGCTGTAAACCGGACATCGTGCTGCTCAACAACGAACACCGCACCCTGGGCACCTGGGCGGCCATCGCCCGCGAGGCCCTGGGCCCCGATGTGCCGCTGCTGGCCTACCGCGGGGCGGCGGTGGACGAGATGCCCGCCCACGACGTGCGGCTCTTCGGCCTGGTGGACCGCAACATCGCTTACACCGAGTTTGCCGGCCGGGCCATCGAGAAAATGAGTGGGCAGGAGTGCGACGTGGTGCCCCACGGGCTGAACCACCAGCTCTTCAAACCGCCCACCGCCAGGGAGCGGCAGGAGGTGCGGCAGAGCCTCGGTTGGGACGAGAAGACCTTCGGCGTGCTCTACATCTCGCGCAACCGGCCGAACAAGAAGCACCACCGGGTAATGCGGGCCCTGGCCAGGCTGAAGCAGGACGGTGTGGAGAATGTCCGTTGCTGTTTCCACTGCCGGCCGGTGGTCAGCGAAACCTTCAAGCTCCCCGGGGGCGCCGAGATCCCCGGCGGCTTCGACCTGCCGGAGATCGCCGCCAAGCTGGATGTCACCGACCTGGTGTCCTTCACCGGCGGGCTGGAGGATGAGACCCGGGGAGTGCACCAGGTGCTGGGCCGCTGGGTGGAGGACCGGCTGGTGGTGCCCGACCTGACCATGGCCCAGCTTTACGGCGCCGCCGACCTCTACATCCACCCCAGCGACCTGGAGACCTTCGGCCTGCCCCTGGTGGAGGCCATGGCCTGCGGCACCCCGGTGGCCCACCCCGAAAGTTGCGCCGTGCGGCGGGAGGTCTGCGGCGACGCCGCCTACCGCATGCCCACCGTGCGCATCAAGGCCTGGCCCGAGGACTGGGAGATGCAGAAGCTCACCGATGAGTCCATCGCCAGATCCATCGATCATTTCCGCGCCATGCGGGACGACCGGCCGGAGGCGCTGGAGGCCTGGCGCCAGCGGGGGATCCGCTGGGTGGGGCAGTACAACTGGGAGCGGGCAACCGCAGGCATGCACAAGATCCTTACCAGCTGGGTCGAAAAAGCCTGATCACCTGTCCCGATAGCTCATCATTGTCATTGCGAAACACTGACCCATGGCGGCCATGGGAAGCCTGGGAATGGAACAGGAAATTGGGGACGGTTACCTATTAGGTACGTACAATATTGTCTTAATGAAATAGGTAACCGTCCCCAATTTCTCAATTTCTTGTCCCTTGCGAGGAGTCGGTTCAGCCTTCGACCTGACGATCCGTCCCCCATTGTCATTGCGAGAAGCCAAAGGCGACGAAGCAATGACAGTGGCCGGAAACAGGTGACTGTCACCTTGTCCTGGAGGGAGGAACCAGCGTGATTCCAGCCATATAATAGGTGACTGTCACCTATTTCTCTCGGTAACAGCAGTGGGGGCAGATGGGCAGGGGGAAGAGCTCCTGGATCCGCCGCAGCAGTTCCTGCGATTCCGGGGCCTCGAAGATCTCGCGAACCGAGCGGTCGCGGACACTGCCCAGGCCGCAGCCGGTGAGCATGGGGCAGGGGTGGACCACGCCCCGGGGCGAAATCTGCAGAAAGTCGCCCACCAGCGGGCAGCCCGGCCCCTCGAATCGGCGCGGGACATGTTTTTTCTCGCGGGCCAGGTCGAAGAGCAGCGGGTCGAGGGCCAGGTTCACCGGCAGGCGGTTCCCGGCCAGGACCAGCCGGTCCAGTATCCCCTCAAGATCCGCCAGTTCACCGGCGGGAATCCCCAGGTCCTCCTCCACGGTGTAATGGTGGGCCGGGGAGGCGTGCTCACCCTGCAGCAGTTCGTTGGTCAGGGTCACCGCTTCCGGGGGCACCTGGGAGAGGTAGCGGAAGGCGGCTACCGCGGCGCCCAGTGACGCGGCACTCTCCAGAACCTGTCCCAGCAACCGGAAGTTGAGCCGGCAGACCACGGTGTGGAAGATCAGGGTGGGGGAGGGGCTGCCGGCCCGTTCCTTTTCCTCGTTGATCATGCCCACCGCTCGGCTCAGCTTGTCAAAGGTGCCATCCACCCCGCGAATCTCGTCGTGGAGCGCCTCCGGACCGTCCAGGGAGATGATCAGGGTATTCAGCCCGCTGCGGACCAGCCGGGCGGCCAGCGCCTGGTCGATCAGCGTGCCGTTGCTGATCGCCATCACGTCCATCCCGAGGTTCACCGACTGTTCGATCAGCTGCGGGGTGCCACGCCGCAGAAAGGGCTCGCCGTCGGCGATTTCGAGGCGCTTGACACCCCAGACGGCAAAATCCTTTACCAGCAGTTCGAGTTCCCGGTCGGAGAGCCGCCGGGCCGTGGGATCCGATCCCGGGCCGCTCTCGATGTCCTTCTCCCAGAGGGAACAGGTGCGGCAGCGCAGGTTGCAGCTGGAGGTGGGCTTGACCTGGATATGGGACGGTGCAGATACTGGTTTCCCGGACTGGCTCATCGGGCCTCTTTACCTGGTTGACGGGCGGGCCGGTAGGACCCGCAACATGTGAAAACCATTGAACATTATGCGCTCCCGGGGGGAATCGAGGCAAGCAGTAGCAGTTTTGATGAAATAAACGCACACTACATCTTGCGTATCCCATCGCATTGCTATACTCTATCTGGTATCAGAACGAACAAATGACAGAATATAGCAGGCCCGGCGTGGTTTAGTTCTTCCGGGCCTGCGAGACGTTTATCGGGGAGGTTGGGTCATGGGACCGGAGAAGAAAAGTGTTGCCGAAAACCGTTTGAAATCAACTGCTGAAGCTGCCGGCACGCCCAAGGTGAAGGGTGGAAAGGGCTTGCAGTTCACCAGGTTGAACAGCAGTCCCGGGACAGACCCGCTGGACGACGTGAAATATGTGGAACGGTCATCGGTGATCAAGAACCCCGACGGCACCGAGGTCTTCCGCATGGACGACGTGGAGGTGCCCGAGGACTGGTCCCAGCTGGCCACCGACGTGGTGGTTTCAAAGTATTTTCGCAAGGCCGGGGTCCCCGATACCGGCAGCGAGGTCAGTGTCCGGCAGCTGGTGAGCCGGGTCAGCAAGACCCTCCGCGAAGCCGGCGATTGGCTGGGGGGCTATTTTCAGACCGACGACGACGCGGAAACCTTCGAGGCCGAGCTGGCGCACCTGCTGGTCCACCAAAAGGCCGCCTTCAACTCGCCGGTCTGGTTCAACCTGGGGTTGTTCCAACGCTACGGCATCGTGGGCAGCGGCGGCACCTGGGCCTGGGACGCCACCAAGGCCGAGCCTGAAGAGACCGCCAACGCCTATGCCCGGCCCCTCTGTTCGGCCTGCTTCATCCAGTCGGTGGACGACGACCTGATGTCTATCTTCCAGCTGGTGCAGAACGAGGCGCGGCTCTTCAAGTACGGGTCGGGCACCGGCACCAACTTCTCCAGCCTGCGCAGCCGCCACGAGAAACTCTCCGGCGGGGGCACCTCCTCGGGTCTGATGAGCTTTCTCGAGGTGCTGGACCGCGGGGCCGGGGCCACCAAATCCGGGGGCACCACCCGCCGGGCGGCCAAGATGGTCTGTGTGGACGCCGACCACCCCGAGATCCTCGACTTTATCCGCTGGAAATCGAAGGAGGAGGAGAAGGCCCGGGCACTGATCGCCGCCGGCTGGCCTGCCGACTTCAACGGCGAGGCCTACCGCACGGTGGCCGGCCAGAACGCCAACAACTCGGTGCGGGTCTCCGACGAGTTCATGGAGGCCGCCCTCTCCGGCGGCACCTGGGAAACCCGCCGCCGCACCGACGGCACGGTGCACCGAAAGCTCCAGGCCTCGGACATGCTGGACGAGATCGCCCGGGCCGCCTGGCAGTGTGCCGACCCGGGCCTGCAGTATCACAGCACCATCAACAACTGGCACACCTGTTCGTCCACCGCACCGATCCGGGCTTCCAACCCCTGCTCGGAGTTCATGTTCATCGACGACAGCGCCTGCAACCTGGCCTCCATCAACCTGCTGAAATACGTCAACGAGGACGGTTCCTTCCGGGTGCCCGAGTTCGAACACGCGGTGCGCCTGCTGATCACCGCCCAGGACATCCTGGTGGACTTCTCCTCCTATCCCACCAAGGACATCGCCGCCAACAGCCACCGCTTCCGGCCCCTGGGGCTGGGCTATGCCGGGCTGGGGGCGATGCTGATGGGACGGGGCGTGCCCTATGACAGCGACGAGGGGCGGGGCCTCTGCGCCGCAGTGACCGCGCTGATGACCGGCAAGGCCTACGAGGTCTCGGCCGAGATCGCCGGCGCCAAGGGCCCCTTCGAGGGCTACCCGGTTAATGCCGAGCCCTTTACCAGGGTGATGCGGCAGCACCAGTCGGCGGCGGCCAAGATCCGCGAGGGGGCCTGTCCCGAGGAACTGCGGCAGGCGGCGGTGGATTCCTGGGATCGGGCGGTGGAGCTGGGCGGTCAGAACGGCTACCGCAACTCCCAGACCACCGTGCTGGCGCCCACCGGCACCATCGGCCTGCTGATGGACTGCGAGACCACCGGCATCGAGCCCGACTTCGCCCTGGTCAAGTTCAAGAAACTGGCCGGCGGCGGCCACTTCAAGATCGTCAACCAGTCGCTGGCCCGGGCCCTGGATACCCTGGGCTACACCACCGGCGAGACCGAGGCCATCATCACCCACATCTGCGGCACTCTGACCCTTGACGGCGAGGGGCCGGTGAACCGGCGGGAACTGGAGGAGGCCGGGCTGTCCGCCGCGGCGGTGGGCCGGATCGAGGCCTCCCTGGCCACGGTCTTCCACCTTTCCCAGGCCTTTTCCCCGGCCATTGTGGGGGGGGATGCTCTGGAACAGCTTGGGGTACCGGAAGCGCTGCGCGAGGCGGAGGATTTCCAGCTCCTTTCCTGGCTGGGCTACAGCCAGGAGCAGGTGGCCGAGGCCAACATCCGCATCTGCGGCCGGCTGACCATCGAGGGGGCGCCCTACATCAAGGAGCATCACCTGGCGGTGTTCGACTGTGCCAGCCGCTGCGGCGAGGACGGCGAGCGTCTGCTCAGCCCCCAGGGTCACATCGGCATGATGGCGGCGGCACAGCCCTTCCTTTCCGGCGCCATCTCCAAGACGGTGAACCTGCCACATGAGAGCACCGTGGATGAGATCCGCGATCTCTACGTGGACGGCTGGAAACTGGGGCTGAAGGCCCTGGCCATCTACCGCGACGGTTGCAAGGGCTCCCAGCCGCTGACCTCGGTGGGCAGCACAGGTAAAACCGAGAGCGGAGAGGATGAGGATGGCCCGCTGGCCGCGGCCACCGGCACCACCGGTCCCAAGCCCCTGCAGCGCTACCGGTTGCCCAAGAAGCGCACCGGCTTCACCCAGGAAGCCCAGGTGGGCGGCCAGAAGGTCTACCTGCGCACCGGCGAATATGCCGACAATTCGTTGGGGGAGATCTTCCTCGACATGCACAAGGAGGGGGCGGCCCTGCGCAGCATGATGAACTGCTTCGCCATCGCCATCTCCCTCGGTCTGCAGTATGGCGTGCCGCTCAAGGAGTATGTCGACTGCTTCACCTTCACCAAGTTCGAACCCCAGGGCGTGGTGGACGGCCACCCCAACATCAAGTGGTCCACATCGGTCATCGACTACATCTTCCGGGTGCTGGGCTACGAGTATCTGGGGGTCACCGAGTTCCTGCAGGTCCAGCCCGAGGAGGAGGACGACAGCGAGAGCCCGGCGCTTTCCCCGCCCTCGGCCCGGGTGCGCAAGGCGCCGTCGGCGTCCCAGACCCGGGGACGGCAGGAGAAGAAGCGCGGCGGCGCCTTCACCGAGTATCTGACCCGGGTGGCCGGCGACGCGCCCTTCTGCAACCAGTGCGGGCACATCACCGTGCGCAACGGCGCTTGTTACAAGTGTCTCAATTGCGGTAACTCCATGGGCTGCTCCTAAAACCTTATCTGAGGATCAATGACGTCGTTGCGCGTCGATGAGAATTGCTCACCTACGAAGTGAGTAGGCTCCGCATCCTCATCGACGCGCGCCTTGTCCTTGAACCACAGTTGAGGTTTTAGCCCGCGTTCAGAACATGTGAAACAGAAATGGAACAGAATGGGGTCAGGCCCCGTTCTGTTCCATTTTTTTCGTTGGGTTTTTCATCTCGGTCGTTGCAAAAATTGGTCATTCCGATTCATGCTGTTGACGGGGCATGGCTTGCGTTCGCCAATTGGCATTTTTCCACAGTGATTTCAACAGCTATTGTTAAGAACGGCCTCCGTTGTCACCGGGGGCCGTTTGATTTTGCGTCCGGGCCGGCCGTATAGTGACCGCCGTATGATGACCCACCAGCAGACCGAAATCGGGGAGGAGAGAGATGGACGCCAAAGCTGCACTGAAGGACTATTTTGCCGGCAACCGTGAGCAGGTGGCGGCGCGGATTGTTGAACTGACCACGGAGATGGTGCGGGAGAAGACGGTCAACGTGGTCTCCGAGAAACTGTCCGAGCATCCCTACCTCGAGATCCGCGGGGAGGAGTACCGTGTGGCTGAGATCGTCACCCGTGAGCTTGATGGTTGGGGGATCCCCTACGACGTGCACGCGCGGATCGAAGGACGGCCCAACGTCATCGGCCGGCTGGGCCGGGGCGAGAGCGGCCGGCGGTTGCTGATGCCGGCGCACATGGACATCGTCCCGGCCGGCGACGGCTGGGACACCGACCCCTTCGAAGCGGTTGAACAGGACGGCCGGCTGGTGGGCCGCGGCACCCTCGACAACAAGGGGCCGCTGGCCGCCACCATGGTGGCCGGGGCGATCCTCAAGGAGCTGGGCCTCGACCGGCAGCTATCCGGCGAACTGCTGGTGGCCGCCCTGGCCGACGAGGAGGCCGAGGACCCGGACGGCGTGGACTACGGCATCGGGTACCTGATGGAAGAGAAGCTGATCGACCCCACCTTTGCCGTGATCCCCGACATCGGTGAGAACATGAAGAGCATCGACGTGGCCGAGAAGGGCCGGACGGTGTTCAAGATCACCGCCACCGGCAAGCAGGCCCACGGCTCCACCCCGGAGCGGGGCATCAACGCCGTCTTCATGATGGCCCGGCTGGTGCGGGAGATCGAGCGGATGGAGCTGGAGCACGAGGTGCACGATGTGCTCGGTTCGCCGTCCCTCAACCTCGGCGAGATCCAGGGCGGCGCCGCTCCCAACATCGTGCCCGGCAGCTGCACGATCTACCTCGATATCCGCACCGTTCCGGGGATGACCCGCGAGGGGGTGGTGGCCCAACTGGAAGGCTGCGGAACCGCGGTGAAGGACGGCGTATTCAATTTCGAGGTGATGTCCTGGAACGAGCCACACAGCATCGACCCGAAAAACGAGCTGGTGAAGGCGATCCAGGCAAACGCCGCCGAGATCCTCGGATTCACCCCGGAACCCTTCGGCATGGGGGGCGGTACCTATGCCAAGACCCTAAACCTCGGGGGTGTACTGGCGGTTGGCTGGGGGCCTGGTGACGACGAGGCCTTTCACGTGGCCAACGAATCGGTGGAGATCGCCCAGCTGGTGGACTTTGCCCTGCTCACCGGCCTGATCGCCTTCGACCTGATCGGGTGACAGGTCTCACATCTTCCATCCGGACAGGTTTCTTCTGGCCAGAGAACGGGAGGAGGAGGCTTGGTGGGTCAAGGCCAAATGGTGCTTGATTGCGTGTCCTGCAGCCAATTACTTGTTAGCTAACAATTCAGCGCATGAAGGAGGTTGGGATGAGAGGACTGGCTAAACCATTACTCGCATTGTTCGGACTGGTTATTCTGGCGTGTATGCCCGCGATAGCCGTCGCACAGGATAATCCCAATATCGTTTTGGTCTTCATGGACAACTTCGGTTGGGGGGAGCCTGGGTTCAACGGTGGTGGGATTATTCGCGGCGCAGCAACTCCACGGCTCGACAATTTGGCGAGCGAGGGGCTCCGGTTGACCAACTTTAATGTCGAGGTTCAATGCACACCATCCCGTTCGGCCATCATGACCGGTCGCTATGCC